>JBKJOZ010000347.1:0-9738 GCA_046595315.1 Limisphaerales bacterium
ACCGGCGACCGCAAAGCCACCGCCGAACATCTCAAGACAAAATTGGATTTGGACGATGTTCGCGCTGAATTAAAACCAGAACAAAAAGTGGAAATCATTCGTTCGTTTACCGAACGAAAATTGCCGGTGGCGATGATTGGTGACGGCGTGAACGACGCGCCCAGCTTAGCAGCGGCGCACGTTGGCGTGGCAATGGGCGCGCGCGGTTCGGACGCCGCGCTCGAACAAGCGGAAGTCGTCTTAATGCACGACCGCCTCGAAAATTTTTGGGCTGCTTATCAACTCAGCCACAAAGCACGAAAAATCATCCGGCAAAATTTGGTTATTTCGTTGGGAACAGTCGCGGTGCTGGTGGGTTTCGCTATTTTCGGCGCGATTCCGCTGACCGTTGGTGTAATTGGGCACGAAGGCAGCACGGTGGTGGTGGTGATCAACAGTTTGCGCCTTCTCTTGCAACGTGACCGTTAGTTTTTCTCTGACTTCCGCTGGCGCCGCTTCGTTTTTTGGTCGTTGAAAACAATACTCAACACGAGCCAAAAACCGATTCCCGCTGCGGCGAGGAAACAGAGCATAGCGAAACCGGGATAGCCCAGGATTTGAAACGTTGTTCGTACTTGCATCAACAAAGCCGCTCCCACAATCAACGCGGCGAGAATCAACCCCGTCGTGATTCGATTCGCGATGTTATGAAAACCTTCCAGCAATAAATTAATGTCGGGCGAGCGCACTTTGATTTCCATTTCTGAACTACCCACCGCATCCAAAACTTTATTCACGCGGCGCGGTAAGCCGCCGATGAAATCTTTTAAATCCAGAAACGTCGCCAGCAAATTTCCCGGAGTGATATCGCGCTTCAACCGTTTGTTTAAGATTTCGCTGACGTGCCGGCGAATCGCGGCGTTGGGATTGAATTTATCATCGAGCCCACGGCCAATTTGATCGAGTTGAAGAAGCGTTTTTCCGAGCATCGTCAATTCGACTGGAACGAAAAGTCCATTTTGCCCCGCACTTTTTCCGACCTCCAATAAAATTCGGCCCACGTCAATTTTTTCCAAGGTGTTGTCCTGTTGTTCTGCCACGAGGCCTGAGATATGGCGGCGAAAATCCGATTCGTTAAAGTCGTGGGTTTCCTCACTCATTTGGATAACGATCGCGACCGCTTCTTCTCCTTTGCCTTCGCTAATCGCAATCAGGAGTTTGATTAATTTTTCCTGAAGCTCCGGAGTGGTTCGCCCCACCATGCCAAGGTCGAGCAACGCGATGCGCTTGTCATCCATTAGAAAAACATTTCCCGGATGCGGGTCGGCATGGAACAAGCCATCCACCAGAACTTGTTTGAGATAAGCCTGAAAAAGTTCGTCGGCGAGCGTTGCACCGTTCAATTCCATGCGCTCAATCGGTTGAACCTCGGTGAGTTTTTTTCCTGGAATATAATCCATCGTCAACACGGAGCGCGTGGTGTAATCGGCGACCGGAGATGGCACAACGAGGTGTGGAAATTCTTTTAGGTTCTCGCTGATGGCCGATAAATTCGCCGCCTCGCGCAAGTAATCGAGTTCGTGGATTAACGTTTTTTGAAACTCATCAAAAATTTTTGCAAATTGATAACGGCGTCCGACCTTGGTGTTTTCCTGAAAAAAACTGGTGATCTCTTCCAACACCTCAAGGTCTTCCGCAATTTGTTTACGAATATCAGGTCGCTGAATTTTCACCACCACCTGCCGCCCGTCGCGCAGCACCGCGCGATGAACTTGCCCGAGCGAGGCCGCCGCCATCGGCTCCTGATCAAATCGCAAAAAGGCTTTGGAAATTCGCACGCCCAGTTCGGAAGTGACAATTGTTTCCACTTCCTCGTAGGAGAACGGTTTGACCTTGTCCTGCAAACGCGCCAATGCATTTAAATAAACTTCGGGCAGCAAATCCGCGCGACTGGAAAGGAGCTGGCCAAGTTTTACGAAGGTCGGTCCCATCCGCTCAAGATCGTTGGCCAATTCCTCCGGCGGACTCGTTTGGCCGGTCGCGAAATCGTCGTCATTCAGCGCCGCGCGTAAACCAAACTGCTGCACCATGTCGCTGTTCCCGTATTTCAACAGCAGCATCGCGATGTCTTTGTAGCGTTTGAGATGCCTGGGTTTCAGCGAGATGCTCATAAAATTGTTACCAGATGGGTCCTGGCCGCTCGTGGAAAATCAAACCTCATGGGGAAAAATTAGACTTCTTGGTTTCAGTCGCCAAGGGGGCATTGCCTGAGAAGTCCGCCCGCGTTTTTCACTAGCAACGGCGCGGCGCGGAAATGGATTGCGAGAAACCCTACGGAGTAATGCCAAACAGCCGCGCTAAAAGCATGAAGGAATTCAGCGTCGCAAAACTTAGTGCGGCGCGAACAGGCTGGAGTTGAATGAGAAGAATCACAGCGAAAAACCCGTACTGGCCCAGGCGCAAAAAAGTTTCTTCCGACATGCCAATGAAATAACGGGCCACATGCGAACCATCCAAAGGTGGAATGGGCAACAAATTGAAATAGCACAAAGCAAAATTCATAATGGCAAGGCGGAAACCAAAATTCATCACGTCATCAGAATTAACCGCCATCCCGCCGCGCGCCAACGCCATCGAAATTACCGCAAGCACGATATTCATCGCCGGCCCGGCCAGTGCGATCAGCACCCAGTCCCATCCGCGATTTTTCAAGTTGGCAGAATTGACCGGCACCGGTTTGCCCCAGCCAATGATGAAACTGCTCAAGCCTGAACCGCTCGACGCGAGAAAAATTGCTAGCAGTGGCAAAACAACCGTTCCGAAAACTTCCATGTGCGCCAGCGGATTAAGAGTGATGCGTCCGAGCATCCGCGCCGTGTCGTCGCCGCGCCGCCACGCCATCCATGCATGACCGAATTCGTGAAACGTAATTAAGATGATAAGACACAAATAGGAAATGAGGCCGTCCACTATCAGGTGTTGATCCATGCGCGGCGAAACGTAACAAAAGACTGAACAGGTCAAAGCGCAAAAATCACAAACCAATGGCATCCCATACCAAGACACGTGTTGGCACAAATTCGCCCTTTCCTTTCAATCAAATTCGTTGAAAAACTGATCCGAACCAGACCGATGAATCACGCCAAAATCAAAATACGGTTACCGCTGAAGAAAGCCAAATCAGCGAGCGAGGCATGTTTGCAGCCGCGGATTCGAATCCTGCGCGGCAGCGAGATTGCGCTGGGTCCCGGCAAGGCGGAATTGCTCGAACACCTTCACGCGACAGGCTCTATTTCATTGGCGGCTCAATCCATGGGGCTTTCCTACATGCGAGCCTGGAAACTTGTTCAAACCATGAACCAGTGCTTCACAGAACCTCTGGTGATTTCCTTGCGCGGCGGGACCACAAAAGGCGGGGCGATGTTGACTCCAACGGGGAAAAAGGTCCTGACGCTCTACAAGCAAATGGAAATGGAGAGCATCGTCGCGAACAAAAAGTCTTGGAAGGATTTGAAGACATTTCTCCGTGCGGGATAATTATTTTAACGACCTATTTGACAAAATATAACGCTATCGTTTTCAATTTGGGATGCGTGGGGCAAAATATTTGGCGTTTACTTTGATCGAACTGCTGGTGGTCATCGCGATCATCGCCATCCTCGCCGGCTTGCTTCTGCCCGCGCTTGCACGGGCGAAATCAAAAGCAATTCAAACTACTTGCCTGAACAACCTGAAACAAATTGGCCTCGCTTACATTTTATATCGCGACAACAACGACGGGGTGAATGTTCCATACCGGTTGTGTCCCGATACACCTAACGATCCCTACGGACTTTCCGCTGGAGTTCCTTCGGGCACCGGACCCAACACTCCGCCGCCAACTGGCCCGAACGAAATCTGGTGGGCCCCCTACGACCCCTCCCAAGTTCCAGATGGAATTCCGGGCGCAGGGTTCAAGTCAGGTTTGCTTTTTCCGTATTTGAGTTTTTCGAACATTTTCAAATGTCCGACCGAAAAACAGTGGCAATGCGCTTACGGCATGAATTACAGCGACGGCAGCCCGATGGCCAAACGCGAATCTTTCGTCAAACAAACTTCCGAACGCCTCGTGATTTGGGATCATCGCCGCACCCCCGGTTGTTCCGATTCGCGAATTGCCGCGCCACCGCGTCCCCCGTGGCTCCCGTTCACCAACACGAGCCATTATCCCATTCGCCACGGCAAAGGCATGAACGGATTATTTTACGACAGCCATGTGAGTCTGGTCATTCCAACTAAACTCAGCGTCAAAAATTTTCGCGAACCGGGCTCCAATCCATCGGTGCCTGGATATGCTGACGAATAAATGATTACTTCTTCGGATACAAAAATGACGGCGATCCGTTTTGATCGCAACGAATTCGCGGGAGCGTTTGGTGACATTGGAACCGACTTGCCGCTGGTCGTGGGAATGATTCTGGCCGCCGGCTTAGACAGCGCGAGTGTGCTGATCATTTTCGGCGCGATGCAGGTTTTCACCGGGTTGGTTTATCGCATGCCAATGCCGGTGCAACCGCTCAAAGCCGTCGCCATTTTAGTGATCGCCCAAAGTGCCGCGCAAAAAATTACTCCCGATATTATCTATGGCGGCGGCTTGGCAATTGGTCTGACGATGTTGCTGTTGACCGTGACGGGATTGATTGGTTGGCTGGCGCGAATCATTCCCAAAGTGGTGGTGCGCGGAATTCAATTCGGTCTCGGACTGCAACTCACCACGCTGGCGCTGAAAGATTACGTGCCCCGCGAAGGCACCGGCGGATATTGGCTCGCGGCGGGAGCGTTTATCATCACTTTATTGCTTTACGGAAACCGCAAATATCCCGCAGCACTTTTCATTCTTTTGCTGGGCGCGGTCTATTCAATCATTCGCCTCAAACTGGATCTTTATTCTGCGACACAGCAAATCGGATTTCACCTTCCAAAACTTTACACACCGGAATGGAACCACATCTGGGCTGGCTTCGTCTTGCTGGCGTTGCCGCAAGTGCCGCTCTCGATTGGAAACTCGATTTTGGCCGCGCGACAAACGTCGCAGGATTTATTTCCCGACCGCGCGCCGAGCCTGCGCAAAATCAGCTTCACCTATTCGCTGATGAATTTAATTAACCCATTTCTCGGTGGAATTCCGACGTGCCACGGCTCCGGCGGGATGGTGGGGCATTACGCTTTTGGCGCGCGCACGGGCGGCTCGGTCATAATTTACGGCGCGCTTTATCTGATCCTTGGATTTTTCTTTGCGAGCGGATTTCAAAATGTCATCCAGGTTTTCCCAATGCCAATTTTGGGAGTAATTCTTTTGTTCGAAGGATTGACGTTGATGCTCCTGATCCGTGATACGACCGATTCAAAATCCAATTTTTTCCTCGTGCTGCTGGTGGGTCTGATGGCGAGCGGACTGAAATTTGGCTATTTGATCGCCCTGATCGTGGGAACAATTTTGGCGCGCTGGAAATTTACTGCGACCATCTTCGACCGGCGCGCAGATTAATCCTCAGCAAAATCGCCGGTGCAAAATCTATTTCGGCACAACGCGCAGCCAATCAAATTTTGCGACGGCGTTTTCGATTCCGCCTGCCGTCAGCGCGATGCGCACGCCGCGATCCCACGGGGGTAGATAATTGCCTTCCAGATTCACATTCTCGCCGACGTTTTTCCAATTGTTCCCATCCCAAACTGAAAATTGAAACAGGTGCCCGTCCTTTGCCTCCATGCGCAAATAAATTTTCGGCGAAGATGGCGCCGCGATGGATCCCAGATTTTCAGTTTTGTTTTTCCGGGCGCGATGCAAAGAAATTTTTCCCTCACCGAAACTGATGCCCAACGCGTTTTCCACATCGCCAAAAGCGAAAAGTCCCGCGTGAGTCCCGGCCTTCATCTCGCGGACGTCGATTAGGGTGGTCGCTGCGTAATCGGCCGTGACGGTTTGCACGGCGGCAATCGACCCGAACAAATCATTGCTGCGGGTGGTTGGCGAAGTGAGAACCAGTTCGCCTTTCGCGATTTTCATGCTGCGTTCGATCGCGTGCGGCCATTGCCAGCGCAAATCTAAATTGGACGTGGCGAAATCATCGACGAATTCGAGATCTGTTTTTTGAACTTTTCCGAAGGGAGCCACCGCATTGGTGCTCACTCCTTTTCCACTGTTGAGTGTAGGCCAACCGGTGCTGCTCCATTTGATTTCGTTGAGAATCCCCTGGCGTCCGATGAATTGAAAACCTTTCACGTCATAGGCATGGGCCATGAAAAAATCCCGGCCATCTGGTGTCGTGACGATGGTCCCGTGACCGGGGCAGTGCCATTTCTCGTTGTCCGCAACAATCGGATTGCCCGCAAATTTTTCGTAAGGCCCCAACAAACTTTTCGAGCGCGCGACGCCTGTTCCGTAGCTGCAATTTTTTCCGCAACAACCGTTGCCGGCGTAAAACAAATAAAAATAGTCACCGTGTTTTGTAACAGCGGGGCCTTCAATTAAATTACCTTCCCACGGCTGGTCGTTGCGGATGAGTTGCTTCATCTCACCTCCGAGCTTGAGGCCGTCTTCGGAAAGTTTTTGCGCGTAGATGTAAGTCGGTTCGCCGCAGCTGTTGCCGTCGTTTTTCCAGAGCATGTAGCGAGCTCCATGTTCATCGGCGGTCACAAATGGGTCGATGGAGCCATCGTCCTGCCCAATCATCGGACCGTGATCAGTCCACGGACCGAGCGGATTTTCGGCAGTGGCAACGGCGATGTGCAGCGTCCCGTTTTCGACGTTTTTCCGGCCGACGTAATAGACGTAAAATTTACTGTTGTGGTAAATGAGTTCGGGTGCCCAATAATTTTTTGACGACCACTTGGGTTTTTCGTTGAAGATGTGTCCTTTGAGTTCCCAATTCACCAAGTCGCGCGAGTGCAGGATCGGGTAAATCGGCCCCCATTCCGAAGCGGTGGCGGTCGCCCAATAATCTTCTCCCACGCGGATCACGGACGGATCAGGAAAATCGCCGGGCAAAACGGGATTGGAATAGTTGACGGCGAAGCTGGAGTTTGCCGTGAAAAAAATGGCGGTGAGAAAGACTGCGCTAAACTTTTTAAAATTAGTTTTCATCCGTGTAAATCGGTGTTCATCCGTGGCTGGATTTTGTTTTAAATTTTTTCGCCTGAATTAATTTTTGCAGGAGAATAAATGCGAGGAGCAATCCGCCAATGACAATTTTGGTCCACCAGGAACTGAGCGTGCCTTGAAACGTGATGGCCGTTTGGATGATTCCGAAAATCAAAATACCGACGAAAGTTCCAGCCAGATAACCCACGCCGCCGCTCAGCAAAGTTCCACCAATGACCACGGCGGCGATGGCGTCCAGTTCGAGACCAGCGCCGGCGGTCGGGTTTCCTGAAAAAGTGTAAAGCGTGTAAACCACTCCAGCCAATGCAGAGCAAAATCCGCTGAGCGCATAGACGCCAATTTTAGTTCGCGCCACGGGCAACCCCATCAGCGTCGCCGATTGTTCGTTGCCGCCGATGGCGTAAATGTTGCGACCAAAACGAGTGAAGTGCGCTATCCAAATTGCAATGACGAAGGCTGCGAAATAAATCACGGCGGTGGCGGGCAAAACCATTCCGCGCCCCAGCGGAATTTCCAAATGCGATGCAATGGCGCTGAAAAATTGATTTATGGGAATTGATTCGAGGTGAAGAACGAGTCCCATGCCGCGAGCGAAAAACATTCCGGCGAGCGTCACTAAAAAAGAGGGCAGACCAAAAAAATGAATCAGGCTCCCCATGATCGCGCCAAATAACGTTCCTAAAAACAAAACGAGCGGAATGGCGACCGCAGCGTGCAGATGAAATTTTTCGATGAATAACGCGAGCAAAATACTGGTGAGCCCGATCATCCCGCCAACGGACAGGTCAATCCCGCCGGACAAAATCACAAAAGTCATTCCGATGGCGGCTACACCGAGGAACGCGTTTTCAGAAAAAAAGTTGATGAAGACGCGCAGGGAAAAAAAACCGTCATGCTGAAATTTTATTCCAGCGGAAACGTAAAGCAGCACGCAGACCAGCGACGTGGCGGCGAAGGGAATATTTCTTTTCAGCACCCGAAGGTTCATAGCGAACGTTGCCTCCGCGCAAAAATTGTTTTTCTGAATTGCTCCGACTGCAAAAGGCAGACCGCAATGATCACGACGGCTTTGACTACCAGCGTCCATTCAACCGCGACGCCACGCGTCAGAATTGTCGTGGTCAAGGTTTGGATAAGAATCGAGCCGATGAGCGAGCCGATGAGATAAAAACGCCCGCCCAGCAGCGACGTGCCGCCGATGACGGTCGCGAGGATGGCGTCGAGTTCGAGCCATTGGCCGGCGTTATTCGCGTCGGCTGCTTTGATGTCGGTCGTCACCATTAACCCGGCCAATCCGGCGATGACCGAGCAAATGGCATAGACCAAAACTTTTACCAAACGCGTGTTCACTCCGGAATAGCGACTGGCCGTTTCGTTGTCGCCAGTCGATTCGATGAAAAGTCCGGCCGCAGTTTTTTTGGTCAAGAGTGAGAGCGCGGCAAAGACGAGCAATGTCAGCGTGATGGTGAATGGCAACGCGAAAAAAGTGCCGCGCCCGATGAATTCAAAATGTTTATTTTCGAAAGTGATGATCTGGCCATTGGTTAAAAGTTGAGCGATGCCGCGCCCGGAGACCATCAAGATCAATGTTGCCACGATGGGTGGCACTTGAAAAAAGCCGACGAGCGCGCCATTCCAAATTCCGAAAAGGCCCGATGCGGCCAGACAAATCACAATGATGACCGGAACCGGCAAATGCGTTTTGGTCAGAAGTAGTGCGGCAATCGAACCGGCAATGGCCATCACTGCTCCAACCGACAAATCAACTCCGCCCGTCGCGATTACCAGCGTCATACCGAGCGACAACAGCATGACCGGCGCGGCGCGATTCAAAATATCGATGAGACTGCCGAACAAACGCCCGTTCTTCATTTGGAGATGAAAAAAGCCGCTGGCGAAAAGAAAATTAAACAGGAGCACGAGCCCGAGCGCGGCGAGCGGCCACTTCAACTTTTGCCACGTTGGGCTTAGGAAAAATTTCATTCTTCGTGTGGCGCGGCGATGGCTCGCATGATGTTATTTTCGGAAATATCAGCGCCATTCAACTCACAGATTTTCTTGCGGTCGCGCAAGACAGCCACGCGGTCGCCGTTGCGGACAATTTCCTCGAGGTCGGATGAAATAAATAAAATAGCCATGCCTTCGCTCGTCAGTTTGGTCATCAACTTTTCAATTTCCAATTTTGCGCCGACATCGATACCGCGGGTCGGTTCATCCAAAATCAAGAGGCGCGGGTGCGATGCGAGCCAGCGGGCGAGAATTACTTTTTGCTGATTGCCGCCGCTCAAAAGGCGAATCGGTTGTTCCGCATTCGGCGTTTTGATGTTGAGCGCTTTGATGAATTGTTCAGCAATTTCATTTTGTTTCGCGCGCGAGACGTAACGCATCCAGCCCTGATTGGCTTACAAGGCGAGCATGATGTTTTCGCGCACGGAAAGATTTGGAATGATCGCTTCGACTTTTCGATCTTCAGGACAAAAACCGAAGCGATGACCGATGGCGTGTCGTGGCGAGGAGAGCGACAGCGGTTTGCCTTCGAGCACCATTTCCCCTGTGTCTGAATGATCGACTCCAAAAATCAGCCGCGCGGTTTCGGTTCGCCCTGAGCCGAGCAAACC
>JBKJOZ010000108.1:0-3117 GCA_046595315.1 Limisphaerales bacterium
GGTCATCCCTTACTTGATGCCACGAAATGGACTTTTATCGTCGCTGGAATTGCGTCGCTACTACTTGCGGCATTCAGTTTGGTGCTTCCCCATACACCTCCGAAAAAAGTTCAAGGAACCGAAGACAAACTTGCATGGCTCGAAGCGATCAAACTCCTCAAACATCCGTTTGTTCTTATTCTCTGGATTGTGACGTTTATCGATTCGTTCGTGCACAATTGTTATTTCAATTGGACGGGGACCTTTCTCGCCACGGCCGTTGACAAAGGCGGTGTTGGGATTCCGGGCAACTGGATTATGCCCGCTATGAGCATCGGTCAGGTTGCGGAAATTGTGACAATGATGTTTCTCGGCGTCGTTCTCAAACGACTCGGTTGGCGCTGGACGATGGTGGTTGGAATTTTGGGTCACGCTGGACGATTTGCAGTGTATGCCTTTTGTCCCGAATCGGCTGCGTTGATCATCGGTGTGCAGATTTTACACGGAATTTGTTACGCCTTCTTTTTTGCGACGGTTTACATTTTTGTCGATGAACATTTTCCCAAAGATGCCCGGGCTAGCGCGCAAGGTTTGTTCAACGTGATGATTCTCGGAATCGGTGCGCTGGTGGCCAATTCAGTCTGCCCATACTTGATTCAAACAGTGTTCACGCACGACGGTGTCACCAACTTCCGTTCGCTATTTTTAGTGCCGTGTGCGGCGGCCTTTGCCGCAGCAGTTTGTCTCGCGCTTTTCTTTCATCCGCCGAAAAAATCAGAGGCGAAATGACAAAGCTTTTTAGGGCGCAGTTCCGCTCTTCGTAAATGCGCTCACCACTTTGATGTTCGCGGCTTTGGCCGCGTCCATCACTTTGAATATCCGGCCAAACGGCGCGTCGGTATCGGCACGAATCGAGAGCGTCGCGTTTGGGTTTTTGCGAACCGCATCGATCAATTTTTCCTGCAAGGCATCAGGAGTGACTGCGTTTTCTTCTTTGCCCAGCGAGAAGACTCCTTGTTTTGAAATCGTCACGACCAACGCGTTTTCACTCGACCCAGCCTTGGCTTGTTTGGATTCAGGCAAAACAAGTTTGACCGCGTTTTGTTGTTTGAACGTCGTCGTCACCATCAAAAAAATCAGCACGACAATCAAAACGTCGATCAACGAAATGATGATGACGGCGGGAGCGTGACGGCGTTTGCGAACGGTAAATTGCATCGCGATTTAATTCTTTGAAACGGTTGTATTAGAATCGTTGCGATATTGTCGGCGCAAAAATTCATCGCACAATGTTTCCATTTCTATCGCGAGCGTTTCGACTTTTTTGTTGTAAAAACTCCAGGCGATTAACGATGGAATTGCCGTGAGCAAACCCATTAAGGTCGCGTTCAGGGCGATGGAAATGCCGCGCGCCAGATTATTGCTGTCACCCATGCCCGCTTGGCCGACGCTGCCAAACAGCGTGATCAAACCGTAAATCGTCCCGACCAATCCGAGCAGCGGGGCGATGCCAACGATAATTTCCAAGATAACGAGACCGCGTTCGAGGCGGGCTATTTCGTAGCGCGCGCGGGTTTGCAAAGCGTCGGCATTTTCTTCACGCGGCCAATCGCGATTTTTATCCGCGAGCAAAAGTAAGCGACTGACGGGCGAGGGGCTCTGTTCACAAACGCGGCGCAACATCGGCAGGTCGGAAGTCGCGCGGCAATTGGAAACGGCGTTTTCCACCTCAGGCGGAACAATTTTTTTCCAGCGCAAGGCGATTCCGCGTTCGACGATGAAGGTCAGCCCAACGAGTGAAGCAATCCCGAGTAAAATTAAGATAAAGAGTTCCATGAATTAAATTTTCTATTCGTAAAAAAAAGTGAACCGCACGTCGCGCGAATCCGACTGCATTTCGCGCCGCATTTCCGTCGGCCATTTGCGATAAGGCGAGGGCTTATCAATCGCGCCTTTGCAAATCAGTTCGAGCATCACGTCGTGCGTCGTGTTTTCCGCGACTTTTAACTCTGTGATGCGGCCATCGTAATTCAAGCGAAATTCCACGACGATTTTTCCGGGGACGGTGTTTCGTCCCTCTAATAATTCGTACCAACATTGCTGCACGGCCGCGATGAATTCCCGGTCGTAATCGCCAAACGAAGTCACCTTCACGTCAAAGCCGGGGTCGAGGGACAATCGTTTTGCGCCGCCATCCTGTTTTGATTTTTCGCCGCGCATACCGGGTTTCACATCGGAAAGTTTTCGTGGTCGCGTCTGAGTTTTGTTCTCCGCATCACCTTCGTCCTCGGATTTTTTATTTTGATCCTGTGGTTTTGCCAAAGCGAGGTCGCCTAAATCTTGTTTTGATTTCGGCTTGGATTCTTGCTCTTCAATTTTGTCAGGCGGAGCCGGCGAAGGCTGAAGCGGTTGCGCCTTCGATTTTGAATTTTCTGTGGTCTTTAGAATCTTGTCCTGCTTGCCTTGGATTTCCGGCAACGCGGAATCCAGGGGCTTGGCGCTGGCCGCTTTGGAATTGGCCGCGCCATAAAATTTCGCGTCTTTCGGCGATTCTTTGACGCTCTGGCTCGGATCAACATCGATAAAAACCAACTGAGATTCGCGCTGGGTTTGCTGGAGCTTTTGGAGATTTTTTTTCGGCGAAGGCGCGGAAATTTTCTGCAACCACTTCGGTAATTTATCATTTTTCAACCAGCCAAAGCGTTGATTTAGTTTCCATCCGCTGAAGACGATCAAATGCGTGGCCAGCGAAATAATCGCCGCCAATGCCAGCGGATTCGATTTTAGCGCGTTGAAATTTTTTCTGACCAAAGCCACAGGCGACAAGATGCCGCAGTGGAAATTTCGGAGCAACCGTTAAACGACCAGCCGCAACAAATTGGGCGGAAATCTATGGAGTTAGAGCAGATCGCTTTGATCGAAATCAGCTAATTCTTTCCCTGCACTTTCTCCAATGCATCGGTCCGCTGTCTCACTTTTTCATTGGGAGATTTTTTAAATTTTTGCAGGCGCTGCGTCCCTAGCATGGAAAATTCAATTTTACCCTCGGCGACGGCGTTCAAGAGCTGGTTGATGCGGGCGTCGCTTCGCAGCAACGCGTCCAGCGCAAATTGCTGGTTGCCCTTTGTGAAATTGTGA
>JBKJOZ010000202.1:0-12340 GCA_046595315.1 Limisphaerales bacterium
TAGGTAGGTGCTTACATGAATGCGTGGACAAAGGTTCAATCGTGAACACCGATGAGCATGGAGCGTATCGCAACCCATTAAAGGAGTGGAAAGGCCACCACAAAGTGAACCACAGCAAACTGGAATATTCCCGCACTAACCTTGATGGCAGCAAGTCACACATCAATACGTGCGAATCATTTTTCAGTCTCCTAAAGCGCGGGGTCTATGGCTCATGGCATTGTGTATCGCCTGAACACCTACCCAAATACGCTAGTGAGTTCGCTTTTCGCTGGAATCACCGCAAGATAACCGACGGGGCGCGCACAATGGCCGCCATTCCATATTTGGAAGGTGCGCGGCTGTTGTATCGCCAACCCGCCAAGTGAAACGGAAAACCAGTCTTCTGACTGGTAGGCCACAAGAGGAAACGCAAACCAGCTAGACCGTGGACACCACGATCTAAGAAGTATTCCCGCCAAAGAGCCGCACAGAAACGCAATCGGGCGAACGGATGCTGCCGCGCTTGCGGGGAAAAGTGCGAAGTGAACCCAAACACGGGAACAGCCTACAAATATTGTCCGCCGCATCGGGCGCGAGCCAATGAATTACAGAACGCGATTCACGCGAAAAGAGGGGTAGAGAAGAAAGGCTAGTCGCCCTGTTAGTGTGACTTCGCAGGAATAGCATGAAGTCAAAACCTGAAACTAATTTGTTGAAAGTTCGTTCTGAGAAGCCGCACCAAACCCAACCCCGGCAATTGAAACCGCCACGCCAAATTTTTGAGCTTTCCTGTGGAGTGCTTTATTTATTTGATCTTTCAAAAGATGCTCTGGCGCACACTCGTGCCCTTGTTCGTGGCTCGATATGATTTCCCATTTCTCGTTTCCGTCGCCGCCATTAGTTAAATATTCCCGTCCAGAAATCTCAGCAGATTCAACATTTTCACCCAAACAATATACCGCTGCGTAACCATGTTTAACGGTTTTATAAAGCGCGCTTCCTTGTGGTGGTTTTACTTTGAATGAGAAAACAAATGTTTTCATTTCGTTTGATCCATCAAACCGGATGCTCGTTTTTATGCAATCGGACTTTTATTTTGACTGGCGCGGTTTGGCGTGAGCCACCGCATTAAAAGCCGCCAAAATTCCCTCGTCATTACCAACCGCGCCGATAGCATCCATTGTCGGGAAAAACTCAAATCACGCGTGACAATCGTTGTTGGAATCATTTGCGAAGACGCCATTGTTTTGGCGAGTGACAGCCAAACCACTTACAGCCCAATTTCTGGAGCTTCCCAAAGGCTCGACACGCCCAAAATCAGCACCCTCGAATTGTTCAATGATGTCATTGCGTTGGTTGCCCAAGCGGGAAACGCAACTTTGTCAGGCCGCGCCGTGGAAATTCTAACCGATTTGGCGAAGGGGAAAGAAATTAAAGACTACCGTGCCCTTGCAGACATGGCTCAAGAATCGGTGCGCAAAGTAAAACAGGAGTTACGTGAGCAAAACCTTGGTTGCAGCATGGAGGAACTTCACGAACACATTCAGAAGAACGAACTGAATTTTGAGTTGATGATCGCCCATTATCACGATTCCAAACCTTACATTTTCACGCTGAATTTTGCAGTTGGCATTGCATCCAAATCACCGCATCCGTTTCTTGCGATTGGTTGCGGTAGTGCCGTAGCCACATACATTTTAGGCTGGTTCAAACTTGGATCAAAAACTCCATTTCAACACGCGCAACTTGCCGCGATTTACGCCATTGAAGAAGTGAAAAAAGTTGACCCGTATTGCGGCGGGAAAACGAGGGTTGCTATTATCGCTCCTAAAATGACTCCTCCGAATGGAAAGTCTCTCCCTGAAATTTACAAAATCGCGTTGCGCGCAGAACATAACGAGTATGTTGAGGCGTTGGAGAAAATTGACACCAAGGCCAAGGCAGAATGGGCGAGCCGAATGGATACAGTTCTGTTTGAAGTGAACGAAATCATGCTCCAGCGAGCCAAAGCACTAAAACAAAATCACAATGCCTAAAGCCGTAGATTTAAGAATACCTGGGTTGAGTTTTGAAGATGCGATGAAACGGATCATCGCTACACCTCCGCCAGCAAAGGCAACGAAAGCCAAGCCTAAGACGAAACGCCCAAAAAAGCGCAGTTCCTAATCACCTAGCAATTTTTTGAGCCGATTAAGTGAACATACCGGCAATGTCGTTTCTGGCCTCGTTCAAAAGCTCCTCCGCCTTTTCAATTTCAGCAATTTCAGATTTGCTCAACGTGATATTTGTCTTTGAGCAAAGATTGGTCAAAACCGTGTGAACTTGGTTTAGTTTGCCATCTATCTTTGTCATGTCTGTTTCCATTCAATCGCCTTTCTTTTGTTCTGATACCGCATTCTGGATACCAAAACTAATTGGTGTAAACACCTGATTTTGCCATCTCTTTCGTAAAAAGTCCTAAAACCCCAATAATTCTAATTCTCCCTCGTAGAAAACAGCCCCAAAACAATCTGCGTCCGCCAAGTATATAGTCCCGGCGCGGAAATATTTCATCACCACGGATGTTGAATGCGCCAGTAGATGAAGAAACCGTAAATGCAGAGGGTGATTCCTACGAAAATGCCCCACCAAAGCCGCCAATCCTGCCATCCGGTGTGCCGCGCCTGATCTTCCGAGCGCAACACGAGGTACGATTTATTCCAGATGATGCCATCCGTCTTTTCTGGCGGCGGCGGCGGGGTCAGCAGCGAGGTAATAATCATGACCGCCATGCAGAAGAGCCACGCGGCCAGCGCGCGATGGTTAAAAGTGTTGAAGCGACCGAGTAATTCGAACTCCGCCAGCGCGCCGGAGAAAATAAAACCTAGCACCATCGTCGTCACCGCAGCCGAAGCATTAGCGCGCTTCCACAAAATGCCGACCGTGAACACGACGGCGAACGGCGGTGCGATGAAAAAGAAGACGGTGTTGATCTTTTCAAAGAGGGTCGTGGAGGTGTCGGTGAAGGTGATTGCAATCCAGATGCTCGCGATCAACACAAACACGCCGCTCCAGCGACCAAACCGGACTTGCTGCGATTCGGTGGCGTTGCGGTTGATCAGTTTTTTGTAAATGTCGAGGGTGAGAATCGTGGACGCGGAGTTCACCACGGTGGAGACGTGACCCATCAATGCGGCCGCCATGCCCGCAAGCAAAAGTCCTTTGAGTCCCGTGGGAATAAATTGTTTTACGAGGACGAGATAAGCCTGATCCGGATGCGGCAGGGTCGGAAACAGTTTAAACGCGATGATGCCTGGCACGATGAAGAAGAACGGCAGTATAATATGCAGAAACCCCGCGCAAACGACGCCGATGCGCGCGTGCCATTCGTCCTTCGCGGCGAGAACACGTTGCACCATGTGCTGGCTCGTGCAGCTATACCAGATTCCTACGGAGAGGAAGCCGGTGAAAACTCCGGTGAACGGAAATGGCTTATGCGTCGGCGGTTTGAACATCTGAAAATGTTCCGGGTTCGCGGCGATAAACGCGTTGATGTCGGTGACGTGCCGCAACGCCAGTACCGGCACCAGAAATCCAGCTCCCAGGAGAATCACCATTTGGATGAGGTCAGTCCACGCCGCTGCCTTGAGTCCACCGTAGATGGTGTAAACGCCCGTCGTCACGGCGAAGAAAACGATGTAAAGCACGACGGGCGAAACCGGTTGGCCGGAAATATTGATCTGCGGCATCAATTGCGACAAACCTTCGCCGAAAAAACTATCGAGCATGATGCCGCCGGAATAAAGCGCGCCCGCATTGATCGCCGCCACGAACCCGATGACCGAAGCGATGGCGAAAATATAACGACAGGTGGAATTGTAACGGCGTTCGAGGAACTCGGGCATCGTCGTGACGCCGGTGCGCACATAATACGGCAGAAAAATTAAAATGAGCAGGCTGTAAATAATCCACGCGTTCCAATCGCCCGCAGCGAGGACGATGCCGTGTTTATAAGCGCCGCCGACGTAGGAAATAAATTGTTCGCTGCTGATGTCCGCCGCGACCATCGAAGAACCAATCACAAACCACGGAATCGTTTTGTTGCCGAGAAAATAGCCTTGCGCGGTGTTTTTACCCTTGCGCGACACCCAAAACCCGAACGCGACGATGCCGACCATGTAAGCCACGAAGATAACGACATCGAGCAGTTGAAGGGAGACGTGGCTGTTGGGCATGCGTGGAAGTATCTACACCTTGGGAGCCGCCGGTTGCACGTCTGGAACGCTTTCCATTTTGGGAAGATCGGTTTCCTGTTTCCACGGAACTTCAAAAATTTTGACGGCGTTTTTAATTCCTTTGACGGTGACGGAGGGGAGTTCGAGGCAGATCGCGGCCAGTCGCGGATCGTCGCGTTGGAGGTCGAGAAAAGTTGATTCACCAATGATGATGCGGCCGCGCCCGGAAACACTTTCGAGTCGGCTGGCCAGATTCACTTCGCGACCGAACACGGTATAATTGAGAATATGGGCGTCCGAACCCATTAACCCGACAATGACGGTGCCGGTGTTGATGCCGCTGCCGAGCGAGAGCAACGGGTGAAGATCGAGCGGGCGTTGGCCGGCGGCGACTCGGATCGGATTCTCTTGTTCGCGCCGCTGGTTCTCCGCCGCGCGTTCAACATTGAGCGTGTGCATTCCGCGCTGGGCATCGATGGCCGCACGAACGCAGCAGAGGGCGTGTTGTTCGTTTGGCGTGGGCGCCCCCCAGAATGCCATCACGCAATCCCCGATATATTTGTCGAGCGTTCCGGAATGTTCTTTGACTTTATCGGCAATGACGCCGAGGTAGGTGTTGACCGTGGCCAAAGTTTCGCGCGCCTGCTCGTCGTAATGCGCTTCCGCTGCTTCGGGCGTCAAATTATTTGCGCGCACATATTCTTCCGCGCGCGCCTGATGCAAATCGGTCATCTCGGTGAACCCACGCACGTCGGCAAAAAAGACGGTGATTTTGCGACGCGCGCCACCGAGGGCAAGCTTCTCGGTGTTGAGCAATTCATTGACGACATTGGGCGAAACAATCTTGGAGAAAACGGCCTTGACGCGACGACGCTCTTTTTGTTCCACCCGCACCCGGTACGTCACCATGCAAACGTGCGTCATGAGCATCGCGCCGATGACCGGAACGACCACCGGAATCCAGTAGAGATATTGCACATACAGGAAAAAACAGGCGAGGACGTAAAGCGCGAGCGCGGCGAGGACGGACAACGACGCGGAAAGGGCGCGGAGTTTCAAGGTCAACACTGCGGAAAGAATTCCCATCACGGCAATGACGATCAGATCAATCCAAAAAGGGGTGCGCCGGATGAATTGGTCGGTGATGACGGCGTTGGCCACGTTCCAATGTTTACTGACGAGAAAATCCTGTTTATTGAGCGGAGTGGCCCCCGTGTCGGTGAGATTATTCCCGATCAAAATTGAGCCGACGACAACGAGTTTGTCTTGGAACGGTTTATCCCCAACCAAATTTGTAAATCCTGAATCGGTGCGAAAGGCATCCAAGGTTTCGCGATATTCTTGAGGTGTTCCTGAGCGTCGGATTTCATCCAGGAAAACCGGCAGAGCGTAAGGTGTGACGCTCAAGCCGGGATGGCTCATTGGCATACTCCAATTGATGTAGAAAAAGTTTTTTTCATCAATAGGAATAATCCGCTCAACCCCGTTGGTAGATCTTAAAGTGACCTGGCCGGGTTCAACCAACGCATGGTTGAGATCGAGCCCCAATTCCTTCGCCGCCAAGACAATTCCCATGTGCCAGCGGCGTCCGTAATCGGGATCATCGACGAAAGCGCGGGCCCTCCGCAAAACTCCATCGGCATCGGAATCGGCGGCGATGTCGCCAATGGCCATCGCGTTCGTCGCAAAAAGCGGAGGTGGAAAAACCCGTTGCAAATTTCTCGCCGACTTTTCATCGGCCGACGCACTTTTGTCGATGGGACTGGTTTCCGCGGCGAGGATAACGTTGCCGGCGGCGCGCATTTGGGCCGCGAAAAATTCGTCTGATTCCATTGTGGATTTGTCGGGCATCAAGACCGGCGCATCCAAATCGCGCAACTCTCCGAAGATAACGTCGAAACCAATCGCTTTGGCACCTTGGGTGGAGAGTTCGCGCACCAGCCGGCCGTGCATTTGGCGCGGATAGGGCCAACTGAGATTAGGCCAACTATCGCTCAAAAGTTTCAGTGTGACTTCATCCAGCCGCACAAAGGCCAAATTCGTAGCGCACGATTTTGGAAAACGATTGGCAACTTTGACCCGTTGATCGTAAGTGACTAATTCAAGCCGGTGGAATGAATCAAAATGGCGGATGAAAAACTCGGATTGGAAAAGACAGGCCAACCCGATCGTGCTGAGAGCAATCAGGATGGGGACGGGCTTGAATGACCTCAGCTTCATCGCAGCGAACTAAACAAAAAACCCAGAGCAACACAAGGTTGCTCTGGGTTGAAAATAAAAAATAAATTATTAAAAACCGTTTCCTTGAAATTCCGAATTCGGGCGAGCTCCAATGGTCGGAGAAACATGCTGTTCGATAGCACGCCGGCCGGGAAGCGCCGCGCGATCATAACCGGGAGGCAAAGCATCAATTGAGCTGGCAACTTGACCTCGGTAAAAATCAAGCAATTGACGAGGGGTTGGAACGACATCGCCCCCTGGAGTCCAGGATTCGCCCGCATTGAGAACGACGGTTTCAGGAACGCCGTGGACAATCGCCGCGATCACCAACGTGCCCGTAATGTCGGTAAAAGTAACTTCGTAAGTGCCATCCGGCAATCTTTTGACCGAAACAACGTAATCGGTTCCA
This sequence comes from Limisphaerales bacterium, assembly GCA_046595315.1. Taxonomy (GTDB): domain Bacteria; phylum Verrucomicrobiota; class Verrucomicrobiia; order Limisphaerales; family CANJXF01; genus CANJXF01. The sequence goes on from JBKJOZ010000202.1 coordinate 6,826, forward strand.
CGAATGCCAGCGACGCCATTTGGAGTTTTGATTTCGTATTTGGAAGCTTTCGCCAACTTTTTGACATTGCCGATGATCGTGCCGTTTCTCACATTGACGGTGGTTTCGATCACGCTGTCCGCTCCAGTTCCAGCATAAGCCAATTTATCCAAACCAACGGTGGTATCAGGCGTGACGCGAACAACTGGCCCATTTTCACCGAGATCCAGATCAACCACAGACTCAGGTGCGGTTTGAATCATTGTGCCGGGCTTGAGCGTGGCGCCAACTTTCAACGGCACCCAGATTCCACCTTCGGTAGAATATTTGGCGGAACCACGAATTTGGCGAACTTTCGCATTGCCCTGCTTCATGGTTTGCGCTTGAACGTCGGCAACCAGCGACGCCAAAATAAAAGCGGTGACGCAAGCGAACAACTTGCCTGAGAAGTTACCAATTAGTTTCATAAATTTGATCCTGTAAAAAACGTTTTTTCCAGCGAACACAAGCTAGAGAATTGGCTGCAAATGTCAATTCCTTATCGAACCGCCAAACCAGAGAGTTCCGCATCAATTAACCATCGAGGAACCCGCTGGCCAAAAGCCACTTCCCCGATTTTTTTTGCCAGAACAAATTTGACCTCACCTTGATCGACCTTCTTGTCCAATTGCATCGCCTGAAACAGCTTTTTTCGATCAGCGGCCGATGTTTGGATTCCGGTGGGTAAACCGGCCTTCCCAAATAAACGTTGGATGCGATTCGCTTCCTCTTCCGGCAAACCAAGGATTTTCGTGGAAATCCGTGCGGCGACGACCTGGCCGATAGAAATAGCTTCGCCGTGTAAATATTTCCCATAACCCGAAATTGCTTCGATGGCGTGTCCTACGGTGTGACCGAAATTCAAAATGGCGCGCAGGCCAGATTCGGTTTCATCCTGCGAGACGACTTTCGCTTTAATTTCACAACATTGCGCGATGATCGAAGCCAACAGAGCGGTATCGCGTTCAAGGATTTTTTCCAGATCGCGTTCGAGGCGATTAAACAATTTTGCATCGTAAATAATTCCGTATTTAATGACTTCAGCGAGGCCAGCGCGGAATTCACGGTCCGGCAAAGTGCTGAGCACATTCAAGTCGCAGAGAACGAATTGAGGCTGATAAAATGCGCCGACCAAATTTTTCCCGGCTTTCAAATTGACGCCGACTTTTCCGCCCACGGAACTATCCACCTGCGCGAGCAATGTGGTTGGAACCTGCACAAAGCCGATTCCGCGCAAATAAGTGGCGGCGACAAATCCAGCTAGATCACCGACCACGCCGCCACCCAATGCCACCACAAATGATTTTCGTTCAAGGCGCTGCGTGGCGAGTTGATCGTAACAGGCTTGAACGGTTTGAAGACTTTTGGCGGTTTCACCCGCTTTTACGGTGATCAAAACCGGATCGAACCCGGCAGATTGCAGGGAGCGCAGAGCGATTTTCGCGTAACGTTCTGCAACGTTGGCATCAGAAATAATCGCGCAACGTTTCGCGAATTTCCGCCGCGCGCATTCTGCCCCGAGCCGCAAAAGTAAATTTTCTCCGATGAAAATTGGATAACTTCGGTCACCGAGGATTACATTCAATTTCCGCATGTGGCGTTGATTAGACTTTGGAATTTGGAACGAAGCAAAAACAAAAAACCCGCAGACATTTGCCTGCGGGTCGAGTGATTCAGTTTAAAACTATTCGCCGTTGCTGCCGATGGCTTCGACGGGACAGCCTTCCATGGCTTCTTTGCTTTGGGCTTCTTCGTCGGGCGTGGTCGGCTGTTTAAAAACGTAGGAATAACCACCGTCATCGTTGCGCGTGAAATTCGCCGGCGCCGTTTCGCGGCAGAGGTCGCAATCAATGCATTGATTATCGACGTAATATTTTCCGGTCACGTTTTCGGGATATTTATTTGCGATGTCTGCCATAAATTTTTTTTATTGAGCAGCAAATATATGTTTCGCGCCTCAATGGATTCAAGTGTTGATTTTTAGTAAAATATTTAGCGCGTTTGGTCTTTAAAATCCATTGAGCGCGTCAATCAACAGACGCAATCGCCCGTATTGCCGACGATCAAATCCGAAGGCGATGCGCTCTAAGTTCACAAAATCATGATCCTCTATTTCTTCCGGCGTCGCCTCAATTTTGTGCATTTTGATGCCGCTGACGATGTCGGCAAAATCTTCGTTCAATCCTTCGAGCGCATGTTCTGACGGCGCGCGTTTCAGGCGCAAAACGAAAAGGTCTTTCACAAAACGGCTGGAATGATAGTTGCGATAAAATCGCGAAATCCATTTCACCGCTTGATCCGCATCGTCGGTAATTTGATACAAATTCAAATCGTCTGGCGAAATTAATTGGTCGCGCAACAAATGTTCGCGCACATTTTTGTCCCACGTTTTCCAATAGGTTCCACCCGGTTTATCCATCAACACCAGCGGCATCAAACGATGTTTGCCGGTCTGCATGAGGGTGATCGCTTCGTAACCTTCGTCGAGCGTGCCGAAGCCGCCGGGAAATAAAACAAACGCGTCGGAGTGACGAACGAAAGTCAGTTTGCGGGTGAAAAAATATTTGAACGTCACCAGTTTTTTATCGTTGTCGATGATGGGATTCGCGCCTTGTTCCCACGGCAAACGAATGTTCGCACCAAAACTTTTTTCGAGACCAGCGCCTTCGTGTCCGGCTTGCATGATTCCCGGGCCCGCTCCGGTGATGACCATGTAACCGGCGTCGGCAATTTTTCGAGCGAAGTCAACGGCCTGAATATATTCCTGCTTGGTCGGCAAGGTTCGCGCTGAACCGAAAATCGTCACTTTGCGCGTCTCGTGATATGGCGCGAATAATCGAAAAGCGTAACGCAGTTCCCGCACCGCCGTGCGAATCACGCGCACATCGCCGCGATCTTTTACGTCGGTCAAAAGTTTCAGCGCGTTGACAATAATATCTTCGACGTGATCGGGATTGTAGCCGCCACCTTTGAACTCGATTAACTCCTGAATGCGCCTCTTTAATTCAGGATCCACTTGGGTTTTTTCTGTTTTTTCCATGGGGGCAAGACTTACGCATCCTGTTGTCGATTGCAAATTCAGAATCGCGAGCGCCTGTGCCCCTCTCGGCAGAATTACCATCGCCAGTTTCAGGGAGGAAATATGTTTGTGAGCAAACTACATTTTATACATTCGAATGACGTTTCATTCGGAATTAACAAGAAACACAAACGAGGAGACCACTTATGGAAAAACGATTCGAAGAAAAGAAAACAACCCGCCGTGGCACTGACGCTAATCGCGACCCAATCACCGGCGAACCCGGCTCACATCCCGTGGGAACTGGGATCGGCGCTGCTGGAGCTGGCGCTGCTGGAGCAGCCATTGGCATGGCGGTCGGAGGACCAGTTGGGGCTGCAGTTGGCGCAGTGGTCGGCAGTGTGGCAGGCGGTTATGCCGGCAAGGCGGCTGGCGAAGCGCTTGATCCCACCGTCGAAGACACTTATTGGCGCGAAAACTACGGCAAAGAATCCTGGGCCGAAAAAAATTATACCTACGACGATTATCATCCAGCCTTGAAAACGGGCTACCAAGGTTATTCCACCCATGGCACGGCTGGGAAAACCTACGAACAAGCCGAAGCGGATCTGGCTAAAGAATACGAAAAAAGTCGTGGCAAATCTCGGCTCGGCTGGGACAAAGCGAAAAACGCCACCCGTGCCGCGTGGGATCGCGTCGAACGCGCCATCCCCGGCGATTCCGACCACGACGGAAAATAATTCCGAACGTCACTCAATCATCCCGCGAATTTATTCGCGGGATTTTTTTTCTTCCTGCAATTGTAATTTGAATAGTGGTGCGGAATTAAACCGCAGAGGCACGGAGACACAAAGAACTTAAAAATTTCCTTCCGCTCTCTATGCCTCCGTGCCTCTGTGGTTTATTTTTTCCAACCGTAACCCTTCCGCGATTTTGTGCCGCTTGATAACTCCAAAACTCAATGTTAGCGTGCGCGCTCTTTCAGAAAATGGACTACAAAAATACATTAAATTTGCCGCGCACCGACTTTCCGATGAAAGCCGATTTGGTGACGCGCGAGCCGCAGCGTTTGGAAAAATGGGAGAAAGAAAATCTCTACGCCAAAATTCAAGACGCGCGCAAAGATGCTCCGAAATTTGTTCTGCATGACGGCCCTCCGTTTGCGAATGGCGACGTCCACATCGGAACCGCACTGAACAAAATTCTCAAAGACATCATCATCAAATATAAGACGTTGCGCGGCTTCAACGCGCCGTACGTTCCGGGCTGGGATTGTCACGGTTTGCCCATTGAATTCAAAGTTTCTCAGGAAATGCGCAAAGCGGGCGATACTTCCGCTGACGCCGCCACCATTCGCAAAGCCTGCGAAACTTACGCGCGAAAATTTATCGACCTTCAACGCGGCCAGTTCAAACGCCTCGGCGTTTTGGGCGATTGGGAAAATCCGTATCTCACGCTCGATAAAAATTACGAAGCCGACGAGTTGCGTCTCTTCGCCGACATCGTCGAAAAAGGTTTTGTTTATCGCGGAAAAAAGCCGGTTTACTGGAGCATCCCCTGTCGCACCGCGCTCGCCGAAGCCGAGGTCGAATACAACGATCACGTCAGCCAAAGTGTTTACGTAAAATTTCCCGTCATCGGCCAGGCGAACACCAGCATCGTCATTTGGACCACGACGCCGTGGACGCTTCCGGCCAATCTCGCGGTCGCCTACAATTCCACTTTCAGCTACTCGCTCATTCGCGTTGGCCAGGAAACTTTCATCGTCTCCACCCTGCTCCTCTCGCATCTCGCGGAAAAATGCGGTTGGGCAAATTACGAAATCGTTCGCAGTTTGCACGGCGAAGATTTGAAGCAACTCGAATATCAACATCCCTTTTGCAATCGCACCGGAAAACTTCTCGCTGGCGATAATTTCGTCACGAGCGACACCGGCACAGGCTTTGTCCACATCGCGCCCGGCCACGGCCTCGACGACTACAATCTCGGTCGTCAAAATAATCTGCCGATTTATTCACCCGTTGATGACGTCGGCGCTCTCGCCCACACCAACGATTTGCCCGTCGAACAACAAATGCCCGCCGAACTCATCGGGAAATCCATTTTGGAAAAACACGGAAAGAGCGATGCGAATGTCGCCGTGCTGCATGAACTGGTCGTTCGCAAAGCATTAATTCATCAGGAAAATTATCATCACAGTTACCCATTTTGTTGGCGTAGCAAAACGCCCGTGATTTTCCGCGCGATGAATCAATGGTTCATCAAAATTGATCACAAAAATTTTCGCGAAACCGCGCTGAAGGAAATCAACAACGTCCATTGGATTCCTGATTGGGGAAAAAACCGCATCGAAGGCGCAGTGAAATCTCGTCCCGATTGGTGCATCTCGCGCCAACGAACTTGGGGCGTTCCGATTCCGGCGTTTTACGACGCGCAAGGAAACGGAATTCTCGACGCCGAAATCGTTCGCAACACCGC
>JBKJOZ010000214.1:0-6257 GCA_046595315.1 Limisphaerales bacterium
ATGAATTTTGCGTTGCCGATGAAAACATCAATGCCGAGTTCGCGAAAGCGCGCCGCCGAATCGTGTGGGCTGATGTCGGCGCGCAGACGGCGCATTCGTTCCATGACGCGGGGGAAATCCACTTTCACTTCGCCACTAACACCGATGCCGAATTCGGATGCGTGGCGAATTTCCGCCACCGAGCGAGCGGCGCGAATCAACGCTTTGGACGGAACGCAACCGACATTCAAACAATCGCCGCCAAGAAGATGTCGTTCGACCAGCGCAACTTTCGCGCCGAGTCCCGCCGCGCCCGCCGCCGTGACCAACCCCGCCGTGCCGCCGCCAATGACGACGAGATTGTAGCGCGCCGCCGGTTCAGGATTCACCCAATCCGGCGGGTGCACATTGCCGAAAAGTTTTTTGTTGTGCGCATCCCACGGTTGCAACGGTGGTGTGGCGATTTCGTCAGATTGCATTTTTGGAGAAAGTATCGAGCGTTTTATTTTTTAGCGGGGGACTCGCCGTCCTTCTGTTTTTTTAAAGCATTTTTCGCAAGACGTCCCACGTAGATGCTGACGGCAATCGTGGCGGCGAGACCGACTCCGAGCAAAATATATTCCTGAGTCGAACGTTCGCGACCGCCGCCCAAAGTGGATTTGCCAACGTGGCCCAAATAAACGTAAAGGAAAGTTCCGGGCAACATGCCAATCCAGCTCGCGAGAACGTAGGGCCAGAATTTTATTTTCGTCAGGCCAAAAAAATAATTGCTGAGATTAAATGGAATCAACGGACTGAGCCGGAGTAGCCCGACGATTTTCCAGCCTTGTTCGCCAATCGCAGAATCGATGGCGGTGAATTTTTCGTTGTTCTTGGCGCGTTTTTCAATGGCACCGCGCGCCAGATAACGGGCGATTAAAAACGAAAGCGCCGCGCCCGTCGTGGCGCTGAACGAGGCGACCACCGTTCCCCAAAACAATCCGAATACCGCGCCGGTCGCCAAGGTCATGAGCGAACCGGGAAAGAACGCAACGGTTCCCACGATGTAGCCGAGGACGAACACCGCGATTCCGAATGCGCCGTGATCTTTGACCCATCCCGTGAAGGCCGTGATCCATTCGCCGAAGGGCAGAAACCGGGATGCGACAAATAATCCGACGAGTAAAAGTCCGGCGACCACCCATTTCCAAAACGATTTATTTTTCAAGATTTGCATGACCTTTCAATACGATGCACCGCCCGCCGGTTTATTTCAAAAATAGAAATATTTTGCTGCGTCGGTCACGACGAGCAGTTGCGCAAAAATTTCTGCCAATCTTCGGCGACATCAATGTCATCCAGTTTGTGAAGAAGTCGAAAAGAGAGTTGGGCTTCGCGGATGCGCGTGAGCGTAGTTTCCAAAACTGATTCCGCGCTCCACGGAATATTTTTGAACAAGACGGACTGAAGTGCGCGCAAACCAATCAACCAATAACCGCCATCTGTGGCTGGCCCGAGAACGACATCGTGCGACGCCAAAGAATTCGACGCGATTTCAATGTCCTCCGCCGTAACGTAAGGACAATCCGAGCCGATGACGACGACGCGCTGCGCACCCGCGTCAAAATTCTCCTGAAACGCGCGGTTCAATTTTTCCCCCAGATCGCCAGAACCTTGCCGCGCAAAAATAAAATTTTCGCCGAGCCATTGGCGCAACTCGCCCTCCGCCTCATCCGGCGAAAATCGAATTTCAATATTTTGAAGCCCACGCAAATTCGCCAACAAAACTTCTGCCATTTTTTTATAGGCGTCGCAGGCGTCGCGTTCGCCGATGCTCGTGGCCAGCCGGCTTTTGACCATTCCCAATCTTGGAGCTTTGACGAAAATAACGAGTTTGTTTTTGGGCGAGGGTTTCATTTTTCCGTGACTGCTTGTAGGGTCATCTGGTTCGCAATGAAATTATCTTCTTACACGCCGCTCATTGTCATCGGAATTTTCGTATTACTTTTCGCGTTGGAAAAATTGTCTTCGCTGCGAAAACCCACGGCGGATTTGCTGCGCAGGCTGATCGTGAACGGCTGCATTTCGGGGGTGGCATTTTTGGTGGCGATGACCGTCGTGCGGCCTTCGGCGTTGAGGGCGTTGGATTGGTCGGCGGAACAGCCGTTTGGCTTGCTCCATTTTTTGCGTTTGCCGGGCTGGGCTCACTTCGTCGTCGGATTTCTCCTGCTCGATTTATTTTTTTATTACTGGCACAGGTTGAATCACAAAATTCCGTTCCTCTGGCGTTTTCATAATGTTCATCACAGTGATCCCGACCTCGATGTCTCGACGGGATTCCGTTTTCATTTTGGCGAAGTTTTTTTCTCCACCGCGTTTCGCGTCGTGCAGGTCAGTCTGATCGGCGTTTCGCTTCCGACATTTGCGATTTACGAAATTATTTTTCAGGCAAACACGCTTTTTCACCACAGCAACCTGCGTCTGCCGATTGCGCTGGAACGGTTGCTGAACAAGTGTTTGGTGACGCCGCGCATGCACGGCATTCATCACTCGCAAATTCGCTGCGAGACCGATTCCAATTACGGCGTGGTGTTTCCGTGGTGGGACCGGTTGCATCGCACGCTGGGATTGAACATTGCCCAGTCAGAAATCAAAATCGGTGTGCCGGGCTATTCATCCCCGCAGGACAATAAACTTTGGCGTCTATTAATCGCGCCGTTTGTCAAACAACGGGAATATTGGCCGCAACCGAACGAGCGAAATTCAAATCCGGTTCCGCCCGCAAATAAAAAGATTCATCTCGCGGAATAATCTTCCAGGCCGATGGCATATTTGCAGGTCAGCCACAAATCGCGGCAGGTGGTGAGGATGGGGCCGCGTTTGGCGAAACGTCGCGCGGAGGAAATGACTGCCGGTTTTAAGGTGATGGTTTTTCCCACACGCGCGAGGCGGCGGGAAAAATCGACATCTTCAAACAGTCGCATTTCACGGAAGCCGCTGAGCTTTTCGAAAACGGATCGACGCACAAAAATCCCCTGATCGCCGAGAAGCAAACCAAAAACCGAGGAGCGTGCCGTGGCCAAGGCGCAGGTGCCGCGGAGAAAAAGCGAATCCGAATCAAATCGTCGCGCGAATCCGCCGCCGACAATTCTTTCATTTTTCAACGCGTCTTCGATTTGCGTCAGACTGAAGCTGTGGAGATGCGTGTCGGCGTGAAGAAATAAAAAAATTTCGCCGGAGGCATTTTTTGCCCCGGCGTTCATCTGAAAACCGCGCCCACACTTTTCGGCGCAGACAATTTTTATTCCCAATGCTTTCGCAATTTCCAACGTCGCATCAGTGCTACCTCCGTCGGCGAGGATGATTTCGTGCGCCGATGCATTGGCTCGAATTTTTTTCACCGTAATCAGCAGATGTTCCGCTTCGTTCAGAGTTGGAATGATGATCGAGATCACGTTTTGCCCCGGCGAAGATTTGAATTTGCGCGAAACCACTCGACCGCATCAGCCAGCGCTTTTTCCGGTGGTGTTTGCGGAAAGCCCAATTCGCGAATCGCTTTCGCTGGATTAAAAAACATTTTGTATTTCGCCATGCGCACACCGGCGAGTGGAGCTTTCGGTGGTTTGCCAGAAAGTCTTGAAACGAATTCATCCACGTGCGCCGCCATCAGCGCGATAGAGTAGGGAACTTGAAATTTCGGCGCGGGAATTCCGGTGATTTTTTCCAAAACTGCAAACGCTTCTTTCATTGTCCAATTGCCATCGGCATTTCCTAAAATGTAACGCTCCCCGATGCGGCCTTTTTCTGCGGCGAGAATGTGGCCGATGGCAACGTCGCGGACATGCACCCAATTCAGCCCGGTGTCCAGATAGGCGGGCATGTCGCGGTTCAAAAAATCAACGATCACTTTTCCGGTGGGAGTCGGTTTCACATCGCGGGGTCCGACGGGTGCGCTGGGATTTACGATGACAACGGGGAAACCTTTCGCGGCCAGTTCCCGCGCGACTTCTTCCGCCTGCCATTTGGAGAGTTTGTAATGATTGCTCATTTGCGCGGCGGAAACGGGCGTGCTTTCATCGGTCGGACTAATTCGTCCATTTTTAATTTTTGGCAAACCGATGCAGCCCACTGTGCTGGTGTAAACAATTCGTGAACAGCCCGCGCTGGCGGCGGCACTGATGACGTGGCGCGTCCCTTCGACATTTGCCGCATACATCGGTTTGTAATCGCGCAGCCAAAGATGGTAGCTCGCCGCGACGTGAAAACACCAATCGCAGCCGCGCATCGCTGATTTTAATTTCTCGGGGTCGCTCACGTCGCCGTCCACGCGCTCGAAATCCGCGCCCTGCAATCCGCGCAAATCGCTCTCGCGCCGCAGCAGCGCTCTGACTTCGTGTCCGCGCCCGCGCAATTCATGCACGAGGTTTGCGCCAATAAATCCTGAAGCGCCGGTGACAAAACATTTCATAAGTGAAGATTCAAACCGCCTGTCAAAAACAAATCTGCGCTACGCAATAATATATTCACAATATGAATGATTTTTTTCCTCTCGCGAAACAGAAAAATATTCGACATCAGGGAAAGTCTGAGCGATATATTAGTGCCAAGCCGTATGCCAAAAAAACCTTTTACTGCGCGAAAAAAACTGACCCGTCAGGAATTGCACAACTTGGATGTGGAAATTAGTTTTTTGGGAGGACTAGTTCGCCGCGACCCTGATTATGTCGAAGCATTGCAAATTCTGGGTGACGCTTATACGCGCCGCGGTGAATTTGTCGATGGTTTGAAAGTGGATGAGCAATTGGCTCGATTGCGCCCGGAGGATGCACTCGTTCATTACAATCTCGCGTGCAGTTATTCTCTGACCGAGCAACTCGAACTCAGCGGCACATCGCTTGAACGTGCCTTGCAGCTGGGCTATCGGGATTTTAAATGGATTGTCGCTGATCCTGATTTGCGAAACCTGCGCAAGCATTCGCTCTACAGGAAAATTCGCGCCAAAGTTCGCGAGTTAAAACTTCAATCGCGCTGATATCTTCGGCGCAAAGTGGGTTAACCAATTTCATGAAAGTCACCGTGGGCGGTCGCGCCCGACATTTTCGCACCGTCGCTTTCGATGCTTCAACCAATTCTGTCCGGTTGATCGAGCAACGACTTTTGCCGCACGAATTCAAAATCATCGCCACAAAAAATTATCGGGAAACGGCCCGGGCAATTACCGATATGATCGTGCGTGGCGCCGGAGCGATCGGGGCGACGGCGGCCTACGGTTTGGCGCAAGGGGCTCGTGCTTTCCGGGGAGCGGATTTGCAAAAATTTTCACGGCACGTTTTTGAGGTTTACGAGGTTTTGAAAACGGCGCGGCCTACTGCCGTTGATCCCGTTAATGCGATGAATGACGTCCGTCGCGTGATGAATTCAGGAAAAAGTGTTCGCGAACAACAGGCCTTGGCCTTGGCCGCCGCAGAGGAATTTGCAAACGAAGATGTTAAACATTGCCAGGAGATTGGAAATTTTGGCGCGCGCTTGATTGGCAACGGAACAAGAGTTTTGACGCATTGCAATGCGGGTTGGCTTGCCTTTGTCGATGTCGGTTCTGCGACCGCTCCCATGTATGCCGCGCAAAAACTGGGTAAAAAATTTCATGTGTTTTGCGATGAAACCCGCCCCCGTTCGCAAGGAGCAACTCTAACGGCATGGGAGCTTGGGCAACAAAAAATTTCGCATGAAATCATCGCCGACAATGCGGCGGGTCATTTGATGCAGCGCGGTGAAATTGACATGGTCATTGTCGGGAGTGACCGCACGTTGGGTCGCACGGGCGAAGTCACCAACAAAATCGGCACTTACACCAAGGCGGTTTTGGCCCAACGTCATAGCATCCCATTTTACGTCGCAATCCCGCTGTCGACGATCGATTGGAATTTAAAATCCGGTCTGGAAATTCCGATTGAAGAACGGCACGAAAGCGAAGTATTGGGTGCTTGGGGCGTAACTGGGATCAAGCGACATTACGTTCGCATTGCCAATCCGACTAGCCGCGCGCGGAATCCCGGATTCGATGTGACTCCGCCGGAATTAATTACCGGGATCATCACGCCAATGGGGATTTTCAAGCCGCGCCAGCTTTGGACCAATCGGAAAAAACTCGGTTGCGCCGGAAAATAAAAAAGCAAACTTGCACCAGCGGTGAAGTTTAATATTGTTGGAGCGGAAGGCGGGGTAGCCAAGTGGTAAGGCGCGGCTCTGCAAAAGCTGTATGCGTCGGTTCAATTCCGACCCTCGCCTCCAATCTTAAA
>JBKJOZ010000308.1:0-3607 GCA_046595315.1 Limisphaerales bacterium
GCGAAAATTTAATTTTCAAAACACACCCGCTGGAGGCAGGTGCTACCCGCGCCCATGACACTTTCCGAAATGCGAAGAATCCTGGCGATGGGCGACATTCAATTGTCAAAGTCGCTCGGCCAAAATTTTCTGCACGATCAAAATCAGCTTCAGAAAATCGTCGCCGCCGCCGAAGTCAGCTCGTCGGATAAAGTTTTGGAAATTGGTCCAGGACTTGGGCCGTTAACCGAATTACTTCTTGCGAAATCAAATGAAGTTTTGGCCATCGAGAAAGACAAACGGCTGGTCGATTTCTTGAATGGAAAATATTCCGGCGCCAAAAATCTCAAGCTAATCCACGACGATGCTTTGGATTATGTTCGGCGCGAAAAAATCGATTGGTCTGATTGGAAATTGGTTGCCAATTTGCCCTACTCGGTTGCCTCACCGATTTTGGTAGATTTGTCCGAAGCGATCGGCTCACCGAAAACAATGGTGACAACGTTGCAGATTGAAGTGGCGGAACGGCTGGCCGCGAAAGCGGGCGATGACGATTACGGGATTTTGTCTTTGTTGATGCAGCTTCATTACGAGCCAAAAGAATGGTTTAAAATTCCAGCCGCCTGTTTTTTTCCAGAGCCAGATGTGGATTCCGCTTGCATCGTTTTGGTTCGCCGCCCCGTTCCGTTTCTTGATGCGGAAAAATCAGCGCTGTTCAAAAAGATTGTGAAACGCGCCTTTTCGCAACGGCGCAAAATGATGTTGAAACTTTTGAAACAAGATTGGCCAAAGGAAAAACTAGAAAGCGCGTTTGTTAAGTTGAACATTTCCCCACAAGAACGTGCGGAAAAAGTCAGCTTGGAACAATTTGTCCAACTAACAAAAATACTGACGTCGTAGCGGCGTTTCGGCAGAACGCCGTTCTTCAAACATAAATCGGCGGCGCTCTGCCGAGTCGCCGCTACGGTTTAAATTATGGGTGACGAAATTTTTGATGTTGTTAACGACCGCGATGAAGTCATCGGCAAAAAACTGCGCCGTGAAGTGCACCGGGATGGCGACAAACATCGCGCAGTGCATGTGCTGGTGTTCAATTCGCGCGGTGAAGTTTTTTTGCAGAAACGTTCGATGACAAAAGACACTTTTCCCGGCGCGTGGGATTCTTCGTCGTCGGGACATTTGGATTGCGGGGAAGATTACGATGCTTGCGCCATTCGCGAATTACGGGAGGAGATCGGATTGCATCTGGAAAATTGCCCGAAGCGACTTTTCAAAATCGACGCGTGTTTGGAGACCGGCCAGGAATTTGTCTGGGTTTATCGCTGCGAAAACGAAGGTCCATTTACGCTGCATCCCGAGGAAATTGAGCGCGGCGAATGGTTTGCGCCGGAGTCCGTCACGAGATGGATTTCGGAAAAGCCAAAGGATTTCGCGACCGCGTTTGTTTTAATTTGGAAGAAAGTAACCACGGATGGACACAGATGAACACGGATTAGGAATTTGTTTTTCGGTATCCGTGTTTATCCGTGGTTGAAAATCGAATCGGCTGGCCGCTCTACCAGATGCAGTAGGTTATTGTCCGGATCTTTAAAATATAAAACTCTGCCGCCCCCGCCAGCAGGGTTGATTGGTTCAGAAAATTTTACGCCCCGCTTTTCCAGATCCGCTTTCGTTTCTTCAATGGAATCAACACGCAGCGCGAGATGGCGCCAGCCGTTGAGCATGTTGTCGGAGGTTTCTTTGAGCGAAAAATCACCTTCGTAAATTTCGAGGATTAATCCTCCGCCGAGCTGCACGAAATAGGCAGGTGGCGTCTGGCCATTTTCAAAAATTAATTTTGCGCCGAGCACTGTTTCGTACCAGTTCTTTAAAGCGGTTGGGTCACGCGCGGGCAAGCCCAGATGTTCCACTGAAAATTTCATGCGCGAATTGAAACAGTGAATCAGTTAAAATACAGGCGAAATATTTTCTGCTCTTAATCTTAATCCTACTCACCCTTTTAATTAGGATTGAGAGTAAAATTAAGACCGAAATCAGGCGCACGGCTTGACCATCGCGCAAGGCTCATTTACTTTGCGCCGCAGTCAATTTACGGGATATTTCATTATGCAAAATTTTCTGATTCCACACGTGATCGAACAAACCGGCCGCGGCGAACGTGGCTACGATATTTATTCGCGCTTGCTCGTGGATCGCATCGTTTTTCTCGGGACGCCGGTTGATGACATGGTCGCTAACGTGATCATTGCGCAGCTTTTGTTTTTGCAAATGTCGGATCCGAAAAAGGACATTCATCTTTACATCAATTCGCCCGGCGGCAGCGTTACGGCGGGTCTCGCTATTTATGACACGATGCAATTCATGACGTGCGACGTGAACACGTATTGCATTGGTCAGGCGGCAAGCATGGGCGCAGTTTTGTTGTGCGGCGGAACGAAGGGAAAACGTTATTCGTTGCCGAACGCGAACATCATGATTCACCAGGTTCTCGGCGGCGCGGAAGGCCAGGCGAGCGACGTGGAAATTCGCGTCAAATACATGCTCAAATTAAAGCAGCGTTTGAACACGATCATCGCTAAGCACACCGGCCAACCTTACGAAGTCGTCGAGAAAGCGTGTGACCGCGATAATTTTATGTCGCCCGAGGAAGCAAAAGCGTTTGGCCTCGTGGACAGCGTGGTGGAATCGCGAAAACAAATGACGAACTTGCCTGACAAAACGTCGGTTGTTCCGTAAGTTAATGTTGAGATGACAAAAGCTGAAGCGCATCAATTTATTACTCGATGGAAACGCATTCTCATTTCGTGGGGACCCCGCACGGAAGCTGAGGCGCTTCAAAACATGAAGCGCAGCTGTATAGGCATGGTGGGCGGCGGACTTCTGATAATTTTTTGTGTTACTGCGAATAATCCGTCTTCACATTTATGGCGTGGATATGCTCTGTTTGGATTGTTTCTATCCACATTCTCGTTTTATTTAGTTTCGCGCTTTCAAGAGGCTGGACGAGTACTTGCCCAATCGCAAATCAACGATTCTAAATCCTAAATTCTTATGGCGCGCCCCACCAACATTACGCTTTGTAGTTTCTGCGGAAAATCTCACGCGGAAGTGAAGAAGCTTATTGCCGGGCCGGGCGTTTATATTTGCGACAACTGCATTGCGCTCTGCAAAAGCGTCCTCGATAAAGAACTCGCCGTTGAAACAAAAAAGTCCACTCCGAAACTGAAAATTGCAAAACCCGCTGAAATCAAAAATCAGTTGGATATTCATTGCATCGGACAGAATCACGCTAAGAAAACTTTGGCCGTTGCGGTGCATAACCATTTCAAACGCATTCTCCAGGAACCGACGTTCACGCCAAAAGAAGGCGATGATTTAGCGGCGGAGCGTCACGCCGAAGTTGAAATCGAGAAGAGCAACATCCTTTTAATTGGCCCGACTGGTTCTGGAAAAACACTGCTCGCCCGAACGCTTGCCAAAACTCTCGATGTACCGTTCGCGATTGCTGACGCGACCACGCTGACCGAAGCCGGATACGTCGGTGAAGACGTGGAAAATATTATTCTGCGCCTATTGCAAAATTCCGATTACGACGTAAAACGCGCGCAGATGGGCATCGTTTACATCG
>JBKJOZ010000067.1:0-4316 GCA_046595315.1 Limisphaerales bacterium
AATCTCAATGCGGGTTTCTCCTGGACTGACACTGGATTTTCATTCGGCCCTGCTGCTGGGACCGCGATGACGCAGAGTTTCAGTTTCAATTCACCTTCAACAGAACGCTATTTCCGCGTGCAAGCGCTCAAGCCCCTGCCCTGACCCTGAGCCTCTCCGAAACATTTGCAGGAAAGATTTCTCGAAAATTTTCGGCGTAATTTTTTAAGGGAACTCCTGATTGCTTTTTTTCCCGGTTTTTGAAACGGTTTCCCCGAACCCGGTCATCTCGCACGTAAGCCTCCCTGGCTATGCTGTGTCTCGAACTCCGGGCAAACCAAAACAAAACCAATGAAACTAAACCTCCTGAAAAAATTGTCCGTGTTGATCACAGGCACAGTTGCGGCAATCACCACCATGCAAGCCAGCACTGACTATGCTCCCGCCATCTGGCGGCAAGCTTACGCCAACCATTGGTACACTTCTGGCAACGGCCACAAGTTCGCCGTCATCCACGATATTGAAGGGTATTATTTATCGACGATTTCCTATTTCCAACAATCCAGCACCTCGGCGAGCATTCATTACGTCATTAACGGCCTTAAAGATAATTCGAGCGATTCGCCTGCAGGCGAAGTCACGCAAATGGTACGCGAAGCCTATTATGCTTGGCACGCCCTCTGTTGGAACACGCACAGTGTCGGAACAGAACACGAAGGGTTTGCCAGCAATCCAGCTTGGTACACCGAAGCGATGTATCAAGCCAGTGGGGCGCTGCAGAAACATTTTTGTGAAAAATTCGGCTTTGCCAAAGATCGCAATCACGTCATCGGCCACGACCAAAAACGCATTGCAGGATGGCCAGCTTATGCCAGCGCAAACCTCGGAATTGATCCCAATTGCAACACCCATACTGATCCCGGCATCTATTGGAATTGGACGAAACTAATGGGCATCATCGGTGGTTCTTCAGGTTCACCTGCGGGCAATCGCGTCGGCATCGCGCGCACCCCGACCGGCCAAGGTTATTGGATTGCGGGTTCCGACGGTGGCATCTTCAGTTTCGGCGACGCCGCATTTTACGGTTCAATGGGCGGGCAAGCCTTGAATTCTCCCATCGTCGCGATTTGTGCCCGACCACAAGGGGATGGTTATTGGCTGGTGGCGGCGGATGGTGGAATCTTCTCGTTTGGTGCAGCGCCATTTCAAGGTTCGATGGGCGGTCAGCCGCTAAACCAACCGATTGTGGGAATGGCCTGCACTGCGGATGGAAGCGGTTACTGGCTAGTGGCGAAGGACGGCGGAATTTTTAGTTTCAACGCTCCTTTCCAGGGTTCCTGGGGCGGAAACGGATTGACTGATTTTGTCGGCATCGCCGCAACGCCGGGGAACGGTTACTGGCTGGTTCGAGCCACCGGCAGCATTTATACATTTGGCCCTGCTGGATATTATGGCGGCGGCGAAGCGGGCAGCGGAGTAAAAGCCATTTGCGCCACGAGTGACGGCGGCGGCTACTGGCAGGTGCGTGACAACGGCTCCATTTATTCCTACGGCAATGCGGGTTACGCGGGCGGCGCAAATGAACCCGGTCTGTTCGTCGGAATAGCGCGCGGCCCTTCCAATAGCGGCTACTGGCTTTTGAAAAAAGATGGGGCCATCTACTCCTACGGGGACGCTCCTTTCAAAGGCGGCGCGAACTTCTAATTATCTATTTGCACAAGAGCCGCCCAGCATCACTGGGCGGCTCTTTTTTTAGAAATTTTTAGCGCTACGTTTTTCGTTCTACTTTTGTTTTTTCGATCCTCTCTTTGACCTGATCCACACTCTCTCTGATTTCAGAAACTTGAGGATGTACTTCTTTGATCAAATCATGTTCCTCTTTCGAGAGCCGCTCGATCCGTTTCCCTTGCTCAGCGAGTTGATCCAAAAGCCGGTTTTGCGTGGAGGAAATCCGGTGCATCCACCAGAAACAAAATCCCCAACAAATCGTCCCCACAACTCCGAGGAGCACACCCCATCCGTTTAAACTCATGCGAAAACATCATTCTAACAATATCGGAACGCAAGAGGTGCGCTCGTTTCTCCTGAATCTTTGGACTCCACACATTTCACACAGTCCAACGTTGACGCATCGCGCTCTCTCCATAAAATGCGAAATCATTTTTCAACTTTATGGACAAAACTAAAGCGGCTGACGCGCAAAATATCACTTCGTTTTCACACGAGAAACGCGTTTTCAAACCATCCAAAGAATTTTCCAAACGCGCTCACATCAAGTCACTCGCCGATTACAAAAAGCTCTACAGCGAGTCCATTAAATCGCCGGAAAAATTCTGGGCGCGTGAAGCAAAAAATGAACTGACCTGGTTTTCTCCCTGGAAAAAAGTGCTGCAATGGAAAGCGCCCAACGCGAAATGGTTTGTCGGCGGAAAACTTAACGTCAGCACCAATTGCCTCGATAAACATCTCGGCACGCCGACCGCAAACAAAGCCGCGCTGATTTGGGAAGGCGAACCGGCTGCACCGGGAAAACCGGGCGAGGAACGCACTTACACTTACCAACAATTGCATCGTGAAGTTTGTTTGTTTGCCAATGTCCTCAAGCGCAACGGAATTAAAAAAGGCGACCGCGTCATAATTTATTTGCCGATGATTCCTGAGGCCGCGATTTCCATGCTGGCCTGCGCACGCATCGGCGCGATTCATTCCGTCGTGTTCGGCGGGTTCAGCGCGCAATCGGTTGCGGATCGAATTTTCGATTGCCAAGCCAAGTTAGTCATTACTTCTGATGGCGGATTTCGTCGCGGCTCTATCGTTCCGCTCAAAAAAAACGTGGATGACGCGTTGCTCCTCAAAGATGCAAAAGGCAAATCGCTCACCAAAACAATTGGGAAAGTCATCGTCGTGCGCCGCGCTTGCAACGAAATCCACATGGAAGACGGCCGCGACGTCTGGTGGCATCGCGAATCCGAATACGTGGACGCGAATTGTCCCGCAGAAAAAATGGATTCAGAAGCGCCGTTGTTCATTCTCTACACCAGCGGTTCCACCGGAAAACCAAAAGGGATTTTGCACACGACCGCTGGCTATTTGCTCGGCGCAAAAATGACGAGCAAATACGTTTTCGATTTGCGCGACACCGATATTTATTGGTGCACTGCGGACATCGGTTGGGTGACGGGACACAGCTACGTTGTTTACGGCCCGCTCGCCAATGGCGCGACAAGTTTGATGTACGAAGGCGCGCCGAATTTTCCTGAGCCAGATCGTTTTTGGCGCATCATCGAAAAATATGGCGTGACGATTCTTTACACTGCGCCGACGGCGATTCGCGCGTTCATGAAATGGGGCGATCAATGGGTGAAAAAACATAATCTCACTTCGCTGCGTCTGCTCGGCTCGGTTGGCGAACCCATTAATCCCGAAGCCTGGATTTGGTATCACGAAATGATCGGCGGAAAACGTTGTCCGATCGTCGATACCTGGTGGCAAACCGAAACCGGCGGCATCATGATCAGTCCCCTGCCCGGCGCGACTCCGACCAAACCCGGCACCGCGACACTTCCTTTTTTTGGAATTCTTCCCGAAGTGGTGGACGACAATGGAAATCCTGTTCCAAAAAATTGTGGCGGCAAACTCGTCGTGCGCAAACCGTGGCCATCGATGTTGCGCGGCATTTGGGGCGACCCGAAACGTTTTGTCGAAACGTATTGGAGCGAAGTCAAAGGAAGTTATTTCACAGGCGACGGTTGTCGTCAGGACAAGGATGGATATTTCTGGATCGTTGGCCGCATCGACGACGTTCTCAATGTCGCTGGCCATCGCATCGGCACAGCAGAAATTGAAAGCGCACTCGTCAGCCACCCGAAAGTTGCGGAAGCCGCCGCTGTGGGTCGTCCTGATGAATTGAAAGGTCAAGCGCTCGTCGTTTTTGTCACACTGAAAACCGGCGTAAAATCATCCCCGGAAGTTCGCGAAGAATTGCGGAATCACGTCGGCAAAGAAATCGGCGCAGTCGCCAAGCCTGACGACATCCGTTTCGCCGAAGCCTTGCCGAAAACTCGTTCAGGAAAAATCATGCGCCGCCTCCTCAAACAAATCGCGTGCGGCATCGAAATCAAAGGCGACACCACGACGCTGGAAGATTTGAGCGTGCTGGCAAAGTTGAGCGCGAGCGATGAATGAAATAACGAACGCAACCACTTTGGGCTACCGAACCGCATCGGGGCCAAATTGTGTCGGCACCACTCCGCTCTTCGCTTTTTCGAGTTGGGCTAAGAATGCCGTATCATTCCATTCTGTTGACGCTAGGTTTGCGATCCGGTCTGCATCCGCTA
>JBKJOZ010000408.1:0-3325 GCA_046595315.1 Limisphaerales bacterium
CAGAAAACGGCGTCGAATTCATCGTCCCGGAACGGGAGATTGAAAAGATCGCCCTTTTGAAAAACAGGTTTCGGACAGTCTGGATAAGGTTCCGCTTTTTCGGCAACGGCCAGCATCTCTGTTGAAATATCCAACGCGATAACCTGAAATCCCTCGCCAGCCAAATGCCATGAGAAACGACCTGTTCCACAGGGCAGGTCGATGATACGACCCTTGGCGGGAACATGTTTCAGCGCTTTTTTTAAAACCGACCAAACGGTGCGGTTATTCCATCGTCCTTGAAAATCATGGTATCGGCTGGAGTCGTAACGATTCGCTGTTTCAGAATTCTGATAGCGAGTTTGAATTCTCTGCAGGCGGTCTGACATAAGGAAAAAGGATAGTGGGGGCTGTACTTTTTAGACAACGATAATAATTGCAGATCCTCTTCAACACGTTTTTAGGAACAGGCCTCGGGTTTCTGGCTTTTTTAGAATTCCACCACCCAGGTTTCTCCTGGTTTGAGGTATCCGTCTTGCCATGCTTGCTTTGAAGAATCTTGGAAGCGCGCCCGAATTTTTTTCCCGCGTTTCGATGAATTCACAAATTTCACCCAACCTGTTTTCCCGAGCGCGTCAAAGGTGAATTCACTCCCCTGCATTTTCAAAAGGTGCGCGCCCTTCATTTCCAACAAGAACGGGCCGGCCGTCATCGCCATCTGTTCGGTCCATTCGAGCCGAGGATGATTGCTAATAAAGTGAATCATTGGCGTGCTATTGGAAGGCCACTGCATTACCTCGTAATAAGCGGGTGCATTCGTGCCGAGTTGTTTGTCCAATCGCGACAAATTTTCGATCACCACGAACGCAGTCGGGTCCCCGCGCAACAATTCTGCCGCTCTCGAATAGGAAGTGAACTGATGAAGTTGATTAAAATAAAACGAAAACGCAAAAGGTGGAGCAGCATGTGTGAACGGAAAATTTTCTCCCAATTTCTTCCTCATCGTCGCAGCCAACTCTCGCATGGCCGTTGTTTGCCGAACGCTTCTGCTTTTCTTGTCGATGAAATGAAGATAAAGGCCCATTCCCACCAGGGCAGCAACCGTGCTGATAATAATATTTTTCCGGAGCCGGGCGGTCGAAAAATCCTGCGTGAGCCGCGCAAGCTGAATGCTGGCCAACAGTGCGGCGGCGGGCATCAACGGAAGAATCAAGCGAGAGCGGTGATGTCCGCCAAAAGTAAACATGAGCAGACCGCTCACGAAATAGCAGACCAGGAAACGTTCGAAACGCCGCTTATTTGGATCTTCGGAAGGTTTCTTCCATGCGCGCCAGATTCCCAAAATAGCGAGCGGGCTCCAGGGCGCGAATCCAGTCATGAACCAAAACAGAGGTTTGTAGAATCCCGGTCCGGACACGTTCTCTTTATCATCGCCGATGGCGTGACCGAACAATTCTTCATTGACCATCTTGTGAATCAGATCCGCCCCAACTTGCCAATAGGCCAAAGCAAACCAACCACCGGTGATCAGAACAAAAAGCACCACGCCGTAAAAATGGGAGCCTTTGATACGCTTTGGCTCATTTGATTTCCGTTCCCAAATGACGGCCAATAATCCGGTGGCTCCCAAAATCAATCCAAGTGGGCCTTTCGTGAGGGTTGCGGCCGCAGAGGCGAGCCAAAACCAGATCCAACCGCGACCCGTCGTCCAACCCTCAAACGCGGCGAGTGCCGCAAGCGTGACGAACAAAGAGAAAAGCCCATCGTATCGGCAGGTGGTCATTTGGCTGAGTGCAGCGTGAGAAAGCAAATAGGTCCAGCCAGCGAGGAAACCGACTCGTTCTCCAAACTGTTTTCGCCCCGAGCGAAAAACAATCAAACTCAACGCCAATGTCGCTGCAGCCGTGGGCCAATAGAGTGTTAAACGATTTATTTTGCCACTGAGAACAGTGGCCGAGGCTGAAAGCCAACAGAACATGGGCGGCTTGGACGCGATGCCGCCCGCTTGATCGTGCTGACACATCCATTGATTATTTTCAACGGCATCCAACACATAAGCGACCATTCGATTCTCGTTGTTTTGGCCGATCTTTGGAGGGGCTGTCAGGGCGAGGACGAACAATGAAATCGCAAGCAAAGCCAGCAAGTTCTTTGTAAAAAACCAAGAAGATGCTGGAGAGCGCTTAGTAGTTGACCACCCCTCTACAGAAGGAGCAGGGCTGGCATTTGAAAGCATATTATTTTCTTTTTCGCATATCCCGTTTTGAAATGGATTCTGAACATTGCGCAATTTTCCGCAACAATGCTTTTTGCGAAGAGTTCAAACGAACGGAGCCAAAATAAAGTTTCGCGAAACGAAGGCGCATGGTGCGCGAGAACTGCTCGCGCGGCGTGGAATAATCGAGCTGCGCCAGATCTTTGATTCGCCAACGGTCCATTCGCCAGCGCGGACGAAATACTCGCGCTAGATCGAGAAGCGAAAGTTTAAAATCTCCGCCCCTTTCTTCGATGAAAATATGGCAAAGATAAAAATCGCGATGAAACCATCCGGCTCCATGCAAGTGGCGCGCAAGCGATGCCAGATTGCTTGCCAATTTTTTCTTTTGATGCCAATCGAAATCCGTTCCAGAAAAGGGCGACCCCTCCAGCCAGCGTTCAAGAGACTTTCCTTTCAGCTCAGACATGACGAGAAAACTTTTCTGGTGCGTTCCCCAGTTATCTTTCCATCCCCAGGCGAGCGGTTTGAATGTGGTTATCCCTATGTTTTGAAGCGCATGGGCAACGCGCACTTCGCGAGAGGCAATCGGCAGACGCTCCCCATCTTCCAGCCAGCGTTGGATCAGTGAGCGAAATGTTTCACCAGCATAGCGTTTCAAAAAAACAGAAGGGCTTTGATCTCCATGTCTTAATTCAAGTTTGGCCCGGTAACGTTTTCCCAAACCGGGTTTGGAGAGCGCTTTCCCAGTCACGCAAAAAAAATCCTCTATGGAACCAAAACCGTTTTCGAGGAAAACAGGTTTCCAAGCTGGATCCACAAATCCATTTCCATCTCCGGGCAACGGCAAACAGTTTTCCTCTATTCCCCGCGCGATTCGACTGGGTGAAGAAAGACTCATTGTGAACACTTTTTCCGGAGGAAATTTTCTCCAACTTGATTCCACCACCAGCGCCAGTCATCGATTTTTCGGATCAGGCAATATTGTTTCAGAAAACGAAGCCGCTCTGTTTTCGAGATATAAACACGCCGCGCGAAACCGCGAGCGAGCCGCGCCATCTCAACCGAGGCTCGGCGGTTTGAGATTTTTCCGAGGTAGTCCAGAGCGTCCAAATCAATCAGGTACGGAGT
>JBKJOZ010000101.1:0-8293 GCA_046595315.1 Limisphaerales bacterium
AACCGGACTTATCTTCCAAGCCGAAGCGAAGTTGCACGATAATTTTGTCAGGCTGACTCCTTCTCATACCAATCATCGCGGCAAAGTTGGCGGGCTTTGGTTGGAAAACAAACAATCCATTCTCGGAGGATTCGACACCACCTTTCAGCTTCAGATCACCGACAAAACGGGACATGGCGCCGACGGAATTGTTTTCGTGCTGCAAGACAAGGCAACTCCTTCCCTCGGAATTAGCGGACATCACATGGGCTTTGTGCGCGGTGGCAATGCGATAGCGATAAAATTCGACAACTATCACTATCACAGAGATTACATAAAATTCGACGAGATCCAAATCACCAGCTGTATTGCGACCGAGTTGGAACCGCGAGGCGGCTCGGGTTTAGGAACCGTGACTGGTCCGGAATTATATTCGGATGGGAAAGTTCATGCGGTTCGCATTCGGTACGTGCCGGGCCTGATGCAAATTTATCTCGATGACCTGAATAAACCTTTGTTGGTCGCTAAATTTCGCCTGGAAAAAATTGTTCCCTTTAAAAACGGCGAGGCATGGGTCGGTTTCACCGCTTCCACCGGTGCTGACAGCCAGAACCAAGATATTTTTAATTGGACCTTCAGTGTACCTGGCCCGACACCCGCAGCACCAACACCCGAAAATCTGCTCGCGGTTCAGAAGCCCATGGCACCGCAAAGTGCTCGTGCGGACAACGCCCAACCAACGCCGCGTCGAGCCAACGCCATTGTGGCTGCACCCGAGGCACCTACAATCGCCACCAAAACTGCACCACAGATCCTTGGCCTTCCCGTGGTAGATGCAGCGAATCGACCCCGCCAACCACGAATTGAATTACCAGAATTCGTCCGCCTCAATCATGAGGTTTATGCATCCGAAGATTTGGTGAATTGGACGCTCGTCACCAATCTCATCGTCTATTTTGATGAACCTGGGGCGACGAATTACGACCGACGCTTTTATAGATTTCGAGAGAAATAACTGGGCGATGTCGGCGTAGCAAAACGGTTCTTCCGTTGATCGAAGTTCACAAATCCCTTTGCACCATTGCGTCTTTGCGCGAAATGTTTCATGCCGTTGGCCTAGTAAATCATGGTTCGCAAACGGCAAAAAAGCACCCTCGGTTTCCCAAGGCCGCTGTGAGTTGCCGAATTTGTTTATTAGCTAATGCGGGCTTCTGTGCCGTTGGGCGGGACGCCCGGTGGAGCCCACTTCAAAACCCCAATCGTCGAGTCTTTTGTTCGTTGCCGCGATTTTGCCCGGGCGAAATGTCGGGTTTCCGCTTTCAGGCTTAGAAATTGACATCATTACATCACGGTATCAAAGTATCACAAATGAGAACAACTTTGTCCGTTGATGATGATGTTTTTGAGGCGGCGCAAGCGCAGGCGCGGGCTTCGGGCAAAAACTTGGGTGAAGTGATTTCACAACTCGCACGGCGCGGGTTGCGCAGTTCTGCCGATACGGCCAAAAAAAACGGACTGCCTGTTTTCAAAGTTCAGGGAAATGCATTGGTGATTCCTAGCAGTCGCGCTAAGGAGTTACTTGACGAGGACGCGACATGAAAATTCCGTTGCTGGATACAAATCTACTGCTGGCGCTGGCATGGCCGAATCATCAGCACCACGCCAAAGCGCACGGATGGTTTGCTGCCCATGCCAAACGCGGTTGGGCGACCTGTGCTTTTACACAACTCGGTTTTGTGCGGCTTTCGTCCAACCCGGCGTATTCCAAAGATGCGGTTTCGCCGCAGGACGCCGCTGCGTTGCTCCAACAATGGGCACGGCATAAGGCGCATCAATTCTGGAACTCGCCCGCTGCCGATGCGCCGACGATTTACGCGCGCGCTTTGGGACATCAACAGGTGAATGATGCTTGGCTGGTCGAAGTCGCGCGAAAGAACAAAGGCAAACTTGTCACGCTCGATACGCATTTAGCAGCACATGACTCGGAAGATAATTTGGTGGAAACTCTTTTGTAGCGCGGAATATGCGGGGCTGGTTGCTGCGTTTGTTACTTTTCAACTTTAAATAAAATCCTCTTTGCGCCTGTGCGTCGGTGCGCGAAAATATCTTGTGCCAGTAACCGAGCAAGTTCGCAAAAAATTATCCGACCTGCCGCACAAACCGGGCATCTATTTGATGAAAGACCGGTTTGGCACGGTGATTTACGTCGGCAAAGCGCGCGATCTTCGCAAGCGGGTCAGCCAATATTTTCATCCGTCGCGTCGGCAAGGTTGGGACATGAAATTCCGCGCACTCGTCGATGCCATTCACGATCTCGACACGCACGTGGTTAAAAGCGAACCGGAAGCGATGTTGCTCGAAGGCAAACTCATCAAGGAATTTCATCCGCGTTACAACGTCAGTTTCCGCGATGACAAACGGTTTCTCCTGCTCAAGGTGAATTTGAATGACCCGATTCCGCGTTTCAGTTTGACGCGTCTCAAAACAGAAGACGGCGCAAAATATTTTGGGCCGTTCGCCAATTCCGGCGCGTTGCGAAACACCGTCGCGATGGTGCGGCGAAAATTTAATCTGCGCGGCTGTCGTCCGCTCACGCCGAACGAGAACGATTACAAACATTGTCTCTACGGACATTTAAAATTTTGCACCGCGCCGTGCATTCTCAATGTCTCACACGAGCAATACAAACTTCAGGTGCTGGCGGCGTGCGAATTTCTCGAAGGGCAGACCGGCGAATTCGAGCAGCAGATGGAAGAGGAGATGAAGAAAGCGGCCGTCGCGCAAGATTTCGAAAGGGCGGCGCAGCTTCGTGATGCCTTGAATGACCTGCGCCGCACGACGAAGAAGACTGAGAAATTTCCGCGCATTCCCTACACGTTGCCGGTTTCGATCAATCCTGAATCCGACGTGCGCGAACTGTGTCGCGTGCTCGGGTTGTCGTCGCCACCAGATCGCATTGAAGGTTTTGATATTTCTAATATCAGTGGAACTTTCGCAGTCGCTTCGCTCGTCAGTTTCTGGCGAGGTCGGCCGGATCGCTCGAATTATCGTCGGTTCAAAATGAAAACGGTCACGGGCCAGGATGACTTTGCCTGCATGGCGGAAACGGTGCGACGGCGCTACACCAGAGTTCGCGACGAAAGTGCGGCGCCGCTTGAATCGCAAGTTCAAGAAGAACCCATCGCTGACGATGCTCAAGAAATTGCGGGGCTTGGCCTGTCTGATGAACTCAACGCGCCGTGGGTTCCAAAACCGACCACTGGTTTTCCAGATTTAATTTTAATCGATGGTGGCAAAGGACAATTGAACGCAGCGTGCGCCGAACTTTCGAAACTCGGTTTGAGCCAAATTCCAATCATCGGCCTCGCCAAAGAATATGAAGAAATTTATCAACCCGGCCAAAGCGAACCGCTTCGATTGTCGCACGATTCCGGCGCGCTGAAACTATTGCAACGGGTTCGCGACGAATCGCACCGTTTCGCCAACACCTACAACGCCAAGTTGCGCCTCAAGAAAATTTCCGAAAGCATTTTAGACGAATTCCCCGGAATTGGAAAAAATCGCAAAGCGGCATTGCTGAAAAAATTCGGTTCGGTGCAACGGCTGCGGCTCGCATCCGTTGAGCAAATTGCGAAGGTCTCTGGTTTCGGTGGAAAAGCGGCGGCGGAATTAAAAACGTTTTTGATCGCGCGAACGGAAGTCGTAACGGTGCCGCCGATGTCAAAACCAGACGCGTTGGATGAACCAAAAAGTTCCGGCAGCGGCGACCAAAGCTGAACACGCTGGAACCCAGCGCGGCTCGAAGGTTGGCTGCTTTTTGAGTCGCCAGATTAATGGCAAAATGATCGCAGCGACTGCGATTTGCCCTGTTTCCACGCCTAGATTAAAAGAGACAAGCGGCATGATTACGCTCCCGGCTTTCGCAATTTCCATTTCGCGCAGAATCCC
Source organism: Limisphaerales bacterium (assembly GCA_046595315.1). Taxonomy (GTDB): domain Bacteria; phylum Verrucomicrobiota; class Verrucomicrobiia; order Limisphaerales; family CANJXF01; genus CANJXF01. The sequence continues at coordinate 3,928 of JBKJOZ010000101.1, forward strand.
GGCGAAGCCAAATCCATGAACTAATCCGAAGGCGAACGTGAGCAGCCAGCGACCTTTCGGATGGCCGCGACGAAAGATATTTTCCAATCCCACATAGATTATCGAAACGGCGATCAGCGGTTCGATCAAGTCGCTGTCAATTTGAACGATATTCAGGGTCGCTAGCACCAGTGTGAGCGAATGCGCCAGCGTAAAACAGGTCACGATTTTCGCAATGGCAGCAAAACTTTCGCAGACGATGAGCAACGCGAACAGAAAGAGTAGATGATCGTAGCCCGTCAAAATATGTTCAATGCCGAGGACGAAAAACTGTCGGAAAGACGCAGGGTGAGGCGTCGGCGTCGCAGCCAAAGAGGGGACGAGGCTGACGATAAAAATATTGTTGGCCGCATCGAGCAGATCTTCAGTGACGGCGGGTCCTGTGCCCTCTTGGAAGCTGACAAATTGCCGATGGCCCGCCGGCAAAAAATTGAACCATTTTGAAACCGCTTTGAGTTGTGAGCCAGGGCTGGACTCGAAAATCATAGCGAACTGCAAATTGTCATTCGTATGGTGCGTGCATTTGGTTTGCGACGGCACCAAAGCCGTTCCATTGATGGAAACTTCTAAAAGATTTTTCGCCAGCTTTTGCAGAGTCGGTTGAGCGGCCGCGATTTCCTCGTTGGAAATTTTCCCGTCGGAATTTTTGTCCAAGGGCACCACCGCTTCCATATCGGCGGGAGAGAAAATGAGTTCGGCTCGAATCTCTCGTCCGTCATGCTGCAGTTTGAGTGTGCTCAATCCGGGATCGTGTGCCTGGCCGATGCGCGCCCACAAAAACAAAAGCACAAAAGTAAATTTGAACTTCACGTGCGGAGGTTAGATGAATTTTTGAAAAAAGAAAACCGGCGCTCTTTAAAAGAAACGCCGGTTTTTTGAATGAGTTTAATTCAGTGATGGGTGTGATTGCGTCCGTTTTGGGGAGTGGTGGCGTACGGAAACACTTTGTTATAAGGAATATCATTTTCGCTCACGTTGTCCCCGGCTGTCCCGTTGGCCACGGAGAATGTGGCAGGACGCAAGTCGTTGATCAGCGCAGAAACAGCAATATCGACCACGTCGTCGCCGAAGCGGCGTCCATTTGGCCAGCCACCGGGAATCGTTCCCGCTGCAAAACCAGGAAGTCCCGCTTGCACTTGGCTTGTCAAAACGTCACCGCCGAAAACACTCAGGCGTGAAAAACCGGAGTCGTCCGCTCCACCGCCGGTGAGCCGCGCGGAGTCGGTTGAAAGATCAACTTTGATAACGTCAGGAATAAAAATTCCCGCGATATCAGTTCGATTGCTGGTGATGGCCGAAGTTCCGACCAGCGCATTGAGCAGGCCTGCGAGCTCAGGATTTAACGCGTATTTGCGGAACAAATCCGCATCGACGGTCGGGCTGGTGCGGTTGTAAAGGTCTTTGTCTTCCAACGCGATGAGAGCTTCGCAAAATAGCGGATTTCCCTGGCGACCCACTTGAACATAACGGCCGCTGGAATTTCCGAAGCGGCGGTTTCGATTGTTTTCGTCGATGCCATTGCCGTTTTCGACCTTGTTAGCGTTGCCGTTGCTGTTGCGGGAATCGTCATTGGATAAGCGGGTTCCTTTGGATTTGGTTAAATCTCTCAAGATGCTCACGCTTTTTCGGCTGGTGGTGGCGTAAACGCCCACCACTTGTTGATCGCCGCCCAACTCGGAAACGGGAATCTCTAACACTATGGTGTGAACGTTGAATCCACCTTGGGCGTCTTTGCCTGGATCGCGAAGTTGCAGTAAGTCAAAGATCGCTTGGATGTCTCCGTAAAAAGCATCGTCGCGTTGTCCAGCAAAGGCACGATAGCCACCGCCAAAGTTCGTGACGGTTTGCGTCGTGTAACGATCCAATGCGCCTTCTGTGGCAACACCCGGTTTGGCGGGACTTTCTCCACTGTCACCTTCATTGTAAAACGGTGTGGCAATTCCTTGATTGTTTGGCGGCACGATGCCCCTTCCCAGAACCGTTCCTTTCCCAATGCGACTTAACGGTGTGCGGCGATCAACCTTGGTGACCTGATACGTTTGCAAAAGGTTCTGCGTCGGATCATTCACGTTTGTAATGACGCCGGTGTAGGCTTGAAGAATCGTTTTCTGATTTTTGAACTGGGTCTTGAATTGAAATTGGTAACTCAGCGTGGCCCGTCCGAGAGTCGCGTCACTGGAGCCGGCACCCCGCGCAGTGTTTGATGTCGCCACGTGGATTTCATAAAGCACGTTGTCATCGAAACGGAAATCATTTGGACCGATGCCCGGTTCCTCGAATGGATAAACTGAAAGAGCCACAGTCAAATATTTGTTCGTGTCCTGACTGGTCAGAAACGCGTAAACGTCGGTCGTGTTGGCGGAGGGATCCAATGTGATCAACGGGGCGTCCATGTGACTGGAAGCGCGTAGCGCAATTGGTGTGAGCGCGAGTGATGCCACTGTCATTCCCAGAGGCAATCCTCGCAGGACTTTTTTCAATAGTTTTGTTTTCATGTTAGTTCCGTTCCGATGTTTCGATTTTAGCCTGGGTCTGCCCACCGAACAGGCGGCCATTAAGTTCGGCGAGTTGTTTTTGTTCCGAGGGAAATAACATCGGCCGCAGCGCGGCCGCTTTTTGAGAATAGGCACGAGCTTCTGTAATCTCACTCAGCGCGTTAGCAATGACTGCGGCGTGAAAAAACAGGCGGGCGTCTTCGGTTCCTTCGCGCAACGCCAGATTTGATTGCACCTTTGCCTCCGAAAATTTTCCACTGGCGTTATAAGCCCAAGCCAAAGCGTCATGCGTGAAAATATCCGAACGTTCGATCAATTCGCGTTGGACCAACTTCGACGCGACGTCGGATTTTATCCGGCGCGTGGCCAAGTAAAGAGCGAAGGTTCGAGGATCTTCTTGCGCTCCACGTTTGTTCAGTTCCGATTCAACCGCGACCGCTTCACTTTTTCGTCCCGCCAAATCAAGAACATCAGCCAAAATCCATTGGTATTCGGGCAGCGCGTTTAGTTTTGCAGCGCGCTGCAAGGAGTCGATGGCGTGGTTGGTTTCGCCTTGGGCCAATTCGATTCTGCCTCGAAAAAATAAAGCCGCCGCGTTGTCTGATTGTAATTGGAGAGCGGCGTTTACGGCATCACGACTTTCCAATAAATGACCCAATTGAAGTTCGTAAGCGGCTCGGCGCGTGTAACTCCACGCCGTTGCCTCGGCGTTGCGGGAACTGCCCGCGTCCGTGGCCATTGAAATTAATTCTGCAGCACCTTCGACATCGCCCTTGATCCACCGTGCGTGGGCCGCGCGAGTGTAGGAATGCAAATCAGGTTTGAGCTCCATCATTTTTTGATAAGCCTCAATCCCTTGCGCCATTTGTCCGCGATCCATCAAAATGTCTCCGAGCAAACCGAAATCGAACGACGCGCCGCGTTTCTGGACCAAGGCTCGTGCAATGGGTTCGGCTTCTTTGAATTTGTGCAAACTTTGGAGAGCATGACCGCGCAGCAATAGCGCGGAGGAGTTGCCCGGTTCCTGAGCTTCGAGGCAGAGCGCGGTTTGCTCCACCAAGTTGTAAAATCCCGGATCGTTGGCGCTTCTCGCCTTGGCGACGAAAAGCCAACCCAGCCGTTCGAACAAGGGCGCGGGAAGGGGAGACGTTTTGATTTTCCGTTGTAGTGCCGCAATCTCTAAATCGCTTTTGCTGGTGCCGCGCGGCGAGATCAGAACCATTTTGCAGGCGACACAGTTTGAAATGGCGGAATGTGCGGAAAGATTTTTTGTAGACAGAGAATTTTCGGCGCGAAGATTTGCGCAGAGCAAATTCACCATTCCAAATAACAGAAAAAACTGGATTTCCTTTTTCATCATATCCCTTTCACAAACCCTTACGTCTTGGAATTCAGTTTGGATGCAAACATTTTATTGAGTGGTCATTTATTTGGAACGGCTTAGGAAGCTAAGATTGGCCGAGGTTTCGGCAAGGAAGGTAAACCCCTTTTTCCAGATCGGAGAAGATGCGGCAATGCGTCAGGAGACAGCGCGGGAGGGAAAGTTAACTCCCTAACAACACCATTTTGCCTTCGGGCTTGGCGACGCCGCCTTTGCGTTCGAGGGTCACCGCGATTTTCTCGAAGTTCACTCTCGACTTGGGTTCGAATTGAAAACGCACCGCGCCTTTTGCATCAACGCTGAAAACACCTGCGTCCACCGGACTCGGATATTTCGAGTCAATCACCCAAAGCTGATAATCTTTGTCCGCTGGAAGTGGCGCCAGATTTTCCACCACCAAGATGCCTTTTTGCTGTTCGTTGTCCCAAACGGAAACGGCAACGGCTTTGGG
>JBKJOZ010000379.1:0-22022 GCA_046595315.1 Limisphaerales bacterium
CAAATTGAGGCGCTCGATCAGAAAGTAAAAATTCTCGAACAAAAAAGTGAAAGTGACCAAAAAGTTGCGGTAGCCGCTGAAACCAAACGTAAAGAAACTCCTTTGGTTTCCGCAGGCTCGGATGGATTTTTCCTGCGCTCTGCGAACACCAATTTTGTTTTGCGAATTTTTGGTTACGGGCAATTTGATGAGCATTTTTATTTCGACGACGGCCCCGCCCACGACGCTTTTACGCTGCGCCGTTTGCGTCTCGGTTTTGAAGGAACGGCTTTTAAAAATTACGATTACAAAGTGCTGACTGATTTCGGGTCAGGCATCACCAGCACGGCGCCAAACAACAGTTTTCTCCAAGACGCCTACGTCAACATTCATTATTGGCCGGAATTTCAGGTGCAATTCGGTAAATTCAAAGAACCGGTCAGCCTCGAAGTGCTGCAATCCGACGCGAAATTACTTTTTGTGGAACGCGGTTTGCCGACGCTGCTTGCGCCGAATCGCGATGTTGGAATTCAACTTCACAGCGAACTGCTCGATGCGCGCTTGAACTACGCTTTGGGAATTTTCAACGGCGTCGCGGACAGTGGCAGCGGCGATACCGAAACCACCAACAGCGGAAAACAATTTGCCGGACGCATTTTCGCGCAGCCCTTCAAAAATTCCGAAACCGAACCGTTGCGCGACCTCGGCTTGGGTGTCGGCGGAAGTTACGGAGATCGCGCCGAAACGTTGCCGAGTTATGTGACGCCGGGACGCCAGCGATTTTTTAATTACCGGACCGGCGTGGGAACAAATTCCGCGAGCGCGAACATCGCCGCCGACGGCCCGCAATGGCGAATCGCGCCGCAAGGTTATTATTACTATGGCCCCTTTGGACTTTACGGCGAATATGTTTTGTCCTCGGTCGATGTCACTCGCGCCGCTGGCGGAGCGCCCACTTCGCTGACCGTCAAAAATGACGCGTGGAATGTCGCCGTTTCCTACGTTCTGACCGGCGAAAAAAACAGTTTCAATCGGGTCACTCCACGTCATCCCTTGACGCTCGGCGGCGACGGTTGGGGCGCGTGGGAAATTGCCGCGCGCTACGGCGAATTGTCGATTGATCACAGCGCATTTCCGCTAATCGCTACCGCGACATCGGCGCAGAAAATTACTGCGTGGGAAATTGGTCTGAACTGGTATCTCAACAAAAATTTGAAATTTAATTTCGACTATTCTCAAAGTCATTTTGAGGGAGGCAATAATGCGGCCGGTTCCGTGGCCGCGCAGGACGAAAAAGTTTTCTTAGGTCGAACTCAGTTTTCCTTTTAGACCACCCATATTTAACCACTGCCAAAAAATTAACTTAAACCCTATTGACTCACTAGAGTATATCGCTATTGTCGATTTAGAAAAAATGAAAACTAAATTTCTTCTGCTTGCCGTCAGCGCCCTTGCTGCTTTCGGATTTGTCTCGCCGAGCTTCGCGGAAAAAAAATCAGCGCTTTTACTCAACGTTTCCTACGACCCGACGCGTGAACTTTATCGAGATTTCAACATCGCGTTCGCCCAACATTGGAAAAAAACTACCGGCCAGACGCTCGATATCAAACAATCCCACAGCGGTTCCGGCAAACAGGCTCGCGCTGTGATTGATGGATTGCCAGCGGATATCGTGACGCTCGCCTTGGCTTACGACATCGATGCGATTGCGGAAAAAGGCCGCATGTTGCCTGTCGATTGGCAAAAACGATTGCCCAACAACAGCTCGCCCTACACTTCAACGATTGTTTTTCTCGTGCGCAAAGGAAATCCGAATGGAATCAAAAATTGGGATGATCTGGTAAAGCCCGGCGTCGCAATTATTCCGGCGAATCCAAAAACCTCGGGCGGCGCGCGTTGGACTTATTTGGCGGCGTGGGGTTACGCGCTGAAAAAAAATAATGGCGACGAAACCAAAGCCAAAGAATTCGTGCAAAAGTTTTATAAAAATGCGCCTGTTCTTGATACCGGCGCGCGCGGCGCGACCACAACTTTTATCCAGCGCGGCATCGGCGACGTCCTCGTTGGCTGGGAAAATGAAGCGATTTTAGCGCTCAAAGAATTGGGTAAAGGCGACTACGAATTAGTCGTGCCTTCCGTCAGCATTTTGGCTGAACCGCCCGTCGCCGTTGTGGAAAAAGTCGCCAAGCGCCACGGAACCGAAGCCATTGCCAAAGCCTATTTGGAATATCTTTACACTCCGGTTGGTCAGGAAATCGCCGCCAAAAATCATTTTCGTCCCCGCTTGGAAACGGTCACTCAAAAATACGCGGCTGATTTTCCAAAGCTGACGCTTTTCACGATTGATGAAGTCTTTGGCGGTTGGGCAAAAGCTCACAAAACGCATTTCGCCGACGGTGGAGTTTTCGATCAAATTCAAAAATTGAATCGCTGATTATTCAATTCTCGATGCGCGAAAAAAAATACAATCCTCTGCCCGGTTTCGGCCTGACGATGGGCTACACCATTTTTTATTTGAGCGCGCTCGTGCTCATTCCAATCGCTGCACTTTTCCTGAAAACATTTCAACTTTCCTGGCACGATTTTTGGAAATTAGTGACCGAAGACCGCGCGCTCGCTGCCTACAAATTGACGTTCGGCGCGGCGACGATTGCCGCGCTCATCAACGCCGTGATGGGCACGTTACTCGCGTGGGTTTTGGTGCGTTACGAATTCCCGTTCAAACGCTTCATCGATGCGCTGGTCGATTTTCCATTCGCATTGCCGACGGCGGTTGCGGGATTGACGTTGTCCAATTTATTTTCGCAAAACGGCTGGCTGGGAAAATTTCTTTTGCCGCTCGGAATCAAAGGCGCGTATTCGCCGCTCGCCGTCGTGATCGCGTTGACGTTTGTCGGTTTGCCCTTTGCGGTGCGAACGTTGCAACCCGTCTTGCAAAATCTGGAACGTGACGTCGAAGAAGCCGCTGCGACGCTCGGCTCAAGTCGCTTCCGCACCTTTTGCACGATTTTAGCGCCCACACTTTTTCCAACCATCGTGACCGGTTTCGCTTTGGCTTTCGCGCGCGCCGTCGGCGAATACGGCTCCATCGTTTTCGTTTCCGGCAACATTCCGTTCAAAACCGAAATCGCGCCGTACCTCATCGTCGTGCGGTTGGAACAATACGATTATCATGGTGCCACCGCGATTGCCGCCGTGTTGTTGATCATTTCGTTTGTCATTTTGGCGTGCATCAACTGGCTCGAAGTTTGGGCGAGCCGTTTCAATAAATAATCATGGCCAGCGCACCCAAATCTCAAATCAATCGCAAGCTCGCCACTGCCTCGCGCCGTGGCGTCGAAGAATCTTTTTGGGCGAAATGGACTCTCATTTTTATCGCGCTGGCGTTCACGTCGATTTTCCTTTTACTGCCGCTGATCAATGTTTTCACGCAGGCGTTATCGAAGGGCGTCGGATTTTATTTTGAATCATTGCGCGATCCCGATTCGTGGGCGGCCATTCGCCTGACGCTGCTGATTTCGGCGATCAGCGTTCCGTTGAATTTAATTTTCGGTTTGGCGGCGTCGTGGGCGATTGCGAAATTCGAGTTTCGCGGCAAAGCCATTTTAATCACGCTGATTGATTTGCCTTTCGCCGTCTCACCCGTCGTCTCTGGTCTGATGTTCGTTTTGTTGTTTGGCCTGCAAGGTTACTTCGGCAAATGGCTCGACGCGCACGACATCGAAGTGATTTTCGCGGTTCCGGGAATTGTTTTAGCGACCGTGTTTGTCACGTTTCCGTTTGTGGCTCGTGAATTAATTCCTGTCATGCAAGCCACCGGCGCGGAGCAAGAACAAGCCGCCATGACGCTCGGCGCAAATGGCTGGCAAACGTTTTGGTATGTCACGTTGCCGTCGGTGAAATGGGGCCTGCTCTACGGCGTGATTCTCTGCAACGCGCGCGCGATGGGCGAGTTCGGCGCAGTCTCCGTCGTCTCGGGCCACATCACCGGCATGACCGACACAATGCCGCTGCGCGTGGAAAAACTTTACAACGAATACAACGCCGCCGCCGCATTCGCCGTGGCGAGTTTGCTCGCGCTGTTGGCGTTGTTGACGCTGGCTTTTAAAATGTTTTTGGAATGGCGGATGGAAAAAAGTTATGAGCTATCAGCTGACAGCCATCAGCCATCAGCCATCAGCCATCAGCCGAAAGCTGATAGCTGATAGCTGACAAAAACTAATTTAATGCAAAATTTTCGACAACTTCAGGTGTGGCAAAAAGGGCATCAACTCAACCTGATGATTTATTCTACGACCGCGAATTTTCCAAAAAATGAAATGTTTGGATTGACCAGTCAAATGCGACGCGCCGCCGTTTCCATCACGGCCAATTTAGCGGAAGGCTGTGGTCGAGGCAGTGATGCGGATTTCGCGCGTTTTGTTTTCATGTCGATGGGTTCGGCTTGCGAGTTGGAATCTCATCTTGAGCTAGCCAAAGATCTGAAGTTTCTTTCGGAAAATGATTATCGCGCGGCATTGGATTTATTGATTCAAATCAAACGAATGCTCACCGCCTTCATCCAAAAACTTTCACCCAATCGAAAAAGTTATCAGCCATCAGCCGAAAACTGACAGCCGATAGCTAATAGCTGATCGCTAAATTCCACATGAGCATCGAAATTAAAAACGTCAGCAAAAAATTCGGTGCCGTTGCCGCCGTCAACAACGTCAGTTTTTCCGTGAAAGACGGCGAGCTCGTCGCGTTGCTGGGTCCGAGCGGCGGCGGCAAAACCACCGTTCTGCGCATGATTGGCGGTTTGGAAATTCCGACCGAGGGCGACATTTTTATTCGCGGCCAGCGCGTCAACGACATTCAGGTGCAGAAGCGCAATATCGGTTTCGTTTTCCAAAATTACGCGTTGTTCAAAAACATGACCGTGTTCAAAAACATCGCGTTTGGTTTGAAGATTAAAAAATGGAAAAAGGCCGATATCAAAACGCGAGTGGAAGAACTGGTGCAACGTCTGGAATTGCAAGGTTTGGAAAAACGTTATCCGCACCAACTTTCCGGCGGACAACGCCAACGCATCGCCATCGCCCGCGCGCTCGCACCCAAACCGGACGTGCTTTTGCTCGATGAACCGTTCGGCGCGGTCGATGCAAAAATCCGCCAGGAATTGCGCCAGTGGCTTGTGAATTTGCATCACGATTTAAAAGTCACGACGCTTTTCGTGACGCACGATCAAGAGGAGGCGATGGAAGTGTCCGATCGCATCGTGATTTTTTCCAAAGGCAACCTCGAACAAATCGGGACGCCGCGCGAAATTTACGAACAGCCCACCAACGAGTTCGTCGCGCGTTTTGTTGGCGTGATGAATATTCTCGAACTCGAAGTCCGCGATGGTTTGGCGCGTCACCACGAATTGGAATTTCCCGCGCACGGATTGTCGAACGGACACAAAATGCGCGTCGGTTTTCGGCCATACGCCGTGCAAGTTTCATCCGACCTCACGGCTTATCGTCACCAAGCCGTTTTGAAGCACACTTATTTTCTTGGGATCATGCTGCGCTTGGAATTGGTGTTGCCGAGCGGCCTGGTTTTACGTTCGCGCATCAGTAAGGAAGATTACGCGCGGCAAGGTTTAGCCGATGGGAAAAAAGTTTCATTCCAAATTCGCACCTATCGAATTTTGGCCAAGGATGGCGGCGGTCTCGGCGATGAAGTGGCGACTTCTTATGAAGCGGGCGCGCACCTTGGCGAAGGGATTTAAAAATGGTGGTAGGTGCTGGAGTCGAACCAGCGAAGGCGTTAGCCGACAGATTTACAGTCTGCACCCTTTAGCCACTTGGATAACCTACCAACCGTTTGAGCGGCAAAATATGTCGAAACTCCGCTAGCGTGTCAAACGTTGGGATTTGAAGCGTGAAATGTTCCCAAAAGACCTCGCGCCAGAGTTTCTAGTGATTGGGCGCGGGAAGCAGATCGATTCCAGAATGGTCGGCGCGAATGCGAAGGCGAATGGCGCGCACGCCGTTTTGTTGCGCATCGGTGGTTTGATGCCCGCCCGTGGCGATGTAAGAAATGAAAAGCGAACCGTCGGGAAGTTCCATCGGTTTGCCGTAGCCATAGGAATTATCGACGAGAAACCCATAATTCTTCGCCGGAGCAATCCAAGTTTCGCCACCGTCAGTGCTGAAGATGACGCGCATTCCGCCCGCACCGTACGAGCCGTGAAGACAAACCAAAGTGCCGTCGCGCAACACCGTCAGACTCGGCGCAAATAGTCTCATGCCGAACGTCACTGGTTTCGTCCACGTTTTCCCTTTGTCACGGGACCACGAAATATCACCTTCAGGACGCGCCATCATCACCCAACGTCCGTCGTGCAACTCCGCCACCGTGCATTCCTGCAGGTCATGCTCGGACTTGATCGTGGAGAGCAACTTCCAATCTTTCCCGCGATTGGTGGAACGAAAAATTCCACACTGATCCGGCGCACCTTCTGGGCGACCATTGATCGCCAGCAACACCGAACCATCTTTTAGTTTCGCAAACGGCCCGTCTGTTTCGTTGAAATAAGGCGTGGTGAGTGGACGCGGTTTTTTCTCCCACGTTTTTCCGTTGTCGAAGGAGCGAATGAAAAAAATGTGAGGCCTAGAATTTTCGCTCGGCTCTTCATCGCCGAGATAAATGAAAAAACAACAGAGCACCGTGCCGTCATTGAGTTGCACGAACGCCGGATGCCGGTCGTCCGCAGGCGAATCGATCAGCGTCACCGGTTTGCTCCACGTTTTTCCTTCGTCCATGGACCGAGTAATCATCGCGCGTCCGCCCGTCGGCGCGACGACATTCGTCGGCATTCCCATTCTGCTATATGCCTCAAGATTAGTGGCCGAGTAATGCATTGGCGTCGAAACCGACGCGTGCCAATAACCCGCGTTAAACCCGACCAGCCAATCGCCATTCTTCAACCGAATCGGCGAATCCCAGCCCACAAAACCGGCGTAACCGGGAAATGGATCGGGTTGATTGACTCCAGGACCCACGATAATTCCGCGACACGCCTCGGGCGGTGTTTTTGATTCGCCATTCTCCACAACTTTGACCTGAACCGGCGGCGCGGGCATTTGCGGAACTGAACTCGTCAGCGGTGGCGCGATTTTCGCGCAACCAATTACCCAACAAAAAATGGAAAGCCACAGACTGATGAATAAATTTTTCATTAGAACGAACAAAAAGCTTCTTAATGACGTTTCATCTGTCGAGCAGATTCACGAATATTTCTCCACGACAGCAGCGGAGTCTTCTGCAAAAGTCAGCCGTGATTATGAAACTCTCTGGAATTATTTTGGCGTGTGTCGGTCTTTTTTTCGTCGCCGCTGCGAAAGCCGAACCGACCACCGCGCTTCCTAAAGCAATCATCGACGGAAGTGAACCCGGTTGGCGCGCGTTGGACGAAAAAGATTTCGCGAGGGTCAATTGCCAGACGAACACGTTTACCTGGACGAACGGGGTGATTCATTGCACCGGTCAACCAATTGGCGTTCTTCGCTCTCAGAACCTTTACACGAATTTTGAATTCATCGCGCAATGGCGGCATTTGTCAAAAGGCGGCAACTCAGGATTTTATGTTTGGGCGTCGCCCGAATCAATTCGCGGTTTGGAGAAAGGGATCAACGCGCCATTTCCATCCGGCATCGAAGTGCAGGTACTCGATCACGGCTACACGGAACAATTCGAAAAGCAGACGGGGAAAAAAGCAGATTGGTTCACAACGAACGGCGATGTTTTTCCAGTGGGCAACTGCAGCATGAATCCATTTCCTCCGACCGCTCCCGGTGGTGGCCGCAGTTTTCCCAGGAAAAATTTGAGCAAAGGTTCGCCAGAATGGAATCACTATTACGTCCGCTGCATCAACGGCGAAGTCCGTCTCTGGGTAAACGGCGAAGAAGTTTCCGGCGGAAATAATTGTCAGCCGGCGAGCGGCTACATTTGCATCGAATGCGAAGGCGCGCCGATTGATTTCAAAGGAATCAAAATCCGCGAGCTTCCCTAAGGACCCGGCTGCAAAAAGATTTTTTAAAAACAGATTTTTGTCTACCAAACCCGTTGGCGCGTATTGGCTGCTCTACGGAATAAGTTTCAGCCGAAAAAATCGAGGTGAAGAGTTGGTGGTCGATTCGATGAATTGAAAAACGCCGCTTTCGTTGAAGACGTTTGTGATTTCGCTCCAGTTCAAAAGATTGGTGCTGCCTTCGAGCGCAGCAATTCCCGGTTCTCCACTGGCTTGGAGTTGAACGCGATTGCCTGTCAGCCGCGTGACGGAATTAAAAAGGGGACGCGTGGTCGATGCGGGAGCCTTCGGAGTGACGGACGCCCATGAATCTCCGAAGCGAAGTTCGTCCCATTGCATCTCGGTGGGGACGCTCGTAATTGTGTTCTGCCGCATGTTAAATCGGTCAATCATGAAACCATCCGTGCCGGTGGAAGCGGAAATAAAATTCGTCGGAGCCGAACTAGAGGCAAAGTTAGTGAAGCTCGGATTTATCCAAAGAGAAACCGTATTGGGCGAAACCGTAAAATCGTATTTGCCCACGAGAAAAATTGTGTCGTTGGCATGAAACTCGATTGGGTGGTAAGTCTGAGTTGCGTTCATGCCTCCTTTCGCCACTCCGATGACGTAACCGGCAGGGGAATTGGATTTAACAAAAATCTGGAGGCGCAAGCTGCTGTTGTCCGGCGCGATGAACATGGCCGCTTGCGAAGCGGCTCCATTCCATCCGCCCGCTCCGAGTCCCAGACCTAGATTATTAATCCTGAACAATGCGGAAAAATAAAGGGTTCCACTCGACACATTGGTTCCAAAAAGTCGTCGCACTCCGAGACCGTCGCCGCCGTTGGTAACGCTGTTGCCCGCAGAAGCCACAAGTCCCGGATAAAATAAATTGCCGCTGGTGACATTCAAATCGTTGGCGCCCCCGCCTCCATACATCCAATTCGCGGGCGTGTTACTGCTCACCGGACCGCTGATGTTGGTATAATTAAACGGTTCGTAAAGAAACGGCGGTGGAGGAGGCGGATTGGAAATCACGGTCAAAGTTGCAACGGCGCTGGTCGCACTGCCGGATGAATTGCTCGCAACGAAAGTGTAATTCCCCGCATTGGTGGAATGCACATTGGTTCGCGTGTAACTGTTCGTGATCGCGCCGGGAATTGTTATCCCATTAAATTGCCAGCGATAACTCAGTGGAAGAGCACCGGCGGCACGCGCAGTGAAACTAGCGTTGCTTCCGATCACGCTGGTCTGGCTGACGGGCTGACTGGTCATCACCGGCGGCCCGGTCAACTGCGCTCCAATAAACGGAGCGCCGTCAGAAAATTTAAACAACGCCGCGTCGCCACCATTTAAATTCAAAACCAATTGCCGAAAACCATTTGTCAGCGGCAGCGACTGCACTTCCACCAAACCCGTCAGCGGGTTCAACATTTCCAACGCGGTCAAACTGCTGGCAAAGTTCAGCTTTATTTCCTGCAAACATTCCTGGCTCGTGCCGGTCAAATCGCTGAGGCCATTTACGACCATCATGTAAACTTCGTTCGTGTAATCCGCTCCGTCGAAAGTTTCATCCATCGGCTTGAACCACGACACGATCACGTCACCGGGCTGCCCATTATTTTTTGTCCCTTTGTTCGTCACGACCCAATTGTTTGTGAGATATGGATCGTTGCGTTGATAAGCCCAATCCGTGGCGGCGCCGGGACCGGGAGCGAAGCCGATCGGAAATGGTTTAATCGAACCGTCGGCAAAATTTCCGCGAATGAACATCATGCTCGTCGTGCGCAAATCAGGAAACGCTGCATCAGGAACCGGCACCAGCTTTACCAGCGCCTTGCCGAAATTTCGCGCACGCAGACCGCAATTCATTTTCTCGTAATAAAGCGCGTTGGGCGCGTTGTCCCCGCCGCTGGCATTGGTGAAGATCGACGACGAACCGAAGTTGTAGGCAAAATCAATCAACGTTTTGCAATTGAAAGCGAGGGCGGCGGAATGTTGTAAATGCATTTCTGACGGCGACGGATGACTGACGTTTTCTGAACCTGAACTGTAGGTTTGCAGGTAAGTCGCCAATGGAATATTTGCACCCTTGGCATGCTGGCGATACCGGCGCAGGTCGCTATACCAATTCACCAGCGTCTCGTATTTGTTGCCCGCCCCATCGAGCCGAAATGGATAGGCATCCATACAAAGCATGTCGGGCTGGGCGCGCGTGACGAAGTCGCCTAATTGAGCGTCGCCGACCTGTCCGCCGTAATTGTTGTGAAAAAGAATTGCGTTCGGCCAGTTGGCGCGCACCGCATTAAACCAATCCACCAAACGCGTGCGAACCGCGTCGTTGTTCAATTCCCATTCGTCGCCCAACTGGATCATCATCAACTGACTCAAATACGGCTCTTCGCCGAAACCGGCGCGCGGCGGAATTTCCGTTTCGTCTCGCACCCACCGCGCCCACGGAAAACCGGGAGCCGCACCCATTTCCGTCGGTCGGGAATCCCATTCCCAATGGACGGCGGTGTAATTGGCGTTCGAGTAAGTGCTCAGATGAAAGGCGTCACTGCTTTGACGCGAAACGATTCCCTGCACTTGGAATCCGCGATTGATGAGAATTTGGCTTCCTTTACTAACCTGCGCGTGGCCGGCGAACGCGGACAATAATAGGAAACTAATTAGACAAAAATATCGGGAAAACACGCTTCAAGATTAACATGCTTGAGCAATTCGCGACAAGCTTCGAGGCTGGGGAATTAGGCAAAGAAATTAACCTGCCTGCATTGCATTAGCCGATGCATTCCGGCTCCGCGTGTGAATGGCGATGATTAATTTAAAGTGCTTAAAAATTCTGTGATTGCCCTAATTTAACGCGTCACGAAAAGTTTTTAAACAAACGCTATGCCTCCAAAAACACGCCGCCAATTTTTCAAACAAACAGGTCTTGGCCTCGCGGGCGTGGCCATCCTGCAATCCCGCGCCTTGGGTCGGTCACGCAGCGCGAAAAATTTCACTCCTCCGCATCAAGGCTGGGTCGTGCCTGCCATCCACGGTTACGCCGCGCAAAGTATTTTTGCGGGAGAAAAAATTCAGTTTCGCATCAGCAGCACTGTTTCGCATCAGCTCTCCATTTTTCGCCTTGGCCAAAATGCGGACGACACTTCGGCTGACGAATTTCTGCATCGCTTTCCCGTGTCCGCGCCAACGCCGCAAGCGATCCATCCCGGCTCTTATGTTTTTGTGCAAAAGAATTTCAGCAAAACGTTCACCGGCTTGACACTGGAATGTTGGGTTCGCCCGGCGAAAATAAAATCACGCGCTGGACTCATCACGCAATGCGACGCGCAAAATCAAATGGACTTTGGCTTGTTGATTGAACCCGGAGGAGTTGTTTCATTTTTGATCGATGAAGCCGCGTCAAAAAATTCGCCACCACCTTCCAATCCCAAACTGAAGGCAAATCGCTGGCAGCACCTGGTCGCGACGTGGGATGGAAAAAGGAAAAAAATTTGGCTCGACGGAAAACAGGCCACCAGTTCAGCCGCTTCAAAAAAATTTCCGGCTGGAAAAGGAATATTGCGTCTCGCCGCCGGCAGCGCCGATGGGATCACCGCTGATTTTTTCGACGGCGATTTAGCGATGCCGGTAATTTACAATCGTCCTTTGCACGCCGACGAAATCGCAGAACGCTTCCAGCAGCGAGGATTAATTGCGCCCACAAAAAAAGAGGTATTGGCCTGCTGGAACTTTTCTGAAGAAACGGGAAATCGCGTCGCTGATATTTCCAGCAATGGACATCACGGCCAAATTGTGAATCACGCCACTTGGATGATTGGCGGGCCGAGTTTTGATCATGAAGTGCTGCGCTTCGCGGATTACGAACCGAAAAAAGATGAACGTCGCGGACACGGATTGCGCTTCGCTTCCGACGATCTTTACGATTGTGGTTGGAGCGCGACCCACGATTACAAAGTTCCAAGCGATGCGAAATCCGGGATGTATGTGGGGCGTATCGAATACGAGTGGGAGGGCAAACCTCACCTCTATCATATCACGTTCATCGTAAAAAAACCGGCGCGCCGAACCAAAGCGCCGATCCTTGTTCTCACTTCAACCAACACCTGGCGCGCTTACAATGGGGCGCCTTTTCCGAAACCCGATCCGACGTTGCTGCGAAACTGTTCCACGCAAGGTTTAACGAATTCACCGAGCGAACCACCTGCATATTGCTTTTATCGACGACATGCCGCTGGCCAGGGCACTTATCAAATTGGTTTAAACATGCCTTTCATGGGTGCCGACCCGTACTTGCTTTACGGAAGAAATTACAGCCATCTCGCGCGGGCCGAACGTTTCGCGCAAATCTGGCTCGAACGCGCCGGCTACGATTTTGACGTCATTACGGATCTCGATTTGCATCGTGATCCAAAAATTCTGCGCGGTTACAAAACGGTCCTCATCAACGGCCACAGCGAATATTGGTCGCTCCCCGCCTATTTTGGTTTGGAAAATTATCTTCAGCGCGACGGCAATGTCATCGCACTTTCGGGCAACTCACTTTTTTGGCGCGTCAGTTTCAATGAAGATTGTTCCGTCATTGAATGTCGCAAAGTCGATGCTCCCGGCGAACAAATGAAACCGCACGAACGCGGCGAATCATTTCATTCGCACGACGGCCAACGCGGCGGACTCTTGCGCGAATGCGGTCATCCCGGTTGGAAATTGATCGGCCTCGACACCATCGGCTGGTTCGGCGAAGCGATGTTTGCGCCCTACGCCGTCGAGCAGGAAAAACATTTTCTTTTCCATCACCCTGAGAAAGTTGATGTAAGCAACGGTGCGAATTTTGGCCAAAGTCCAGACGGGGGAATGCCACGCGCCAACGGTCATGAAATCGACGTTCGCCCATCCACGCTGGCGGCGCTTCAGGAACAAGCGACCCCGGTCGGCGCAAGCGTGCCGCTCGATCCTGCGGGAATGGTGCGCCTCGCCAACGGCCAAATCGATTGGAGCAAAGGCGGCAGTGCGTTCGATTATTTTTTCCGCCCGATCCAACCGAAAGTTTTGCAAGGTGGTGAATTGATTTATTGGGAACGTGCCGACGGTGGAAAAGTTTTCAATGCGGGCTCCATCGCTTCGGGCTGGGCGCTAAACTCCGATCCGAAATTTCAAACACTAATGCGAAATGTGCTTTTCCATTTCGGCGTGAAAACTCCGCCCAAAATTTAAATGAATCCGCTTGGAATGAGTTGCAACAGCGCTGCGCCCATCGCGCAACGCTGTCCTGAATTTTAAAACTTATTCTTCCGATACGCGCCCATCTTTGGTGCGTCTGGATTCACTTCAGGACCGAAGTAGCGGAGGACAACGAGCGGTTCGGTTTCGCTCGTGTTTTCGAAAGTGACACCGCGTTTTGCGCCGTCTTCGGTGCAAAAATATTCGTCTTCAGTCAGTTCAGTAAAGCGGATGAGCTTCGGCGAGTTGAGCGGCAGGCCATTAATTTTGCCGCTGCCTTGCACGCAGATCAAACCGTAGGCGCCCGTGTCTTTGATGGTCGCGACTTGACCGGGATCAACCGTCAATTCTTTGGCGGTGAATAATTGCTCGCCCGCGATTTTGCCGTAAACAATCCAGCGGTCCACAAACCCTTCGCTGCGCGTATCGGCCACGGGCACGGGTTCAAGGTAATGATTGTCTTTGAAATTTTTATCGGTGTTCCCTTCCCAATCAAGTTGTTCAACGATGAAATCCAAATCTTTGTGTTTCGATTTGGGCATGTCTTTGACGAGGAGTGACCACGGAACTTCGCGGCCTTCGACGAGCGATTGATACATGCCGAAAACGTCGCTGCCCCATTGCGGTTCGTAGGTGCAAAGCGAACCGGGCGCATGCAGAACGCACGGCGGAATGAGCCATCCAGTGCCGGGTTTCAACCGATAGGCGCGCGATAAATCCTGAATGCCGTTGTCGCCTTTGTTCCAATTTTCCAGACACTTGCGGACTTGCGCTTTCGTAGTGCCGGGCTCGAGTCCCATGAATGTGTAGGGAAAATTATTGCCGACGTTGTTGTGTTGCGGCGGAAAATAATACGACTCGGGTTTGCCTTCCTGCCCGACGAGTTTCGCCTGCGCCTGATTCTGGTGCATGTGATGCGGAATCGGCCCCATATTGTCGAAGAATTTGGAATAGACCGGCCACTTTTTATATTTTTTCCAGATGGAATTTCCGATAATCGTAGCGCCACATTCGGCGACGGCTTGTTGCAACGTGAAACGCGTTCCGCCTACCACCACATAACTCAAACCTTCGTCCGGCGTGCGATTTTCATTCGCGCAAGGAGTTGTGGAAGCAAACCAACGTTCGTCGATGCCGCCGCGATTTAAACCAAAAGCGTATAAATCGTCCGGGTGAAGTTTGAGGCGTTTGCCCGGTTGCAAAAAGGAGCGCGGCACCCAGCAGGGTGCGAGGCGGAGCAACCCGCCAGTTGCACCGAGCGCAGCTTCCACTGTTTTTTGAACTTTGTTTTTGACGGTCTTCAGTTGGGTGACGTGTGTGTAGGCCATAATTTTTATTTTAAATTTTTGGGATGCGTTGTTTAAGATTATTTTTTGAAATTTGCCGCTTTCGGTTTGCCCATGGATTCGATGTAGGCGAGCAAATCCAGAATCTCGTCCTTTGTCAAAATATTCGCCAACCCTTCCGGCATCGGCGAAAGCTTGGAAGCCGCGCGTTTGGTTATGTCTGCCTTTTTAATTTCGATGCGATCGTTCGAAAGCGGATTTGCTTGCACAGCGATTCGCTGGTCGTTTTCGTCCACGATTCGGCCCGTCAGTTCATCGCCGTCTTTTTTGCTGATGGTGTGGTTCTGATATTGATCGGAAACAATTTTGGACGGATTAAGAATCGAATCTAAAATATCGCGGCGACTGTATTTACTGGAGGCCGCAGTAAGTTCCGGCCCGACTGCACCGCCTTCATTTCCGAAGCGATGGCAAGCGAGGCATTGTGAATCATTGAACGCCGATTTTCCGCTTTCAAAATTTCGGCCAGCGGAAACCTTTTCCAAATCTTTTTCCAATTCCGCCACCGTCCATTCCTTCACAAACTTTCGTTCTTTGGCGACAGGCTTGGGCGTTGCTTCCGCGATTTTCCCGCCGATGATTTCCGCCAACTGAACTTTCTCGATGTCCGAAAGATTAGCGATGGCTTCTTTGCGCATTAACTCCAACTGCTTCCCGTAACTGGCGCCGTCGCCGTAATCGCGATCCACTTCTTTAAACCAACGGATCATATCTGCCGGATGCCGTTCGCCCGCTTTGGCCTGATCTGCCCAGACCGTGTAAGCCGAACCTTGCGGATAAGTGACTTCAGCTTTGCCACTTTGTTGCGCCCATTTGAACCAGCTAAAATATTTCTCGCGCTGCTCCAACGTCCAACCACTCTTCAAATTTCGCAGATGAAAAATGTAATGAATCTGTTCTTCCTGAGTCTTGGCTTTGTCGATCAGCGCCAAAGTTTTTTCCACCACGCCCGGCGCTTCGAGGTAAATGAGCAACTGACAAAGCTCACGATTCATCGCTTCGGTTTTCGCCGGATACTGCGCGTTGAGTTTTTCCGTCGCGATTTTTGCCAACGCTGGCTCTGGTTTACCTTGGCGAATAAAACTCAATTCGATGACGCGCAATTTCTCCAACTTTTGCATTTCGCTCAATGAATCGAGCGGAAATTTTTTCAACGCCATCAACAAATCTTTTTGCGTTTCTTTACCGCCAACCCGCGCCAGCGCCAGCAAAGAAGTTAGTGCCGCTTCAGGATTTGGTTCGTTGATCGCCCGGTCTTTCCATTCGGAAACCGGCTGGGCTTCAATGGCAATGCGCGCCGCGTAACGCAGCCACCGATCTTCACTCTTCAAAAACGGCCACGCAGTTTCAACGGCGTTAGGATTTGTTGTTCCGTGAAACTTTTCCAATTTGCGACGTATTTTGCGCGCCTCCATCGATTGTTTTTCTGCGGCCAACCTATCCCTCGATTTCATTTTTTCTGTCGCCGAGGCTTCAGAACTCACCCGATACAATCCCGATTGCGTGCCGCGTCCGCCAGTGATGAAATACATCGCGCCGTCCTGGCCAAACTCCAAATCGGTTACGTTGAGCGGCTTGCCTTTGACAAAATTTTCGTAGGTCGCCGAGTAACTCGCGCCGACTGGTTTTAGGTGAACCGCGAGGATTCGTCCGTAAGACCAATCCATCGCAAAAAAAGCGGTTCTATATTCGCCTGGAAAATTGCTTTTGGTCCCGAACTTCACACCCGTGGGCGAACCGAGTCCAATGTTCACCGCCGCAGGCAAACTGTCCGCATAAGAAGCTGGCCATTTCGCGCTGCCAGAACGCCAACCGAAATCCGCGCCGCTCACGCAATGCAAAATGCGCGTCGGTTTATACCAGGGCATACCCCATTCCCATTCCATGTCGCTGTCGAACGCAAACATTTCGCCGTCGGCATTGAATCCAAAATCGTAAGTGTTGCGAAAACCGCCCAGCATGATTTCCCATTTTTTTCCTTCCGCATCGGTGCGAAGCAGGTGTCCGCCGGGCGCAAGAATTCCAACTGCGTGACCGCCAGCATCCCATTCGCGCGTCAAAAGAAAATCTTCGTTATAATTTTTGTGCGGCGAATTTGGCGAAATTCCTTCGGGAAGTTTCGTGTGATTTCCATTCATCATGTAAATCATTTTGTCCGGCCCGAGAACCAGCGCGTGATAACCATGTTCGCCTTCGCCCGGAATTTTTTTCAGAAAATGAACTTCGTTCGTCTCGAACTGATCATTTTTATTCGCGTCAATCAGCCGATAAAGTCCGGTTCCCTCTGGGCCGTGGCAATTCGCATACAAACTGTTGTGCGCGTAAAGTAAACCCATCGCCTGATGCAATGGCGCAGCCAGCGATTCCCATTTTTTAATTTGTCCGTCCTTGCCGAGCGTCACGCGGACGAGCGGCAAATCATCTTGTTGCGGCGAAATAATCAAACGCCCCTTGTCATCGGTCGTCATGCAAATCCAGGAACCTTCCCCGGCTTGCGCGGATTTGAGCAGCTCAACTTTGAAACCCGGCAACAGAACCAAATCTTCCGCGCGGGTCGCTTGCACCGTTTTCATCACGTCGCCCCACGGAGCTACCCCGAGCTTCCCTTTGCTTTTCGCAGAAACCCAATTCGTTCCGCCGGAAAATCCAACCGTCTCCCAACCATTTTCTGCGGTAGCGGCGGACTTCCAACTGGCATCACTGATCACCACCGATTTTTTTCCTTTGCCGAAACTCAGGTCAATCTTGGCCAGCAACGCCGCATCGCCCGTTCCGCTGAAACCGCGAATCGCAATTAGATTTTCGCCCACCTTAATTTTTTTCGCGATATTGGCGTTCACCGCATTGTTCCACCCCTTCACGTCGCTTTGGCGTTTGCCGTTGATCCAGATTTCCGCTTCATCGTCAGCGGCAATCGAAAGAATTGCGGAATCCGGCTTGCTCTTGACCGAAAACGTTTTGCGAAAAAACCGAGTCTCGTTATTCGTCGGCGTTGCGCCGTTGTCAGGGTGCCAAATCCATTCGGGGACTTGCGCCTGCAACGCGATGGAACAAAAAGTGAACAAACAAATGAGATAATTGCGCATGAGGTGTCATTGGTAAAAGGCACCGCTGCGGGGGTCAATCGGAAAATCCATTTTAACCGCGAATACGCGGAGGCGCGGAGATTGATTTACTGAATTCTCCGCGTCTCCGCGCCTCTGCGGTGCAACTCCAGCCCCAGCTTTTTCTTTGTGTCTGAGTGAGTTGGTGGTTTTATTTCTGTGTGAGCGAAAACTTTTCAGATGCCGCTTTAGTCTTGGTCGGGCACGGTTCAACGTTGAACGCCGATTCCGCCGCGCCCACGTATCAACACGCGGACGAATTGCGCCGACGAAAAATTTTCGCGCAAGTTCAAGAAACGTTTTGGAAACAGGAACCGTATCTCGCCCAGATTTTGCGCGGTATTTTTACCAAACGCGTTTTCATTGTGCCGCTGTTTATCAGCGAAGGTTATTTCACCGAAGAAGTGATTCCGCGCGAACTCGGTTTCTCAACTCAAGACTCAAAACTTAAAACTCAAAACTTTCCGCTGGTGGAAAAACGTGGCGAACAAACTTTTTTTTACTGCGGCCCCGTGGGAACGCACGTCAGCATGACGAACGTTTTACTGGCGCGCGCTAAAGAGGTTGTTGAAAAATTTCCCTTTCCGCGTGAACCAAAGCCGAGCGAAACCACGCTGTTCATCGCTGGACACGGGACGGGCAACAACGAAAATTCGCGGAAGGCAATTGAGCATCAGGTCGATTTAATTCGCGCCCTGAATATTTACGCGGCGGTGCATTCGACCTTCATGGAAGAAGACCCGCGCATCGCTGATTGCTACCAACTCGCGCAAACGAAAAATATCGTGATGGTCCCGTTTTTCATCAGCGATGGACTGCATTCATTTGAAGACATCCCGGTGATGCTCGGCGAACCGCAAAAAATTGTTCAGGAACGATTCAAAGCTGGCCAACCCACTTGGCGAAATCCGACCGAAAAAAACGGCAAACGCGTTTGGTATTCCGCCAGCATCGGTAACGAACCGCACATCGCCGACGTCATCTTGGAACGCGTTCAGGAAGCTCTGAAAACCGGCTACGTTGCGTGAAACTTTTTTACACTGGGCCAATCATCAACGTCGAGATGCTCGTTATGATGCTGGAAAAACACGGCATCATCGCTGCGCAGGAATTTGAAAATCCTGATTTACCCAACGACGACGAAGACCTGAATCGCCTCGCAAAAGTTTTGGTTCCCGAAGCCGACTACGACCGCGCTTATCAATTATTTTACGCCGAGCGCGAAGATGAGTTGTGATGCGCACTACTTAGTGAGCTTTGAGCAACATTTGATAAACTTCGTCGTGCAGCCCGGTAAATTTTTGCGCCGCCTTTTCTAGAAATTGTTTCCGCGTCAGGTCTGTTTCCATCTCCGCCAAAACTTGCGCGAGATGCGCCGCGTAATTCAATCCCTCGACCTGCGTCATCAAAAGTTTGGACTCAAATGGATCGCCCGAGCTCGTCAAAATCTGTTTTCCCATCTGTGAAGAAATCGAGTCGCGAGCCTTTTGTTCCGCCATGGGCAAATGCGTCACCTTCAAATTTAGCTGCGGATCTTTTTTCGCAAATGCCTCGAAACCGGTGGCAGTTTCCTTGGCGGCAACAGCGATTCGTTTGATCAACGACTTAAATTCCGGCCGTTCTCTTTTGATGATGGAAAGTTTGCTGATGTGTTTTTCGTCCGAAACCAAATCGTAGAGAATTGCGTAACCCTCGCTTTTTTCAGAAACACTTATTTTCGATTGCTCCCTCACCTTCGGATTGAAAGAAGCGCAGTTCACGAAAAGCATTGCGACGACTGCAAGACCAGCGAACTTCGCAGCGTTGGCAAAAGGAAAAGAATTCATCGCCCACAGAATATTTCTTCGATGCATTTTTGGAATCAGTTCAATGGAGCGTTGATCGTCAGGTAAGTCGCTTGGCTTCATGCGCTGGATAATTCATTTCAATCTTCCCTCACGCAACTTTTCTCCTCTATTCTCCGCGCGGTGCAATTTCAGAAAATCGCAATCATCGGCGTCGGTTTGTTGGGCGGCTCGCTTGGGCTGGCCATCAAACAACGCAAGCTCGCGGCTAAAGTTGACGGCTACGTCCGGCGCAGCGGAAGCATCGAGGAATGTGAAAAATCCGGCGTCGTTGATCACGCCACGCGCGACATCAAGCGCGCCGTTGAAAATGCTGACCTCGTGATTCTTTGCACCCCGTTGTCGCGGATGCGCGAGCTTTCCAATGAAATGCTTTCCGCGCTAAAACCGGGCGCAATCATTACCGATGTCGGCAGCGTAAAAGCCAGTGTGGTTCAGGAACTCGAACCGCTTTTTGCCAGCGCAAAAACTTATTTCATCGGCAGTCATCCCATGGCGGGCGGCGAAAAAATGGGCGTCAACGCCGCCAAAAGTGATTTGTTCGAACGAGCGGTATGCGTCATCACACCGACCGCTCAATCCGATACCGAAGCGCTCGAATTGCTTGAAAATTTTTGGAAATCTGTCGGAGCGCGTGTCGTGAAAATGAGTCCAGAAACGCACGACGAATTGGTCAGCCGCTCCAGCCATTTGCCCCACGTCGTCGCGGCAGAATTGGCTAATTACGTTTTGAGTCCGACCCACACCAAAGAACAGGCATTGCTGTGCGCGAATGGTTTTCGCGACACCACCCGCGTTGCGTCCGGTTCGCCGGAAATGTGGCGCGATATTTCGCTCGCGAACCAAAAAAATCTTTCGCGCGTCCTCGGAGTTTTCATCGAAGGCCTGGAAGAATTTCGCCACGCCCTTGACGAAAAAAACGAAAAATTGATTGGCGAGTTTTTCGAAAAAGCGAAAGAGCGCAGAGATCAATGGCGCGCGAACGCAAGCGACTCGAAACTTTAATTTCGGCCACAGATGAACACCGATGAAACACAGATTGTGAATCGCTTTCAGACATCCGTGTTTCATCGGTGTAAATCAGTGGCTATTTAACTGTATGGCTTTGCCTGATTTAATCGAAATTGTTCCGCTGGAAAAACCGGTTCGCGCCGAAATTACGGTGCCCGGTTCCAAAAGCATTACGAATCGCGCGCTGATTCTCGCTGCGCTGGCCGAGGGCGAAGTCACGTTGCATGGCGCGCTCTGGAGCGAAGACACGCAAATCATGGTCGAGTGTTTGCAGGAACTCGGATTCATGGTGAACGTCCTGCCTGACCCGAACGAGTTTTGTAATCGCACGATTACAGTTTATGGAAAAGGAGGTTTGGTTCCCCCTGGTGGAACCGAACAGCAACCATTGGAATTGTTTGTCGGAAATGCGGGAACTGCCGCGCGATTTTTATCCGCATTTGTTTGTTTGGGAAAAGGCGTTTATCGGTTGCACGGCGTTCCGCGAATGCATGAACGGCCACAGGCGGCATTGTTCAAGGCATTGTGCGAACTCGGTTATCGCATTGATTCAGCAAACGACAAGTTACCCGCAACGATTCACGGAATTGGGCCGGAAGCCGCATCCAAATGCACCGTTAGCATCGGAGAAAGTTCGCAATTTGCTTCCGCGCTTTTGCTCTGCGCCAAAAGTGGAAATTGGGAGATCAAAATCACGGGAGAGAACGCCGACGAATCGCCTTACGTCGCGATGACTTCGGAGTTGCTTAAAGTTTTTCCAAAACAAGGCGGAACTTTCCAAATAGAACCGGATGCTTCGAGCGGAAGTTATTTTTGGGCGGCTGGAGTAATAGTGAATGGAATGATCAAAATGGAGTCTCGGCTCGATTTGCCCGTTGAGGTTTCAAAATGGCCAGATTTTAAGTTGCAAATTGACGCCGAATTTCCAATGCGCATGCCCATTTTTGGCGTGCAATCTTCAAGCTCTCTCTCTCGTCTTCATGATTTGGCTGACAGCATCATGACGGCAATTGTGATGACTCCATTTCACGATCAGCTAGTCGAGTTCACTAACCTTGGACGGCTTCGCGTTCAAGAATGCGAACGCGTCGTCGCCTTACGAACTGAACTCACCAAGTGCGGCGCGAAAGTTATTGAAGAAGGCGACACGCTCACGGTTTTCCCGTCCAAACTGCACGGCGTGGAAATCGAAACCTACAACGATCACCGCATGGCGATGTGTTTTTCTATTCTGGGATTGAAAGTTTCGGGAATAAAAATCAAGAATCCGGCGTGCGTGAAAAAAACGTTTCCTAATTTTTTCCAAAAATTGGCGGCGCAACCGCCTCACGGATTGGGCGCGAAAATTCTCGACGGGAAAACTGGTCGAACGCTTTCACACGAAGAATTATTTGCAGATTGATTCAGGACAGAATTATCAGAATTAATTTTGTAAATTTTGTGAATTCTGTCGAATCTTGAACCGAACTTGAAC
>JBKJOZ010000097.1:0-13156 GCA_046595315.1 Limisphaerales bacterium
GATGTTTTTGAACGTGATGCGCGGGCTGGTGAGCACGTTGGTGGTGGCGGTGGCGTCAAGCCAGGTGCGCGGTTCAAATAAATTTTCCGGATAAGGATGATGCGCAATGTGCCAATCAAAATCACCGCCGGCTTTTGCTCGTCCAGCGAAGTAATCGATGAAAGTTCGGGACGGAAAACCTTTGAGCGGATCGCCTTGGTTATTAACGGTAACCGCCCAACTGTGATCCAATGAAATGTAAATGCGCGATTGGCTGGAAATTTTTCGCACGGCAGTGTGACACGTTCGCACGGCGCGCAGATAATCTTCCGCCACGGTTTCCATCGGTGCTAAACCCAAATTGTACCAATACCAATGAGCATCGACTTCGTTACCGACGATGAAATTTACGACGCGTCCGTAGAGCCGGTCAGGACGTGAATATCTGTCCGCCAAAAACTCGATGCAGGCGCGGAGATATTTCAAACCGTTCGTCGTGGAAGTGTTGAACGCGCTCAAGTTGCCCGCAGAATTAAATTGCGGATGAAGCATGAACGGATTGAGCGCGGGATTAGAATTGGGCTGATAAATCAAAATGAGAGTCAGCACCATGCCCGCGTCAGAAAGCTGTTTCAGATTCAGCCCGTTGAGATAAGCCTGATTAAAATAAAAAGTTTCGCCATCGATTACCCACGTCGGATTTCCACTCGCGTGAGTCATGTCCACCATCTGCGGAATATTCAAATTAATGGCGGCATGTTTGGTTCCAATCGCGATAGCGTCATCCGCCATTTGCACCTGCAAACCTTTTTTACTCGCCGCAGTCGGGAACGATTCGTTGTATTTGGAAACGCCAATCATTTCTTCAATAAATTTAATTTCCCCGGAAAGATTAGTGCTCCCGGTCGTGTTCGTCCGCACAGCGATAAAACCAGAATAAATGCGGTCGCTCGAAACGAATCGCGGCAGGTGAATCTGCAAATCTGACGGAACAATTTGTTCGAATAATACGGACGAATTGATGGCATTTGATTTTGTTTCGAACGGTGCCAACTCCGCAATTTTGATTATCTGACCCGCAGGTGTTTTGACCTTTAAAATAATTTCGTTGGTAGTTGCGCTCACCTGAAGAATGTCGTCGGCGGTCAAGAACGCAGGGACGGAGCGCACAGTAATATTGTCGATCAGCAAAGTGGCGTCGCCGCTGGCAGTTTGTTCAAAACGCAGCACTGTATTTGTCATGCCCGCTGTGAACGTCAAGGTATTCAGATAATAATTGGTGGCTGCATTGACCGGAGGAACGAGCGAGTCGTGAACAATAGTGCTATCGAGCAAAACTCGAATTCGCGGATTCACAAAGCCCGAGCGACTATTAAAATAATAACGCAGTTCATATATTTGACCCACCACCAGGCTGTTGATTATTTGGCTTAAAGATGCGTTTGAATTTTGAAGAAAAGCAACTTGGCTGCCATCGGGCGTAAGTCCGTTATTGGCAAATGGATTCGCGCCCGCCGCCGGATTTTGCCCCGCATTTCCAATGTAACTCCAGCCAGTGATCGGACCGTTCCCAACTTGAGAACAATAACCCGGCGAAGTGGAAAAGGTGTTCGTTTCAAAACTCGGATTAACCACCAAATTCGATTGGGCTTGAGTAGCATAAACTACCAAGACCAAAGCAACAGCGACGGCCAAAAATTTATGAAGAACAGGAAACTTCATTGCTCAAAACTAGTTATATCCATCTTGTTTTCAGTTCACAAAAATAAATTCGTTACTGTTTAAAATAATTCGGCACGCGTTGGCCATGCCGTGTTCGGTCGCATAATTTTTCAAATCCATTAGCTCGCTGCGAGTTGGCGCGCGTTCCAACACCAGTTGATAAAGCGACTCAATTTGCTTTTCGATGTTGCCGCTTTTGCTAACGCGATCAGCCAGATGTTCGCTTTGGCGAAGGACGAATTGATTATTCATCATCGCCAATGCTTGCAACGCGGTCATGGAAACATTCCGCGTCGGCGTCAGTTGCGAAGCGTCGGCGCAATCAAGCGTGTCCATGAACGGATCGGGTAACGTGCGATAAATGTAGCGGTAAATGCTGCGACGAAAATTCGCTGACGAATCCACATCGAATTTTGTGTAATCCACCACCGGCGTCACGGGCGGAGCCGGATCGTCTAACTTGAATTGCATGTCCGCCGGTCCGCCTATTTTCAGATCAAGTTTGCCAGTCAGTTGCAAAATTGTATCCCGCAATTCCTCCGCATCCAGCCGCGAGCGGTTCATTCGCCAGAGATAAAAATTTCCCGAATCAATTTCTTTGAACGCCGCGTTGTGTTCCGACGACTGCTGATAAACCGCGCTCAGCAAAATCATTTTGTGCAATTTTTTTATCGAGCCGCCGCTTTCTAAAAATGAAGTCGCGAGATAATCGAGTAGTTCAGGATGCGTTGGCCTGGAACCCATTTCGCCAAAATCATTGGGCGAATCGACGATGCCGCGACCAAAATGATAATGCCAAACGCGATTCACGATGGAGCGCCAGGTCAAAACGTTTTTCGGATTCGTAATCCATTTTGCCAGCGCGGCGCGGCGACTTCCTTCGTCGTTCGAATCAGCTAGATCAAACTCTGATTTTAAATCCTTCACCAGTGAGAGCGCGCCGGGCGAAGCCGGCTCAGCGGGTTTATCAATGTCGCCACGTTTGAGGAGAAAAATTGGCCGAGGCGTTTTAGCCGGTTTAAAAATCAAGCGCGGCGCGAAATCATTCGCGACCGCGTAGACCAACTTCGGCTCTGGCAAGGCGGCGAGTTGCTGATCGACGCGAGTTTTTAAATAGTGCGCCGCCAGTTCAATTTTTTGTTCATCCGTTCGCTCCGCATTTTTTATCGCCAGAATTTTAGCGATGATTTCAGGAAACGGATTCACCTTCACCGGAGGTGCCGCGCTCGTCACTGACAAGCGGAGTTTTCCAATCGAATGGTCCTTCCATTTTTGTTCCAGAACAAAAGTCAAAACTGCGCCGCCTTTGAAATTGATACTTTCCTTCAACTCAAAAATGGCAAAGTGCGAGCGACCCACTTCCGGAAAAATTGCCCAACCCGTTTTTGGATTGTTATCGAGCGTCTTGGTGACGTCCCAATCCACGCCATCGTATTTTTGATTAAAATCCGCCGAAGGATTTTGCACCGTGACAACTTTTGCGGAATCCGGCTCGGCTTTTGGCGCGGCTTTTAACTGAAATTCAGTCAAAGTTAAATTACCGTTATCGGAACGGCCGGGACCTTTGAGCGGCAAATTTTCATCGGATAAAACTTCCACCCGCACTGCCGTGATATTGGTCAAATCAGTGGTCGCTGTGATGGTGTAAACGTCAGTTTCTGCTCGCGTCCCGCTGGCGAGAAAAGAGAAATCCGATTGTTTGGTTAAAGTCGCGCCCCCTTCCGATTTGAAACTCGCAGGATCGAGAACGGTCCAGTTGATTACACCGTAACCAATTTCTTTTTCCCAGGCTGCGACTTCCGATTGAATCGTCGGCGCGAGCAATGCTTTGCCTTTGAGATTGACGTCGAGCGCAGTTTTTCTTTTTAACAACGCTTGTCGCAATGCATTCGTTTTCGGGTCCAAATCATACGGACGATCGACCCGATCTATTCCCGCGAAGACCGCTTGCAGATTGTAATATTCCTTCTGCAAAATTGGATCGAACTTGTGATTGTGGCATCGTGCGCAATGAACTGTGCTGCTGGAAAAAGTGGACATCGTCGTCATCACCATGTCGTCGCGATCCAGATTTTGCGCCTGTCGTTTGTCGAATCCGCCTTCGGTCAAATAAACTTGCGAGCTGTCGTCCCACGGTCCGGCCGCGATAAATCCTGTGGCTACAATTCCATCTGGATTTTCTGGAAATAAAACATCGCCCGCCAATTGTTCTTCAACAAAGCGCGCGTACGGTTTGTCGTTGTTGAATGATTGAATCACGTAATCGCGAAAGGGCCAGGCGTTCGAACGCGGACGATCCTGCGAATGTCCATGTGTGTCGGCGTAGTGAACGACATCGAGCCAATGGCGCGCCCAGCGTTCGCCGTAACGCGGCGACGCGAGCAAACGATCCACCACGCGTTCGAAATCTTTGGGAGATTTGTCGTGAAGAAAATTTTGAACTTCATTCGCGGTCGGAGGAAGCCCGGTCAAATCATACGTGATGCGGCGCAGTAAAGTTTTTTTGTTGGCCGGAGCCGACGGCGTCATTCCTTTCTCTTGAAGTTTCGCGAGAATGAATTGATCAATCGGCGTTTTCACCCAGCGGGAATTTTTTATTTTTGGCGGCTCAATTTTCTGGAGCGGCAGCAAAGACCAAAACTTGTTCTTCCATTTTTCTTTGCTCAACGGCCGCTCATAATTTGCGCCTGCGTTTATCCAATTTTTTAGAACCGAAATTTCGTCGTCGGCCAATTTCTCGCGCTGGTAAGGCATGCCGGGTTTATCGGTGTGCGTTATTTTTTTGAACAACAAACTTTGGTCTGCTTTGCCTGGTACAATTGCAGGCTCGCCACTTTCGCCAGGGTTCAACGAATTTTCTTTGGTCGAAAGATCCAACCCGTGCCGCACGAATTTTCCACCGTGGCATTCGAGACAATTTTTTTCGAGAATTTCCAGTGCGGTCGCACGGGGCTCTGCTCCAAATGAGACGAGGGGTGATGACAGCAACAAACCAAAGCCAATTTGCAGGAGAAATTGAATTGGGTTTTTCATTGGTTATAAAAGCCTCTTGAATGAACGGGCGAGGTTAATCTTTTATTCACGCTGATTCAATCTTCCGTTCCCTTTTGGGCCTCCGCAATCCTTCGAATTGAATCCTGTTCGACTTTCAAAAATTCTAAAGTAGCTTGCCCTCGCACCGAGGCAGCGATAGAAACTTTAAAAATTTTACGAGGGTTATGGCAGAAAATAAAACGCGAATGTCTCCTAACACGAGCAAGGTTTTGTCAGTCATCATGGGCGGAGGGCAAGGCCTGCGGCTCTTTCCATTGACTCGCGACCGCGCCAAGCCGGCGGTGCCGCTCGCGGGAAAATATCGGATCGTCGATATTCCCATTTCCAATTGCATCAATTCTGATTTGCGCCGCGTTTATTTGCTGACGCAATTTAACTCGGCGTCATTGCATCGCCACATTTCGCAGAGTTACAAGTTCGACCATTTCGCCGGTGGCTTCGTGGAAATTCTCGCAGCGGAACAAACGTTTGGCGACACCTCTTGGTATCAAGGCACCGCTGATGCCGTGCGGAAAAATCTTAACCACTTTCTCAATCACGATTTTGATTACCTGCTTATTCTCAGCGGTGATCAATTATATCGCATGGATTTTCGGCACATTGTCCAACAACACGTCGAGAGCGCGGCTGATGTCACCATCGCTACTATCCCCATGCCGCGACGCGAGGCGCAATCGCTCGGCATCATGCAGATCAACGCCGAGCGGCGCATCACGCGTTTCGTGGAGAAACCGAAAGATCCAGCAATCCTCGACTCGTTACAATTGCCGCGCGATTGGTACGGGGAACTGGGAGTTAAGGGCGACGACCAGCAATTATTTCTGGCCTCGATGGGCATTTACGTTTTCAACCGGCAGGTTCTTTTGCAATTGCTGGACAATGATTTCACCGACTTCGGCAAACACATTATTCCGGGTGCAATCGAGTCACACCGCGTATTCTCTTATGTGTTTCAAGATTATTGGGAAGACATCGGGACGATTCGCTCGTTTTTTGACGCGAACCTCGATCTCGTCTCCGAATTACCGCGCTTCAATTTTTTCGACATGAGCGCGCCAATTTTCACGCGCCCGCGCTTCCTGCCCGCGTCGAAAATCAACGGGGCTGAAATTAATCACGCCATTATTTCCGATGGTTGCATCATCAATCACGCGCGGATCAACCACAGCATGGTCGGTGTGCGCAGCACGGTGAGCGAAGGCTGCGAGCTCACTCGAACGATCCTGATGGGCTGCGATTATTACGAATCCGAGGCGTCCATTCAGCAATACGAAGCGCAAGAGATTCCGCGCATCGGCATAGGCCGCAATACTCGCATTGAGAATGCGATCATCGATAAGAATGCGCGCATCGGAGACAACTGCGTCATCTCACCGGCGGGCAAACCGGATGAAATGGATCACGCTCTGTATTATATCCGCGACGGCATCGTGATCATTCCCAAGAACGGCGTCATTCCGCACGGGACAATTTTGTAACTCACTCACGCAGCGGAAATTATTTTCTGGGATAACGGCTACTTGATCAATCGACCGATCGGTGTTTCTTGAAGGCTGACGCGATTGATTGCCAAAGTTTCGTTCAGTACACTCCGAGCAATTTCAGGACGACCACCACGACCACTACAACTCCGATGATATAGAATATGGATCTGTTCATGCCAGTAGAATAAAATTTAACAAAATCAGTTCCATCCGGTTTGTTACTGAAAGTTGCCTCAGTGAAACCAATTCTGAGAATGACGGAATCAGCTGGGCGGAAGGGCTCGCTTTCCATTTAGTTCGCTGAAGAAGGATTTTTTTCGGCGCACGCGGACAACGCTAATCGCGGGATTTTACACACTTCAGCAACAGCGCGTCATTTGGATCTCTAAGCGATCTCTAATTCCGGCTTGGCGCATTCCATCCCCCAATAATGCGTAATGGATTGAAAAAGATGTTCCACCGCTCGGAATTCCATCGGCTTGACCATGTAAGCATTTGCACCCAGTTCATACGCGCGGTTGATATCGGCGGTATCGTCAGAGGACGAGACAATCACAATCGGAATTTTCCGCAAAGGCTGGCCTTCGTCCTTGAGCCATTGCAGGACATCGAACCCGCTTTTACCTGGCATCTTGATATCCATCACGATCAGTTTGGGCAGCGGAAAAGCCTCGCGATCAGCGTAATTTCCCTCGCCGCGCAGATATTGTATCGCTTTCTCGCCATCGGTGACGATCTGAAGCGGGTTGTTAATGGCTGCCCGTTTGAATGCGCGTTTGACCAGAAAAATGTCATTAAGATCATCTTCCACCAACAAAACTGGAAAGGAATTTTGCATACAATCTCTTAGCCCTGAATATATCCGCGCCTTCCTAAAGCGCCACTGGCGGGACTCTGAACTCCTCCTAATAGTTTTGCTTATCGAAGTCGGCGCGAAACAACGTAATAAATGCCAACAAAAATCAAAATCGAAAACCAAAACGCAAAATCCTCCTGTTCATCGGCGTAGATCCGTGGCTTCCGCCTGCCATTTACTTTCCGATGGGTCGCTGCTAAAACCTCCGCGTGCTTAACGACAATGCCATTTGGAAATCGATTAATTCAGCGCAACGCCTTTTCCTCATCGCCGGTCCCTGCGTAATCGAGAGCGAGAAACTCTGTTTTCGAGTGGCCGCCGCCATGCAGAAAACCTGCGCCAAACTGGGCGTCAATTACGTTTTCAAAGCCAGTTATGACAAGGCGAACCGGTCTTCAGGGAATTCGTTTCGCGGACCCGGAATTGAAGCGGGACTAAATGTTCTCAGGAAAATTCGCGCTGAATTTGATCTGCCTATTCTCACCGATGTTCACAGCGAGCAACAAATCGAAGCCGCCGCGGAGGTTGTCGATATTTTGCAAATTCCCGCTTTTCTCTGTCGCCAGACCGACCTCATCGAAGCCGCCGTTCGCACCGGCAAAATTGTGAACATTAAAAAAGGCCAGTTCCTTTCACCGCAGGAAATGGGGCAAGTCACCAAAAAAGCGGTCGGTGCTGGTGGTAAAAAAATTCTCCTGACCGAACGCGGAACCACTTTTGGCTACAACAATCTCGTCGCGGATATGCGCTCGATTCCCGTCATGCGCGGGTTTGGTTTTCCGGTGGTGTTCGATGCGACGCATTCGGTGCAATTGCCCGGCGGCGCGGGCGATCGTTCCGGTGGACAACGCGAATTTGCGCCTGTGCTCGCGCGCGCCGCATTGGCCGTCGGTGCGAATGGAATTTTCATGGAGACCCATCCCGACCCCGACAAAGGATTGAGCGATGGCCCCAACATGATTCCATTGGGAGAAATGCCGAAGATTCTCGCCAACCTCTTGAAAGTTCACGCCGCCGTCAAAGGAATTTGAGCGATGTCCAAAGCTCTTCTCAGCAAACTAGCGCGCGTCAAAATTTTTCTCTGCGACGTCGATGGAATTCTCACCGACGGATCGGTTTACATCAGCGAAACTGGCGAAGTGAAACAATTCAGCATTCAAGATGGTCTCGGCTTGAAAATGCTCCAACGCGAGGGAATTCAGGTCGGCTGGATTTCCGCCCGCCCCTCGCCGGTCACGTCGCGCCGGGCGAAGGAATTGAAAATCGATTTTCTCAGTCAGGACAAAGCAAGTAAAGTAGCGGCCGCTGAAAATATTTTGGCCACGACGGGATTAAGCTGGGCGCAAACCTGTTACATGGGCGATGACATTGTGGATCTCTGTTTGCTGACGCGCGCCGGGTTGGCCGTTTCTGTTCCCAATGGAATTTTTGAGGCGAAGAAAATGGCGCATTACGTCACCAAAGCCGCTGGCGGCCACGGTGCGGTGCGAGAAGTCGCGGAACTGATTTTGAAAGCGCAGAAAAAATGGGGCCGGTTGATTCAGGAATATTCTCTCGGCACGCATGAAAAAAAATAAATTCTTCATTTTATTTTATGGGCTCGTGACCCTCCTCTCCGTCGCCCCCCTGCTCCGCGCCCAGACCCCGCAAGGGTTCAGTGGCAAACGAATCGAGTTTCCGTATCACGATCCGAAAACTTTGAAACTCAAGGCGATTTTCACCGGCCAAAATGCGAAGCAAGTTTCCGGGTCTCAGGTGCGGGTCTCGGAATTTGGGATGAGAACCTTTCGAAATGGAAATCCCAGCGAAGTGGAACTCATCGCCACTGCGCCAGATTGTTTGATTGATCGCAACAGCTCGGTCGCCTCGTCCTCGGGAAAAATTCAGGCCTACACCGCCACAACCAATCTTTACATCGAGGGCGAAGGATTTTTCTGCCAGCAAACCAACGCGATCCTGATCATTTCCAACAAAGTGCAAACCATCATTCGCAAAGATTTGCTGAAATCGAAATCGGCGGACAAAACTTCTTCCACCACGAACGCATTTTCATCGCCCGGCACCAACCAGCTTCTGAAAATTTTCGCTGACCATTTCCAATTTCTTTACGAATTAAATCTAATCACCTACAGCGGGAACGTCCTGGTCGACGATGCGCAAATGGAACTGACCTGCAACACCCTGACGATCGAACTCGGCACCAACAAATCGATCCAACAAATCACCGCTGACCAAAATGTCGTCATCGTCAATAAAAAGGACAAAAGCCGCGCCATGGGTGACCAGGCCGTTTACGTGGTGAATTCCGAGAAAGAACTTTTGGAACTCACGGGCAATCCACTTTGGACGGACGGCCAGCGTGAAGGCACAGCAATGGTTTTCAAATTCGACCGAAAACAAAATATTTTTCGGGCGGAAAAAAATGCGATTTTCACAATGCCCCGCGAAAAACTGACCCGGCCCGGTTTGTTTTTGGGTTCATCCAAGACCAACGCGGCAGCAGGTCCCATCGTGGAGATCGCAGCGGATTTAATTTCCTTCAAACTCCCGCAGACCAATGGTCCCATTCGCGAGATCGTGGCGGAGACGAACGTCGTCATCACCAGTGCCAGCGACCAAAGCCGCGCCTCTGCGGCCAAAGCCATTTACAACGCGGCCAGCGGAGCAATCGAGCTGACGGGAAACCCTGTTTGGAAAATCCAGCAAAACGAAATCAGCGCCGAAATTTTGGTCATCGGCACAAACCAATTTTTTGCCGCGCGGACAAATGTTCATTTGAAACTTCCCTCCACATTGTTTGGCAAAACTTTGGGCGCGCACGGCACGAATACGATCCCGGCGAACACCAACCAGTTTGTCGAAATTTTTGCGGACGATTTTTACTACGCCACAAACCTCGCGACGTTTCGCGAAAATGTTCACGGCAAAATGCTGGATGCGACGCTTGCCCAAACGAGTCTGGATTGCGGCTATCTCCAGATTTTGTTCAGCCCGAGCAATCAGGTGCAAAACGTCACCGCGCGTAAAAGCGTTTTTTTACAACAGATCCCAGCCTTGGCTGCTCCATCCAAAATTTTAAAAAAGACCGTGGCCTGCGAGGCGTTGACGCTCAATCGTTCGGTGGAAACCGGTTTTCTGAAAAGCATTCACGCCACCACGAATGTCGTTGGTGAACAGATTGAACAGCTCGCCAGTGGAGAAGGTTTGAAAAGAATTTCCGCCCAGGACGTTTCGATCAACTTCCTGCCCGCGACCAATCAAATCGGAAGCATCGTCGCAAATGAAAAAGTTTTGGCGGAGAAGATCGAACATGCGCATGGAAAAGTGAAATTTTCCCAAGCACAGGGCGAACTCGCCCTTTACGATTCTTTCGCGGAAAGTTTGGAATTGACCGGCAAACCGACCGCGAGAATTGATAATTTGTTTTTCAACGAGGCCACCATTTTTCGTTGGAATTTAAAGACGGGCAAAATCAGCGCCAATCCGTATAGAGTGACAACGCTCAGTTCCACCAATAACTTGAAGTCCATTTTGAAAAACCTCCAGCCATGAGCTTGCTCACGACCGAAAACTTGGTGAAGGAATATGGACATCGCCGTGTCGTCAACGGCGTGTCGATCAATGTCGGCGCGGGCGAAATCGTCGGATTGCTCGGCCCCAACGGCGCGGGCAAAACCACGTCGTTCAACATGGTCGTCGGCATTGTGAAGCCGGATGAAGGCGTGGTGAAATTTGACGGAAACGCCATCACGACTTTACCGATGCACAAACGGGCGCGACTCGGCATCGGTTATTTGACCCAAGAGCCGTCGGTCTTTCGCAAACTGACCGTTGAACAAAACATTCTCGCCATTTTGGAAACGTGCGAAATGGATTCATCGGAACGGAAAGTTCGGCTGAAATATCTGCTCGATGAATTGGATCTCGCCCGTCTCGCCAAAAGCAAAGCCTACACGTTAAGTGGGGGTGAAAAACGGCGGTTGGAAATTACGCGGGCGCTGGTTACGAGCCCAAAATTGCTGTTGCTCGATGAACCGTTTGCCGGGATTGATCCGATTGCGGTTTACGAAGTGCAGAAAATTATCCGCCGGTTGCGCGATCGTGGTTTGGGAATTTTGATTACGGACCACAGCGTCCGCGAAATGTTGAAGCTGATTGATCGCGGATACATCATCGTCAAAGGCGAAGTGTTGCGCGAGGGTTCGGCGGAATTTTTGGCGAATGATTCGAAAGCGCGGGAAATTTATCTTGGGCCGGAGTTTAATATTTGATCCATGAAACGCGATGTCATCACAGTCGAGCGGTTTTACACTGAGCAAGCCAGCGAGTTGGAATTGCAATTGGTCGCGGGCGCAAACGGTTTGAAGCGAATTATTCGCGAACCTACTGTGAATCGCCCCGGGCTCGTTCTGGCTGGATTCACCCGTTATTTCGCGAACAAGCGTGTCCAGGTGATTGGGAATGCCGAGGCAACTTTTCTTAAATCGTTGCCGCCTGAAGAACGCAAAAAACGCTACACGGACTTGTTCGATTACAAAATTCCGTGCGTGGTTTATTCGCGAAATATCAAGCCAGACAAACTTTTGCTTCAGGCCGCAGAAAAGGCGGACGTGCCGGTTTTCCAATGTCCGCTCATCACGATGAAGTTCATCAACCTCGCGACGCTCGCGCTGGAAATGTTGTTTGCGCCGCGCGGCTCGGACATCGGGAGCATGGTCGATATTTTGGGCATCGGCGTGATTATTCGTGGCGAAAGCGGCATTGGAAAAAGTGAGACGGTGCTCGCGCTGATTGACCGCGGTTACAGTTTGGTTTCTGACGACATCACTCGCGTGACGTTGATTGATGGACGGGAAATCATGGGGACCAGCGCGGAATTGACCCGTAATCACATGGAAGTTCGTGGCATCGGCATCATCAATGTCGCGGCCATGTTCGGTGTGAAAAGTATTCGCCAGAAAAAACGAGTTGATCTTATTGTCACTCTCAGAACCTGGACCGAAGTCAAAGACGTGGATCGTCTCGGAATGGATGACGAGTTCGTGAAAATTTTAGGAATCGATATTCCGCATGTGACCATCCCGGTGCGCCCCGGTCGCGACCTGGCGCGGCTAATTGAGGTCGCTGCATTTCAAACGAAACTAAAAGCGACAGGACATAATCCCGCCAAGGAATTGAATGACCGGCTGATTGCGCAAATGTCAGAGAATCTCCCCTTGTAATTTATTTGGCAAAAAATATCGTTTGGCGGAACTTAATTATAAGAGATGAGTGCAAAGAAATTAACGGGTCACGAAAGGGAACTTGTGGTGCTAAACAAGCTGGGGATTCATGCGCGCCCGGCGGCGTTGTTCGTCAAAACTGCCAACCGGTTTGAATGCGATATTTTTGTGGAAAAAGACGGCGAGAAAGTAAACGGAAAAAGCATCATGGGGTTGATGATGCTGGCCGCCGGACCTGGCAGTAAAATTATCGTCACGGTTGACGGAAAAGATGGCCATGCCGCTCTCGAGGAAATTGAAGCGTTGCTCAAGCGCAAGTTCGATGAGGAATAATTTCTCGCTCAGATGCAGTTACATCTACTTTGAACCTTGAAGTTTATTGTCCGCTCCTTAGTTTTTCCCCATGTCCGATTTCGATGTGAAATATGTGGCGCACCTCGCGCGCATTGCCTTATCACCTGTTGAAGAGGAAAAACTCGGCGCGCAACTTGGAAACATCCTCAGCTATATCGAAAAGTTGAAGGAGTTGGACGTGACCGGCGTAGAACCAACCGCCCACGCTGTGCCATTGATCAATGTATTTCGCGTGGACGAAATTCGTCCCTCCATTTCAAACGAGGAGGCGCTGCGCAACGCGCCAGCCAAGGCCAGTGGACTTTTTCTCGTCCCAAAAATTGTGGAGTAGTTTTTGACTCCCGAATTATTGCATGCTGAATCAACTCACCATTTCCGAACTCGCTGGAAAATTGTCTAAACGCGAAGTCTCGGCGCGCGAGGCGATGCAATCGTGCCTCGATCAAATTCAGCGCGTGGACGGAACGATTCACGCCTTTATTTCT
>JBKJOZ010000105.1:0-18563 GCA_046595315.1 Limisphaerales bacterium
CGCGACAATTTAATCACCAACTTCGGAATCTTGATGGATCCGCTCGCTGACAAAATTTTGATTTGTTCGGCGTTCATCGCATTCGTGGATCGCGCGCCGACCCGGCAAACGTTGGAATGGATGCCCGCGTGGATGGTCGTTGTAATTGTGGCGCGCGAACTGGCTATCACTGGATTGCGTCTTTTGGCCGCATCAAAAAACACGGTTCTCGCCGCCGAGCGTTACGGCAAACACAAAACCATTTCGCAAATCGTCTGCATCATTTCGATTCTGGTTTTGGCGAGTTATGCGGGCTGGGGCTGGGTCGGAAATTTTTTCAGTTACAATCTTTTCGGATTTGGTCCGTGGGTGGTTTGGTTCACTGAGTTGTCAAAGTGGACGGCGGTCGTGCTGACTGGATATTCCGGCGTGATGTATTTGTGGCGGAATCGCTCGTTGTATTTGGACGACGTCTGACCCATGAGGAACGGAATTATTCTCTGGCTCGCTCAAGGTTTCGGCGTGGGACGAATCCCTATCGCGCCGGGGACATTTGGTTCGGTTGTGGGCTTGGTTTGGTTTTGGATCCTTCTTTTGCCGAAAAGCCCTCTTGTTTTTATCCTCGGAATTCTCGTGAGCTTTTTCGCTTCGGTCTGGCTTTGCGGCGCAGGTGAAAAAATTCTGAGCCAACGCGATCCCGGCTCCATCGTGATGGATGAGATTATCGCGATCCCAATTTGTTTCGGAAGTTGGCTGGCGTTTTTATTTTTTCAAAAAGGATTTTGGCCTGCACCTGAATATTTTTTCTCGCAAAAAAACTGGCTGATGACGCTGGGAATTTTTCTTTTGTTCCGGCTTTTCGACGTGGCTAAACCGTGGCCGATCAAACAAAGCCAAAATCTTCCTCGCGGATGGGGCGTGACGGTGGACGATGTGCTGGCGGCGATTTATGTGAATTTCGTCGCGGCCATATTTTTTTACGCAAAAGGTTAGACGCGCGCTCCGCTGGCGATGGAGGCTGCGGTTCTATCTTTCGTGAAGGGACGGACCGCAAAAGCGACGAGAACGACAATCGCTGTGCCGATCAAGGCGTACCAGGCAAAGGCCAGCGTGAGGGGTAATTTCAAACCAGCGGCGTGTTCCTGAAGAAAGGTCGCTACATTTTGGAGCAACACCGATTTATTTGGATCGCTCACCCACAAATTTTGCACGATAGGGCTGAAGTAAGTCATTACGACCAAGGAGGCAATCATGCCGGAAATAACGGAGACGGCGTTGCCGCGTTTCCAGAAAACCGCGAGAAACAAACCGCCGAGTAACGCGCCGCTGGTGAGGCCGCGCAATTTAAAAGCGATGTCGAGAACGAAGGTGACTTCGCGACTGAGATACGCGACGAAGATCAACGCTCCCGCCCAAAAAATGGTGGAGATTTTGCTGAAGTGCAGAAAAAACTCTTCCGATTTTCGCGGCAACATTTTTTTCACAAAATCCATGGTGGAGACAGACGCCAGTGAGGTGAGCGCGGAACTGACGGAGGACATCGCGGCGGATAAAATGGCGACGATTAAAAATCCTTTCAGGACGTGCGGCACGCCGGTGAGCATGAAGATGGGATAAATGAAATCGTTTTTCTTGATGCCGCTACCGGGACGAACTTCAGGAATAAGCGGCGATAAATCGGTTTTGTAGGTGGAGTAAACCCAGAGCATGGCGCCGCAAAGGAGAAAAATCAGGAACAACGGAAAAACCAAAACGGCGCTGAGCGCCAGAGCTTTTCGTCCATCGCGCACGGTTTTACAGGCAAGAACGCGCTGCACGATTAATTGTTCCGCGCCATGCGATGACATGACCATGACGGTTCCGCCGATGACGCCCATCCAGATGTTCATGGGATCTTCAAAAATCGCTTTCCAGCCGAGCCAGCCTTTATCGGGCGAAATGTTGGTGTTGAGCCAGTGAAGTTTGTCTCCCGCATTGGCCAGCTTGAAAACCTCTGAGATGCCGCCGTCAAATAAGCTGGGGATGTAAAAAATGGTGAAAAGTCCGCCGAGCAGAAACAACCCGAACTGCACGGCATCAGTCCAGATCACCGCTTTGACGCCGCCGATGTAAGTGTAAACCAGCGACAACACGACGAACAAAATGATCGCGGGTAAAATGCTGATGCCGAGCATCAATTGAATTGGAATGCAGGCGACGTAAACGCGAACGCCGGCGGCGAGCGTTTCGCTGAGAAGAAAAAATCCACCCGCAGTTTGGCGCGCAGAATGGCCGAGGTTGTCGGCGAAAAGTTGGTAGGGCGAATAAATTTCTCCTTTGAAATAATGCGGCACCATTACGACGGCTAAAATAATTCGGGCGATGACGTAGCCGATGATGAGTTGGATGAAAGCGAGATTTCCGCCGAAGGCCATTGCGGGAACGCCGATGATGGTGAGTGCGCTGGTTTCGGCGGCGACGATGGACAAACCGATTCCCCACCACGGAATATCTTTGCTGCCGAGAAAATAATCGCGCGTGTTTTTTTGATCGCGTCCGAACCAAACACCCAGCCCGATAATGCCGAGCAAATAGACGATGATGACGGTCCAATCAGCGGCGTTAAGGTATTCCGCTAGAGAAAGTTTGCTTGCCATGAGGCGAATTCTGGACGGAGAAAAATTTTCGAGCCAGTCAAAAAAACGCGGACCTGATTATCTGGCTGACAACGAAGGAAATGAAATAGTTCCCATGGCCAGCTCCATCGCATGTGGGATGCCGGAACGAGTCTTCCCCAGTAGTTCCTGAGTTTGGATTTCGGTAAGAGCCAAACGTTCGGAGGCGGGAATAACGAAGCCATCCAAAACTTTTTCCGAGTAGTTCAAGAGGCCTTGCCGTAGCGGCAGCGAAAAGCTGGCGAGCGTGATTCCGTAAACCAAGGTGTGCCAAGCGTGAGCTTCGCCCGAATCGACGGAGCGAAGATAACGTTGCAAGCCGCGTTGATCGCGCAAGGGCCGGAGCCGTTTCAGTTGGATGCGGCCGATGCGTTTACTGGCGGACGCAAAAAATTCAAGACGAGGCTCACTCACGAGCTGTTGATCCAACGCAGTCAATTCCAAAAACTCGTTTTTGCTCGCATGGGCGTAAGAGCGACAAATTAATGGCAACTCCAGCGGTACAAGAATGTCAGCACGATAACTTTCTAGAAAGCTTTTGAGTCCGGCGAGAGTGGTGACGCGATCCAGTCGCAGCGAGGCGTTGACGTCGCCCGCCAGCATCAAGGCATCCGATGCACCGATCTGTTCCATAAGCGGATGGGAATCGCCGAAGAAATTTTCCTCCAGGTTCGGCGCTAAAATAGTTTGCGGCGGTTTCATGGCTCGGCGGGCGCAAACAAACCTTCGCCCGACTTTCGCTGACTTTAGCGCGTAAAGTTTTTAGCTCAAAGTGGGAAATGCTTTTCGCGAAACATTTTTAATTTGCAATTGATGCGACTCTTTCGCGCGATTTGAGAAATTTGCGGTTGAGGCGCGGACAATTACTTTAGAAGATGAATGTGATGACACGCCATTGTCACAAGTGTGGATGGGAATGGACGCTCGCTGGGCAGCCGGGTCGGAGCGAATCGTGCCATCGTTGCAGCGCCGATTTGCGGGTTTGCTTGAACTGCGCCAGCTACGATCCGCGCGTCGCTCATCAATGTCGGGACCGGAGGGCCGATCCAGTCGATGAAAAACACACGGGGACTTTCTGTGAATATTTTGATTTCGCGCGCCGAGTCTTTGCCGAAAAAAATATTATTAATTCACGCGAGGCGGCGGCACGAGAGCAGTTAAAGAAATTGTTCGGCGATTGATCGGTCGGATCCGCAGGCGCGCGAAGATTTCCCCCGCGCAGATTAAAAAATTCTCCCCAGCCGATGCAATACTTGGCCCGTGCATTCGAGCCACCAGCCGAAGGCCGTGAGTAAATCGATTTTTGCGGTGAGCAGCGGAATTCCAATGAGCAAGACGCTGACATTGCCAAGAAAAATAATGACGGCGGAAAAAAGATAGCCTTGTTCCGTGATGTCGGTTTGGCGTGTTTTCAGAATGTGCCACGTCAGGGTGATGTGAAACGCATAAGCCGCGCCGACTAATAAATGGAACCAGACCGCAAATTGTTTCCAGTTCCAAATCAGGTGCCCGATGACGAAGATGAAAACGATCAACGCCGCGTAAAAGGGAAAAAAATACGGCGCCAGTGCGATTAAAAAATTGGTTTTAGTGACGACGACGTGTCCACCTTTTGAAGTCGCTTTAAATTTTTTAACCTTGCCGCCGAACAGCCATGTCCAAAGTGCGTGAGTGAATTCGTGGCCGAAAACGTAGATCCACATTGGTTTCGGGAGCAGGACAAAAACGCAAACCCAACACGCGCCACCGGCCAGCATCGGCACCCAGGTTTGATCGGCGCTGCCCGCGACGCGAAAGATCAACCACAGCGTGCGAACGGCACCGAAACAGGCGGGCAGCAGAATAATTGCAATGATGAATTTGGCCCATTTGGGCATGGCCCAAAGAATTCAGAAGTCGGAATTGAGAAGCCAGCAGAAAAGGGCGGTTGAAACTGAGGATTTAAAATAAACTTCGCGTCTGGGCGGCTTTGCGAGAAAATCTGGGCATGACAACAGATGAAGCGTTGAAAATTTTTCGGGGAACCGGCGCATTGCTCGAAGGCCATTTTGTTCTGCGCAGTGGATTGCACAGCCGCCAATTTTTCCAATGCGCATTGGCGCTCGAACAA
This sequence comes from Limisphaerales bacterium, assembly GCA_046595315.1. Classification (GTDB taxonomy): domain Bacteria; phylum Verrucomicrobiota; class Verrucomicrobiia; order Limisphaerales; family CANJXF01; genus CANJXF01. The sequence goes on from JBKJOZ010000105.1 coordinate 4,744, forward strand.
ATGCCGCTCGTCGAAAAACTGGGCGCGGCTTTGGCAGAAAAAGTTCAGCCGCTTGGCGTGACCACGGTGATTGCGCCGGCAATGGGTGGATTGGTAATCGGTCAGGAAGTCGCACGGCAACTCCACGCGCGATTTATTTTTGCGGAAAAGGAGGAGGGCAAATTGGTTCTCCGGCGCGGATTTAAAATTGCGCCGGGCGAAAAAATTCTCGTCGTGGAAGACGTGGTGACCAAGGGCGGCCGTGTGCAGGAAACGATCGAAATTGTGCGCGCACACGGCGGAAATTTATGTGGCGTCGCCATGATCGTGGATCGGTCTGGCGGCGGATTAAATTTCGGAATGCCGACCGTCAGCCTAATCGCTTTGAATGTGGAAACGTTCGCCGCCGATAAATTGCCACCAGACCTCGCCGCCATTCCTGCAACCAAGCCGGGAAGCAAATAATTTGCGGCGACCCGCAAAAAGAGCCGTTGAGAATTTGCCCGGAACACGGCTAAATCACGGCATGAATTTCTTTTCCAGAGAACTCGTCCCCAAATTTTTGTGCGGTCTTATTGTTATGGCTATTTCGACTTCTATTGGTTCCGCCGTGGAAATTGTCGGGCATCGCGGGGCCTCGTTTGATGCGCCGGAAAACACGCTCGCCTCGATGAAGCTGGCGTGGAAACAAAAGGCCGACGCGATTGAAACCGACATTCATCTTTCCAAGGACGGCAAGCTGGTGGTGATGCACGACTTCGACACCAAACGTGTCGGTGGCGTGGACAAAAAAATTGTGGATCAAACCTGGGATGAGTTGCAGAAGATCGATGTGGGAAGTTGGAAGAACGAAAAATTTGACGGCGAGAAAATTCCGACGCTGGATTCATTTTTGAAAACGATACCTGATGGGAAACGAATTTTTATCGAAATTAAAATTGGCACAGAAATTTTACCGGAGTTGGCCAAAGTCTTGAAAGCGTCGGGCAAGAAAGCGGAACAACTAGCGATCATTACTTTTAAATATGACGTGGCGAAAGCGGCCAAGGCGCGATTCCCCAAACATCAAATCTATTGGCTGTCGAGCTGGGCCAAGGACAAGAAGACGGGTCAATTTCCGAAGATTGATGAGATGATCGAACAAGCGAAGGCGGCTAAGCTGGACGGGCTTGATTTGAATTTTAATTTCCCAATCGACCAAGCGTTCGTGAAAAAAGTTCACGATGCCGGGCTGAAAATTTACACATGGACCGTGGATGACGTCGCTGTGGCGAAAGCGGAGGTCGAAGCGGGCGTGGACGGCATCACGACCAATCGCCCCGAATTTCTACGGGAAGAATTGGGGAAATAATTTAACCGCGCGGATGGACGTTAATAAACACGGTTTGAAAGCCGATATTTAAAACAGCATCCATTCGTGTGAATCCGTGGCCAAATGTCTTTCCTTTCCTTTCAAAAAATCACGAAACGTTTTCCGGGTGTTTTAGCACTGGGCGAGGTGAGTTTTGAAATAGAGCGCGGAAGATGCCACGCGCTTATCGGCGAAAATGGCGCAGGCAAAAGTACGCTCGGTAAAATTCTCGCCGGAGTTTTTACTGCGGACGAAGGGAAAATTTTTCTCGATGGGACAGAAATTCATCCGGCCAATCCGCTCGCGGCACGCAAGCTTGGCATTGCGATGGTGCATCAGGAATTAGCGTTTTGCCCGAACCTCAGCGTTGCGGAAAATCTGTGTCTCGGCGATTTGCCGCGCCGCGCTGGCTGGGTAAACCGCAAGGAATTGCGCGAGAAAGCGCAAGCGATGCTTTCAGAAATCGGCGCGGAAATGGATGTCGATCAACCGATCTCGCAGCTTTCGACCGGTCAGGAACAAATGGTGCAAATCGCAGCGGCACTCGGCATTCAGGCTAAAATCATTGTCATGGATGAGCCGACCAGCTCGCTTTCGGTGCGGGAGAGCGAAAATCTTTTTGGACTGCTCGCAAAACTGAAAACGCGCGGCATCACCGTGATTTACGTCTCGCATCGCCTGGAGGAGATTTTTCGACTGTGCGATTCCATCACCGTTTTGCGCGACGGCCAGCATGTCGTGACCGAAAAAGTTTCTGCAACAAATCACGAGCGCGTTATTCAACAAATGATCGGACGCGAAGTCATTTTTCATGAGCCAAAGCATCTTGGAAAAAAGCTCGGCCAGGAACTTTTGCGCGTGGAAAATTTTTCTTCACCCGGAAAATTTTCTAATGTGAATTTTACGCTGCGGGCAGGTGAGGTGCTTGGTTTTGCCGGATTGATTGGTGCGGGCCGAAGTGAAATTGCGCACGCCATTTTTGGGCTGGATGCACAGGTCAGTGGAAACATTTTCGTGCGTGGAAACCAAATGCGCCTTAGATCTACGGATGATTCGCTCGCCGCTGGAATTGGTTTGCTCCCCGAAGATCGCAAGCGGCTTGGTCTGGTTCTAACGATGAATTGCCGGGAAAACGCCACGCTCGCCACGCTCCATCGCCTGAGCCGTTTTGGCTTCGTGAAGCGGCGTGAGGAAAATTTACTCGCCCAAAAATATGTGGATCGCCTGCGCGTCAAAACGCCTTCGCTTGAATCGCTCGTTGCCGCCTTGAGCGGTGGAAACCAGCAAAAAATCGCGCTGGCGAAATGGCTGGCGCGCAAGTGTGAAATTTTAATTGTCGATGAACCGACGCGCGGCGTGGATGTCGGCGCGAAAGCTGAGATTCATCAACTGCTGGACGAATTAGCCTGCCAAGGCTTGGCGGTTTTAATTATTTCTTCGGAGCTGCCAGAGGTCATGAGTTTGTCGCGGAGAATTTTGGTGATGCGCAAAGGCGAAATGGCGGGAGAACTTTCGCGCGAAAATTTTTCGCAAACGAATTTAATGCGATTGATGGCGGGCGTTCCGTCGCAAGCGGCGTGACTTTCCAACTTCAAACCGGCGACGTGCATTGCGGGCAGCGTGTGGCTTTCAAGGAAATCATTGAGACGCAAAACGGACATTCCTTCGTCATCGGCGCAGGCGGCGGGACGGGTTTGGGATGGAGCCGGTTGATGAATCGCACCAGCAAAAAAATCACAAAAGCGAGGATGACAAATTCGAAGACGGTTTGGATGAAATTTCCGTAGGTGACCACGGAGGTTTGCTTTTTGGCTTCCTCGATCGTTTGATAGGTTTCTCCGTTCATTGCGAAGAATCGGTCTTTGAAATTTATTTTTCCAGTGAGCGGGCCGATCGCTGGCATGATGAGGTCGTTAACGATGGAGGAAACGATTTTTCCAAACGCCGCTCCGATAACGACGCCGACGGCGAGATCGATGACGTTTCCGCGCATGGCAAACGCTTTGAACTCCTTCAAAACAGGATTCACTTTTTTGAACGGTTTTTCCAGTTCGCCGAGGATCTGATTCATAAATTATTCGCGTCATCCAGAAAACTTTGCACGTCAGTTTCGGTCGTGTCCCAACTGCACATCAAGCGACAATCGCCCTGGCTGACGTGGGTGTAAAATTGCCAGCCGCGGGCGCGAAGTTTCGTGATGGTGACCTCAGGCATCCGCGCGAAAACGGTGTTGGTCTGACGCGGAAATGCGATTTGAACATCAGGATTTTTGCGAAGGCCCGCCTCAAGTTTTTCCGCCATCTCGTTGGCGTGAGCGGCGTGACGAAGCCACGCGCCGTCTTGCAAAAGCCCGACCCACGGCGCGGAAATAAATCGCATTTTCGAAGCAAGTTGCCCGGCCTGTTTGCAGCGATAATCAAAATCTTGGGCGAGGTCGGAATTGAAAAAAACCACCGCTTCGCCGATGGGCAACCCGTTTTTTGTCCCGCCAAAACAAAGGACATCGACGCCGGATTTCCAGGTGATTTCTTTGGGCGCGACTTTTAGCGCAGCGATGGCATTGGCAAAACGCGCGCCGTCCATGTGAACGCGCAGGCCGAATTTATTCGCGGTTTCGGTTAAAATTTTTAATTCATCCAAAGAATAAAGTGTCCCGGCTTCGGTGGCTTGCGTGAGACTGAGGACGCGCGGTTTTGGATAATGAATGTCCGTGCGTTTTTTGACCGCGCCTTCGATGGCGGCGGGATCAATTTTCCCATTTTTACCAGGCAACAGCAGGACTTTTGAACCATTGGAAAAAAATTCCGGTGCGCCGCACTCGGCGGATTCGATGTGCGCTGCTTCATGGCAAAGAATGCTGTTGTAGGATTGGCAGAGCGAGGCGAGCGCCAGCGAATTGGCGGCAGTTCCGTTGAAAACAAAAAACACTTCGCAGCGCGTCTCAAAAATTTCACGGATGAGATTCGCGGCCTTTTCTGTCCATGGATCGTTCCCGTAACTTTTGGCGTGACCGTGGTTGGCTTCGGTCAATGCGGCAAATGCTTCCGGGCAAATTCCGGCATAATTGTCACTGGCAAATTGGCGGCGTGCCGCAAGGAGATTTTCCATAATTAAATGACGATTGGAAAACTATTCCCCGATGAGGGGAAATAGCACGCGCGATTTGACGGGGTTTTCAATATCGAGATAGCGCGCGCGCGACCGATGGCGCGCTTCCAGATCGTATTGAAAAATCAGGCCGATATTTTGTGCGCCGCGACCATGGGAGCGAATGGCGGTGAAGCCGTAAGAATAGGTCGCCGCGATTTCCCAGGCATCGTTTTTTGATTTGTAACCGATCCCCAGCCCGGCGCCGGAATGGATTTTGCCTGGTTGGCTCAAACCGGAGACGTAGTCCACGGCCGCGACGGTTCCCATCGCTGACAAGTTCCAGCGTTTGGCTTGATCCAGCGGCAAAGAATACTGGCCGCTCAACAACGCAAAACGGCGCGCGCTAATTTCCTGGAAATAATATCCGGGCAATGACAGCGGGAATTCGGCGACGAGCGGCAAGACGCCGCCGAGACGATAGGAACTGAAACGATCAGCCGCGAGACTCGTCCCTGCCGTGAGGCTGAGGCTGAAATTGTGTTTTAATCTGGGCAGCGTATAAATCAAGAGGGCGCGTCCCCAAAATAAATGGGAAGAGGGGCGGACTTCGCGGTCGCCGTTGAAACCGTATTTTCCATACTCGGTGCGAAATTGGCCTTCATACCAAGCGGAAAGTTCCATTCCCAAATCCGGGCTCATGACCGGTTCCTTGCCGCCCCAGCGCAGGCCGGCGCGCACGTTGAACGAAGTGCGGTCCTCGGGCAGTTCAAACGCATCGCTCGTGTCGGAATTTTTGTGATAAGTCGAATAGTGGCCACCGGCTCGTAAAATGGCGTTGAGCGGGATCATTTGTTCGGGATTAAACAGATGATAGATGCTCGCGGACAATTCCCCGCCGTCGCCCGCAAACGATTCGTCTTTTAAAAGTTTTCCGCTGCGCACTTCGGAATAACTGTCCGCAAAACCACCGCCCGCTACGCCGACCGCGAAATCGGTTTGTTCACCCAGCGCGTGGGCAAATCCCACTTCTGAATCGAGATAAACCGGGGCGATGGCCAAGCGCAGCGTGACGTTGGTGCGCAAAAAGTTTGGCTGATTATGATAGTAAAAGGCGTAGCCGGAAATCGGCCCTTTTCCCTCAATTGGCTGGTTGTAGCCAAATTGAAAAAGCTGGCGCTTTTCGGGGTCAATTTGCCCAAGCGCACTTGGAAGAGTCGCCAACAAAAACAGCCCGAACCAGAAAATGGTTTTGCGCACGAACAACTCCTACTGAAAAACGGTTCCTTCGGGCAAGCGGATTTCCACGGAATAGAAATTACGAAAATCCATTAGGCCTAAGATTGGCAACATTCTAAAAACCTCCTTGCGGACAGCGCGTGGGCGAATGCTATTTTCTTGTCATGATTGCCAAAAAACTTTTGCACACCCGTTATCGCTTGAACGACTTGGAGCGCTCGGTGAAATTTTACAAAGAAGTGTTGGGATTGACCGAGGTGCGTCGCCATAAATCGCCGCGTGGTTCTGAGTTGGTTTTCCTGAAAACGCCTCAAAGCGAGGAGTTGATTGAGCTCTGCCATTTTCCAAATGCAGGACCAGTCGAAGTGCAGCCTGACCTGACGCACCTGGCTTTTGAAATCGATAGCCTCGAAGAATTTGGAAAACATCTCTCCTCGTTGGGCTTAAAATATTCCGATGGTCCCACTCTGCGTCCCGACGGCAGCGGCGGATTTGCGTTTATCGATGCGCCAGAAGGTTACGAAATCGAGCTGATTCAAATTTCCAAAAAAATTGAACTGGCCGAGACTTATTGAGACGAGTGAATGCTTCATTTGACAAGCGTCAGGCAGAATTTAACTTGATTAAAGAATCGGGAACCAACGCACCATATGAAATTACAAAATATCCTCGGTCTTTTCGCCATCGGTTTTTTTCTGAACGGTTGCTCCACGCCTGCGCACTACGACCCAAGCTTGAAGGCGGCGGCGTCCACCGAGTTGGTCAAAGTGGTTTCGATTGAAGCGACTCCCGCCAAGCCGGTTGCGCCTCACCCTTGGCGAGTGGCCATGAAAGTAAAAAATGTCGGCCATCAACCGTTGGAAAATCTCACCTACACCTTCTTGATCGGCGGGAAAGGCGAAAAACTGGGCGAAGGAAAAATCGCGCGATTAGCGGCGGGCGAAACCCTTTCCGTCACGAGTGAAGAGGCCAGAGTTGAGCAAGGAAACTACCGCGTCGAAGGCCGGGTTTTTCTACAAAACGCGGCGCAGGAATCCAATTACAACGACCGAATGGATAACTGGAAGGCAACGACCGTGGTCGTGGCGCAGTAGGCGCGAAATTCCAGAAGCTCGACAGCCTTTGCCTCTTGCACGATGGTGGGCGCGATGCGTTTTCGCGCCCGAGAATTTGAATTTATTTTTCCCCGTCCCACGTTAGTCATGGGAATCGTCAATGTGACGCCGGATTCATTTTCAGACGGTGGACAATTTTTCGAGCCAGACCGTGCCGCGCAACACGCCTTGAAACTGGTCGAGGAAGGCGCAGACATTATCGACGTTGGTGGCGAATCGACACGTCCACGCGCCACGCCGGTTGACGAAGCAGAAGAGTTGCGCCGCGTCATTCCCGTCATCAAACAGCTTGCTGGAAAAATAAAAATCCCGATTTCCATCGACACGGTTAAGCCCGCCGTCGCTCGCGCCGCCATTGAAAATGGAGCCAGCATTATCAATGACATCGCCGCCAATCGCGCCAATGATGCGATGTGGAAAATCGCTGCGGAAACCGGGGCGGGCTACATTACGATGCACATGCAAGGCACTCCGCAGACCATGCAGCAAAATCCCGATTACGCTGATGTCGTCGCGGAGGTGGATGAATTTTTTCAAGAACGTTTGAGTCGTTTGACGTCCGCCGGTGTCGATATGGAGCAAATCGTTTTGGATGTCGGGATTGGTTTTGGAAAATCATTGGAACATAATTTACAGTTGCTCGCGGGCTTGGGCAGTTTTACAAAGTGGAACCGCCCGATGGCGCTGGGAGTTTCGAGGAAATCTTTTATCAACCAATTGCTCGGGGCAAAAGTGGAGGAGCGTTTGTCGGCCTCCCTGGCTTGCGAATGTTGGGCAGTGCAATCCGGCACGCAAATCATCCGCACCCACGATGTGACGGCTACGCGGCAGGCAATTCGGATGACGGAAAATTTATTGAGTCATGGACCTTTGGCACATCCTAAAAGATAGTTGGCGACCAGCGCTGGAGGTGATCATCCTCACCGTTGCGATTTATCACGCCTTCAATTTCGTGCGCGGCACTCGCGGAGCACCCGTCGTCTATGGGTTTGTCGTCGTACTTTTAACTCTGACGATTCTCGCTTACGTCCTCAAACTCGAGGTGCTCAATTGGCTGCTTCGTTCCTTTGTCGCATTTTCCGCCGTCGCAGTTTTGATTATTTTCCAACCGGAATTGCGGCGAATCTTGGCGGAACTCGGAAATCAACCGCTCTTCAATACCACCCGCGAACAACGAGAAAATATTGAAGTGATCGTGCAAACCGCCGAGCGCCTGGCTGACGTCCACATCGGCGCGCTCATCGCCATCGAACAATCAATTCATCTTCAAGAAGCAGTGGAGTCCGGCATCGCGGTCGATTGCGAAGCGACGCCCGAAATGTTGGAGACAATTTTTTTCCCGAACAACGCGCTGCACGATGGCGGGGTAATTATTAAAGGAGACCGGATTGCTTACGCCGCTTGTATTTTTCCGCTAACCCAACGACAGGATTTAAATCCTTCGCTCGGCACGAGGCATCGCGCCGGAATTGGTTTGAGCGAAGAAACCGACGCAATCGTGGTCATTATTTCTGAGGAAACCGGCTCGATTTCCTACGCCTACAAAAGTCAACTCGTCCGCGGAATTACGCTTGAACAACTCCGCGCGTTCCTCACGTCCGTGCTGGTTTCGCGCAGCAAATCGCGCAATATTTTTGAATGGGTTCGCTCTTGGACCGCCCATCGCGTTCAGCCGAGTTCAGCCGTAGCCACCAAAACTGATTCTGAATAACATGCCTTTGCGCGCCTTCATCCAGCACAACTTTTGGCTTAAGCTCTTTTCGCTTATGCTGGCCACGCTCATCTGGTTCGCGATTCATTTCGGCATCGAAAATAATTTTCGCGTCCCACAAAATCCCATCACCAACCCGACGACGAAGGATTTTCTCCGGCTCCCGGTTCGTATTTTGACCCAACCCGGCGACGCGCGAATTTTCAAGGTCGATCCCAAAGAGGTGGAGGTTTCCATCACCGGCGAGGAAGCCATTTTGCGGGACATCACGCCGAAAAGTATTTCAGTTTTTGTCGATCTGACAAACGTCCACGCCTCGCGCGAAACCAATCAACAAATTCGTCTCGATATTCCCAGCGGCGTGACTGTGATCCACGTCTCCCCACGCGCCGTCAACATCGAACAAATTTCGCCTTAATTTTTTTTTTGATGTAGTTTAGGCGATGACATCGCCGAAGAAAATTTTCGGAACGGACGGGGTGCGCGGCACCGCCAATGTCGAGCCCGTCACCGCTGAAACCGCGCTGAAACTCGGGCGCGCCGCTGCCCACGTTTTCAAACATCTCGAAACCCAACCACGCGGTCGCGGTCGCCATCAGATTGTCATCGGCAAAGACACGCGTCTTTCCGGCTACATGCTGGAGAACGCACTCTCCTCAGGAATTCTCTCGATGGGCGTCGATGTTTTGTTCATCGGTCCGTTGCCCACGCCGGGCGTCGCCTACGTCACGCGCAGCTTGCGGGCCGATGCCGGAATCGTCATCACGGCTTCGCACAATCCGTACGACGATAACGGAATAAAATTTTTTCGCGCGGACGGTTACAAACTGGATGACATTATCGAAAATCAAATCGAAGAACTCGTTTTCAGCGGTCAGATTGAAAACATCCGCCCCACCGCCGGTAAAATTGGAAAAGCCGTTCGCATCGATGACGCGTTAGGCCGCTACATTGAATTTGCCAAAGCTTCCTATTCGCGCGGCTCGACGTTGGAAGGGGTTCGGATCGTCGTCGATTGCGCGCATGGTGCCGCCTACAAATCGACCCCTTGCGTTTTGCGCGAACTGGCCGCCGAAGTTTTTGTATTCGGCAATCAGCCCGACGGCACGAACATCAACAAAGATTGCGGCTCGATGCATCCCGAACATCTCGCCCGCAAAGTTTGCGAAATGCGGGCTGACATCGGGATTGCTCACGACGTCGATGCGGACCGCGTCATCCTCTGCGATGAAAAAGGAACTGTCATTGATGGCGACGACATCATGGTGATCGCAGCACTCGACATGCTCGCGCAAAACACATTGGCAAAAAAAACCCTCGTGACCACCGTGATGAGCAACGCTGGCGTGGACGCCGCCATCCGTGCAGCGGGCGGAAATGTGGTTCGCACTCCGGTGGGCGATAGAAATGTCATCGATGAAATGCTCCGCAACGGATTCAATTTCGGCGGCGAGCAAAGCGGCCATTTAATCTTCAGCGATTACAGCTCGACGGGCGACGGGTTGGTGGCTGCTCTGCAAATTCTTCGGATCATGAAAGCCAAAGGCAAACCATTGTCCGAACTCGTCCAATGCTGGACGCGATTTCCTCAATTGATTTCCAACGTTCGTGTGCGCGAAAAAAAACCGTTTGATCAACTCGACGGCGTTTTGGAAATCGTCGCGCAAGCCGAAGCCGAAGTGAAACCCGCCGGAGGCCGCGTCTTGCTCCGCTATTCTGGCACCGAACCGAAAGCACGTCTTTTGATGGAGGGCCGCGACGCTGCGATGTTGGAACGATTGAGCAAAGGCATTTGTGACCGAATCAAACAGCAGGTCGGCGCGTAAAAACGATTCGTCGCGATGACATATTGTGCGCCGCAAAGTTTTGTCTAAACTCCCGCCGTGCCGTTGCTCAAACTAGTCCCGCCGACCCAGACAAAAAAGCCGGGCAATAAATTTTTTGCCACCATCATAGTTATTGGCATCTTGGTGCTCGTAGGTATTTGGTTTTCTGAAAAGTCGGCGCACCCGGTTAAAAAAATCCAAACCAAGCTGCTTGCGGAGCCCAGTGCGAAAAAATCTATTTCTTCGTCCACCCAGGTTTTGGTCATGACCAAAACCAATTTATCGCCGAACAAATTGACCAACGTCGTCTCGGTGTTGCTCGTCAAAACCCAATCCGTTACGCCGGTCGTCCGCACCAATATTTCTGCCTCTTCGGGTTTCGCGCCACGACCCGTGCAAAATGTTTTTGAGGCGCAACTCGCGCTCGCGCGGCAGGGAATTTCTGCGGGTTCCATCGACGGCGCCATTGGCTCTCAAACCCGCGCCGCGTTGCAGGCATTTCAAGCGCGCGAAGGTTTGCCGACGACCGGCGAGCTGGATTTTTCGACCAAAATAAAACTGCTTTTGACCGCGCCCCCTTACGGTGAATTTCTCGTCACCACGAACGATCTCGCGCGCCTGCAACCGCTCGGCACAAATTGGTGGAGTAAATCGCAACAAACCCAATTGGCCTACGAAACCATTTTGGAATTGGTTTCAGAAAAGTCGTGTTGCAGTCCCAATTTTCTCAAGCTGCTCAATCCGTCAACCAGTTGGACAAATGGGTTGGCTGGCACCATTTTGCGCGTTCCTGCCCTGGAAAAACCGAAACCAAAAACGGCTGCGTTTGTGCGGGTAAATTTGTCGGCGAAAAATTTGAAGGTGTTTGATACCGAAACAAATTTGATCGCGCATTTCCCATGCAGCATTGCGCAGAAAGTGGAGAAACGACCAGTCGGCGAATTGGTTGTGGAAAAAGTCGCGACCGATCCTGATTACACGTTTAATCCAGAAAATTTCCCCGAATCGGTCGAGGCGCGCAGCCTGAAAACAAAACTGATTTTGCCGCCAGGACCGAACAACCCGGTCGGCACCGTTTGGATTGGTCTCAGCAAACCGGGTTACGGAATTCACGGCACGCCGAAACCAGAAGATGTGGGGCGCACGGAATCGCACGGCTGTTTTCGACTCGCCAATTGGAACGCGGAATATTTGGTCCGTCTCATCAGAATTGGGACGCCCGTTTTTGTGGAGCCTTGATCACCATTCGTGCAGTGGGCTGAAGCGGGTTCCCGTTCGTTTCAGTTTCAACAAAATTGAATTTCGCACGGGGCTGTCGGCCGAGAATCGCGCAGCAGTTTCTTTGGATTTTTGCTTTTGATTCGATGATGTCTCGTCTCGTTGGACTTCCGACTGTGGTTCATTCTTCATATCGACTCTCCTAATAAAATTCGGTTGGTTCAACGCCAACGCTGACCGCTCCGTCATCTTCATGCCCCAAAAAAATATAAGTCATGCGGATAGCAAACAATCAGCGGAACGGAGATTTGCCACATCGGGGAATCTTTGAGGTCACGACGGCCGGTGCAACTCTTCGAAAAAGAGCGAGAAACTGTTTCCAGCTTTGGCGAACTAAAATAGTTCTTTGCGCCTTGGCCTCTTTGCGCGAAAAATAATCTGTGCAAACGCGATTCCTTCTTGGCCCAGCGGGAAGCGGCAAAACGTTCCGCTGCCTCGCGGAAATTAGCGCCGCATTGAAGCAATCGCCCGACGGCCCACCGCTGATTCTGCTCGCGCCCAAGCAGGCGACGTTTCAATTGGAGCGTCAGCTGTTGGCCGATAAATCTTTGCCCGGCTACACGCGGCTCCAGATTTTTTCTTTCGAGCGGCTCGCCGAATTTATTCTCGAAAAATTGCATCGGTCGCTCTCGAATGCGCTTTCGGAAGAAGGCCGCGTGATGGTCTTGCGCGCGCTGCTTCTGCAAAATAAAGAAAAGCTCAAAATTTTCCGCTCCAGCGCGCGTATGCCCGGCTTCGCCCAACAACTCAGCCTGGTGCTGCGCGAATTTCAAAGGCATCAACTTTCGCCGGAAACGTTGCACAAACTTTCTGAGAAAATTAAAACGCAACTCCGCGCCAAACTTCAGGATCTCAGTTTTTTGTTCCAACTGTATTTCGATTGGCTGGAGAAAAATAAATTGCGAGACGCCAACTCGTTGCTCGATTTGGCGACGGAAGCATTGCGGAGCAAACAAAACCTGAAAATCCACGTGGCTGGTTTGTGGCTCGATGGTTTTGCGGAAATGACGCCGCAGGAATTAAATTTTTTGGCTGCGTTTGTGCCGCGTTGTGACGAAGCGACACTCGCCTTTTGCCTCGAACAACCCTCCGATAAAGTTTCCGCGCTATCGATCTGGTCGAGTGTTCATAAAACGTTTGAACAATGCCGCGAACGCCTTGAACAGCTTCCTGATTGCGACGTTAAAGTTGAAAATCTGTTGCGCGATGTGGCCAACAGTCGCTTCGCTGATTCCGCTGCGTTGCGCCACCTCGAAAAACAGTGGATCACGCCGCAGCCGTTTGTGGATTCTGCGGAACACTCCCTCGAAAAATCGATTCGGACGGCGACTTGTTTGAATCCCGAAGGCGAAGCGACGCTCGCTGCGCATGAGATATTAAAATTCGTTCGAGCGGGCGGCCGTTTTCGTGACGTCGCTGTCTTGCTTCGCCAATTCAAAGGCTATCACGACATGTTGCGACGGGTTTTTGCGCGATACGATATTCCGTTTTTTTTAGATCAACGTGAATCGATTGCGCATCATCCGTTGGCTGAGTTGACCCGGAGCGCGTTGCGGTTGTCGGCATTTGGTTGGGAGCACGACGACTTTTTTTGCGCCCTGAAAACCGGCTTGGTCAGCCACGACGAAACGTCGATCGACCAACTAGAAAATGAAGCCTTGGCGCGTGGCTGGAAAAACGACGCTTGGCTGAGCCCGCTGAATTTCCCCGACGAACAGCAGGCCCGGCCACATCTCGAACGGTTCCGGCAACGCGTGGTTCCGCCGTTTCAAAAATTTACAAGTGTGATCGCCGCGCAAAAGTTTTCTCCCACAGGTCTGCATCTCGCCAAAGCCATTCGCGAATTGTGGGAAGATTTAGAAATTCAGGAGACGCTTGAAAAATGGGCCGAGTCAAATCCGCTGCATGCCACGGTTTGGGAACAACTGCAAAGCTGGCTGGAAAATGTCACCCTCGGCTTTTCCAATGAATCGCTACGCTTGAACGAGTGGTTGCCGATTTTGGAATCCGGCTTGAGCGGCCTGACCGCCGGGGCAATTCCGCCCGCGCTCGACCAAGTTTTGGTTGGGACAATTGACCGATCGCGGAATCCGGATTTGCGCTTGGCATTTGTGTTGGGGCTGAACGAATCGGTTTTTCCCGCCTCGCCAAAATCTAAAAGTTTACTGACCGAGGCCGACCACGATGAACTCGCGGAAAACGAAATTTTATTGGGGCTCGATCGCTTGGAATCT
>JBKJOZ010000131.1:0-6579 GCA_046595315.1 Limisphaerales bacterium
TTGCGGATTCTTTTTCTCGGCAATTCGTTCACCCGCGTCAGCGTAAATCCTGAAGTTTTCGTGCGCGAAATGAAGCGTCACGGCTTTGGAAACATTACCGTCGGTAGCGCACATCCCGATGGCACTCGTATCAACGAATGGTACTACGCCTTCAAAACGTATTTTGCGGAACCGCGATTGCTCCCCGATTTATTGGTGGTTATCACAGGCCGGGCGCATCTCGTGGATCTGCCGATTGATCCCAGCACGATGGGCGCCTATTTTTTTAAGAACGGAGATCTGCGACGTTTTCTCGCCGACCGCACTAATAGCATTGACGATAAAATCGAAATGCTGCTGGCACATTATTCGGCGGTTTACGCCTGTCGGCGACGCATCGAGCCACGGGTATTCACGGTAATTATTCCGCACTATCAACAATGCCTCCAACGAATCAATGAATCACACACGCCCGGCCGTTCCACTAACCGGCGCATCAGACCCCCTAGCTACAATCAACTGCAAGCGCTGCTGAATTTGGCTCGAAAAGAATCCGTGCCAGTGGTCGTCGCGACCGTGCCGATGATGCAACCGTATTCCATCGATCCCAAAATCAAAGAGATCGTTGCTGACAAACAAATGGAGCTTTTCGAAGCAAGCGAACTTGAAATGGATGCTTCCCATTTTCCGGACGGCTACCATATCGATGACCTCGGCGCCGAAAAATATACGCAGATCATTGCCGCAAAATTCGCGGAGCTTTTCACAGTCGATCCCCGTTTCCAAAAAGCGCGCTGAAACGTTTCAGGCCTTTGTCCCCACATTCAAAATGGGGCAACGCGTCGCCCCTCGCGACGCTATTTCCCATTGGACGATATTAGCTCTCAGGCTGGCTGGCTGGTGCTTCCAAAGTTTTATAATTCGAATAGTAATTGGGCGCGTAGTAGAAATATTTGTAGCGATTTCCCAGCGCGTCAAAATCAAGCCGGTTCAAAACAAACCCGCAAAATTTCGCGCCATTGTTTTGCAAAGATTGAATGGCGGATTTCACGCTCCGCATCGGTGTGAATTCACTCCAAATGACAAGCAATACGCCATCAGCCATGCGCTGGATGATGCTGGTTTCGGCAAGACCGAGAACTGGTGGAGTGTCGATAATGATGCGGTGATATTTTTTACGCAAATCCTGAAGAAATTTAGCAAAAGCGGCGGTATCTAAAAGTTCAGACGCGGCGTTTAAATGTTTACCGCAGGTCAACACGGTCAAATTAGGATGGCCGCTGGGCCGCAACGCTTCTTCAAAAGATTTATGTTCTCGCAAAACATCGCTGAGGCCGGGTTTATTTTGGCAGCCGAAAAGTCGATGCAAACGCCCACGGCGCAGGTCGGCATCGATCAGTAAAGTTGTTTCGCCTTTAATCGCAAAGGACATCGCCAAGTTTGATGACACCACGGTTTTGCCTTCCTGCGGCATCGCGCTCGTCACCAGAATCACTTGAGGTAAATTCGGATCTTCCGAACTCATAATTAAATTTGTGCGAATGACGCGAAAGTTTTCCTGCAATTGATAATCAGAATGAGCTGCCTCACTCACCAAAATCAGACTGTCGATCGGTGTTTCGGTGATTTTTGGCACGACCCCAAGAGCCCGAATTTTTAGCGTTTCTTCCAATTGATCGACATCCGAAACCGTTCCATCGAGGTATTCGAGCAAAAATGGAATAGCAATGGACAAAGCCAAACCAATGATCATGGAATACAACAAAAGTTTCATCCGGTTTGGAGAAAGAGGGGCATCTTCAATTTCAATGTTATCCTTAAATTGCAATTCAGCCCGTTCCTTGTCGGACCAAAAATCAAGGGCATCAATGCGCTTGCCCATGTCTCCGGCCATTTTATTATAATCCAGTTGTTGGGCTTCGTAGAAATTAAAATCTTTCAACATTTTTTCGTTGCGATAGGCCAGTTGATGATATTCGGGAAGCTTTTTTTCTAATTGAGCAAGTTTGTCCTGCAAATTGGAGTATTCGAGGTTGAAGGAATTTAGAGTGGACTCCAATTCCAACTCCATGCCGCGGTCAATGGCGCTAAGTTGCTTTCGGAGTGCCTTGATCTGGGGATGTCCTGGCATAAAAGTCACGCTCTTTTCCTGAATTTCCATGCGTAACCGGCGTTGGTCTTTTTCCAAAATTTCCCAAGAAGTGGCACTGCTCGCGACGTTCTGAGGAATCACCACGATGCCAGCGGAATCTCCGGCTGGATTTTGCCCAGGAATTACCTGTCCGACACTAATTGACAGATCTTTGGCCATGGAATTTTGTAAGTCACGCGACACGGAGGAGAGCAAAGAAAGTTTGGCTACGGTATCGCGTCCCGGTAATTGAATTGCTTCGCGAATTCCGTCCATTAAGGCGAGGCGCCGTTTAACAACAAAAATTTCGCGAGGAATTTCCTTAAAACGATTTAATTCAATTTGAACTTTGGTCAGGTCATTTGTTTCCTGATACCCAAATTTGAGATCCAAATTTTTATCAATAATCTGCTTCATCTCTTCACGCTCTTGCGTAAATGATTTCATAATGGATTCGCGCCGCTCCGCGCGTTTTTCTTCACGGTAAATCAAATACTCACTAACCATCGTGCGTGCCCAGTCCCGGGCTAAGTCGTAAGAATAAGGCCACACCTCGATAATAATATTTTTCTGCGAATTAAGTTGAGCATCAACTCTCTTGACGTATTTGAGGCTGATGTCGCGGGCACTGGCGTTAATACCCAACCTCCGAGCGGTGCGCTCCATCATGTGGGGCGAAATTAATTCTTTGATAATAGCGCGATCGGTACTTTCGGAAAAAATTTTTTCATCGCGCACACTGCGATCCATCGGCCGATCCAAAGTGCTTAGCCGAACCAGAGATTGGCAGTAATAAATGGGCCGAGCGTAAATGTAATAAGTGAGCCCAAGCAGCAAGGAAAAGCTCATCAGCAACGCAATGAGCCGAATATGTTTCAGGAAAATTGCGACATACATCATGATGTCGCTGTTGTTAAGACCACCTTTTTGGGGTTTAGAAATCATACTCGGGAAAATGAAAAATTTTCATTGAGAGCATAACTGGCGGTAAACGTTTCTCAAGCTTTAAGAAAAAAAGCAGCTCTCGAACCGGAACGAATTAACCAATCTAAACCATTGAGGCACAGGTGAATTTTAAAAGCTAAAAAACTTTTCCGGCACAACGATGATGTCTTTGCTTTCGAGCACAACGTCGGAGCCGTTGCCCTTCTGTAAATCCGTGATGTTCACGGGAATCATCTGTTTTGCGCCGTTGCCGCGATCTCGAAGAACATGAACTTTACTCTTGTTAGCAAAACGCGAGAAACCTCCGCACCGCAAAATTGCAGAGAAGGCGGTCAGCTCATCATCAGGCAACAATGTGAGCGTTCCTGGTTTAACGACATTGCCAGAGACATAAACCACGTTGGCAAATGCCGGAATCATGATGATATCCCCTGAATTCAAGGTGAGATCCGAAGCTAATCCAACGCCATCTAAAATCGCCTGAACGTTAACTTCTTCCACCAAAGCTTGACCGCTCACTAATCTAAGGACTCTGACTTTGGTCAAATCCGCAGCGGAGGTAACTCCGCCAGAGCGCAAAATCGTGGTGACGGTAGTGGGTGAAACGCCTGCTGGAATTCGCCACGGGCCGTTTTTTAAGAACTCACCAGCCAAGTAAATAACCGGGCCGTTAGCGACGTCACTTCCCTGGGGACGTTCGACCATGACTGCAGTTTCTTTGATTTGATTAACCTGTAGAGCCTCTTTAATTGCCTTTTCAGCAGCTTCCAGATTTTTACCCGCAACTGCGATTCGCCCAACTCGTGGCATGATAATATAACCACCTCGTCGAACCTGATATAAATTGTTGAGCGTTTCATCTTCCACAACTATGACTTCGAGCGACTCACCGGTCAGGATAATTTCGCTGTCAGTGCCCTGCATTGAATTCTGTAAAGACTGGATCGCGTTTTTGGTGCTGGCTTCTACCTGCGCCATTTTTGTTTCTGCATTTTTTTTCCGGGTTTCCCACGCAGAGGCTTCAGTCTTCCATTTGTCAGTTTCTTCCGCGTGCCCTGCCGTAATTGAAGCACTTATTTTGGCATTAATGTCTGCCAGTTTTGTGTTGGCCAAAGTCAGCTCTTTTTGCACGACGGCTTTTTGATCGGAAAGACGCTCGATTTCCTGTTGAACCGATTCATTTGAAACCTGCTTTTGACTTAAAATTCGTTCCGATTTTTGAAATTCCTCTTTGATAGATTTATCCGATGCATGAACCGAGTTGATGCCGATGGATAGGGGCAGGAGGGCGAGTGCCGCGAATAAAATAATCCGTTTTTTCATTTGGTTGTTTGAGACATCGACTTTAGCGGACAGCTGCCTAACTGGACTGTTCGTTTAAAAATTACTAGTTTCGACTGAACGGCAATGCGATACATTAACCGAATTTTCACGCTCAGATGCAAGCCAATAGTTTGTCGTTTAAAAATACTTAGTGACGGTTAACGCGAATAAATTTTCATAATAACTTTCGCGCGTCGTGGTGGCGGACACGCTTTCATATCGGTAAATGAATCGCCCTTCCAAAGTGTTGTAGCGAAGGCTTGCTTGCGCAGTCCAGCGATCGCGATCTCCATAAAAATCTGCGTCGTAATCAATCCTTGTGTAAGTGCCGCTCACTCTAAGAGTTGTGTCTTGTCCGACCAACATTGAAAGACGCGCTCCGGTCCGCAATTCCTCGCTGCTGCTTCGATTTCCGTCAAAGTCATCAAAGCGTGAAGCGATCGCAAAAACTTCCCCATACGCATCCTGCGCTAAATTTCGTCGCAGTGAGTAAGATAATGTTTGCTCAATGTCTTGGTCGGGCTGCGTGACTCGGCGGACGTAGGCGAGTTCTTGAAATGTCCGGGAATTGATAGTGTGACCCAACTTGGCTCGTCCGATATACGTATTTCGATCTGATCGTCCGCTAGAAAAGTATCCCACTTCACCGAGAAATTCCAGATTTTCAGTGATGGGCCCCTGAAGTCCGACGGTTGCTTCCTGATTAAACGGGTTATTTTCGTATCTGAAAACACGATACCCAGCAAATGGCTTGAACCGTAATGATTCTCTCTCGGAGGTCAAAGAAACGTAGGCCAGATCGCGACTAGCAGGTAAAAATCCACCCCGTTCTCCTTGATACCAGAAATCAGAGCGGTTTGCGCCAAATTCCAAACGGGTTTCCGTCGGCAAAAGACGGTCGGTCGAAAATCCAACCACATTTCGCGTTTCCAGGAAACTATCTCCAAATCTTGTGTTCCGAGTGCGCGTTGTGTCGCGAAACGTGTAGCGCCCCGCACGGTCTTCTTCATCAAAAGTGGAGCCTTCGAAAAGTTCGTAGCTTTCGCCAAATCGTCCCAACCGCACCCTAAAATCGTCGAAAGTTTCGGTGTGCCACTCTCCCAGATTAAAATCATAGGTAATTTGCGCCTGTGCCAAGGTGGTGTTTTCAAACCCAGCCAAGGCGTCTTCAATTCCAAAGCCAGCCACGCCAAATTTATTTTTTAATGGGAGATAAATCAATGTTCCAGCCAGAGTCAGCCGAAGATTGTCGCTGATCTGAAGAATACTGGCCAATCGAAGTCTCGTGATGGCGATAAAACCATCTTTGCGATCGTGGGATGACAAGTTGATATTATCACTGTAAAGAAGCGATCCCGAGACTGATCGTAAATCCAAGTAAAAGTTGCCCAACTTAATTTCAGCATCTTCCGGTCGAAGGCCTTGATTTAACAACGGGACATTCAGAAGAGGCCCGTGAAATTGCGTGTTAAAAGTCCCTTCCACATTTCCTAATTTAGGCTGAACACGGGCACCGGTTTTCACCTCATAGAAAAGTTTTTCCGGATTGGAATTTACGGCTTGTGTTTCTTCTATGCCAACGACCGCTCCCGAACTCTGCTCTTGCGCCAAGGCCAACTTACGCATGAATAAACAGGCAAGCAGCAAGACCAAAGAAAAGAAGCGGGTTGGTTGGCGCATTGGTGGGTGAGGAGTATCGCAGTGGTCGTGGTTTGCCAATGAAATTTACGAACGCGATCGGGAAAGCCGCGCTATTTCTTTTGCTTCCAATTAAAAAGGAGCGGGTATTCGTCATGTTTGACGGAAAATGGCAGATAAACGAGCAGCCCGAGGACTGGAACACAAACTACCATCAACGCCCAAAAAACTCTCTGCTTTTTGCTGAATGGCTGGCTGAAAATGCTCGAAATCGTGGTCACCAAAACAACCAACCAAATGACAGCGATAAAAAGGATCGCTTGTCCATCGATCTTGGCAGCATCCAGACTGAATTTATTGAAAAGTTTTAAAATCATTTGAGCAGGAGAGCATCCAAAAATAGCAGCTAGAAGTCAATCTTAAACGCGGAAATAATGAGTGAGTTTCCCCCTTCTATTTTTAGAAGGAGAATCCGAGTCCAGCGGTGAGGAATACGGATTGGCCGAGGTCGAGTTGGGCTTTCTTGCCGTTTTCTTTGTGGGAATAGGTTCCAGCGGCCTGGT
>JBKJOZ010000176.1:0-13234 GCA_046595315.1 Limisphaerales bacterium
CGTCGATGACTTCCAAATCGTGTTCAGCGAAGAGGCGTTCCATCGGCGCGAGTCCGTAATATTCGAGATGCTCGTGGCAGAGCGTGTCGTAACTGTTCATCTCGAGCATCGTCGGCAGATAGCTCAATTCCAGTATCCAAACGCCCTTTTCGTGCAGGATGCTTTTGATGTCAGCGACGAACAGGTGTGGAAACTCCAAGTCGTAAAACATCGCGATCGACGTGATGACTTTTGGTTTTTCATCGGGATAAACGTTCCGCAGATTTTGCGCGGAAAAGAAATCATTGACCACTTGCACGCCATTTTTGCGGGCGTATTCGACGATGTTTGTCGCTGGATCGAATCCGAGAATTCTCAAATTCGGTGTGCGGTATGATTTGAGCAACGTTCCGTCATTACAACCGATGTCGATGACGAGATCGCCCGCCTGAAGTTTTGCGATGTCTTCGCCCATCGCCGAAATGCTCGCGAGATTGTCGCGCATCGTCTGGTTGATGCCGGAGCGATACCAATAGGAGCGATACAAAATTTTCGGCGGAACGGAATGGCGTAATTGAACTAAGCCGCACGCATTTTGATCTTTGCTCGGATCACAGCGAACCAAGTCCAGCGGGATTCGACGTTGCACGGGTGGTTTCCCATCGGGACCGGCGAACGCGCCAGCAATGTATTGGTCGCCAAGGCTGACGACGGGAGTCAATGCCGTGGAATCGCAAATCCGGCAGCGATTGCGAGTGACCAAAACGGGTGAGAAAAGTGGCTTTGACATGTGGTTAATGAATCAGATTGGTTTAGGTGAACAAGTTCAAATTTCCAGAGCCGACTAGCCGGTTACTTTGATTTTTCCTTCTCGATGGTCTTGCAAAAGTTTGATGTCGGCATCGACCATCAACTTCACCAATTCGGCGAATTTTGTTTTCGGTTCCCAGCCGAGTTGGCGTTTGGCTTTGGAATAATCACCGATAAGCAACTCGACTTCTGCGGGGCGATAATAGCGCGGATCAATTTCGACAAATTTTTTCCAGTCGAGGCCGACGTGTTCGAAAGCAACGTCGAGGAATTCGCGAATGGAATGCGTCTCGTTCGTGGCGATGACGTAATCATCCGGTTTTTCCTGCTGCAACATGAGCCACATCGCTTCGACATATTCTTTGGCGTAACCCCAATCGCGTTTCGCATCGAGATTTCCGAGGTAAAGTTTTTCCTGCAACCCGGCTTTGATTTGAGCGAGTGCGCGTGTGATTTTTCGTGTTACGAAAGTTTCGCCGCGACGAGGAGATTCGTGGTTGAACAAAATTCCGTTGCTGGCGTGGAGACCGTAGGATTCGCGGTAATTGACTGTGATCCAAAATGAATAAACTTTCGCGCAGCCGTAGGGACTTCGGGGATAGAACGGTGTTTTTTCCGTCTGCGGAACTTCTTGCACCAAGCCGTACATTTCACTGGAAGAGGCTTGGTAAAATCGCGGTTTGATTCCCGTTTCACGAATCGCTTCGAGCAAACGAATCGTTCCGGTAGCGGTGACATCAGTCGTGTATTCGGGCGCATCGAAGCTGACGCGCACGTGGCTTTGCGCTGCGAGATTATAAACTTCTTCCGGCTGAATTTTTCCGATGAGCCGAGCCAAACCGCTCGCGTCGCTCAAATCGCCGTAGTGCAACGAAAGTCGGCTTTTGCCGGAATGCGGGTCTGCGTAAATTGGATCTAAGCGGCCAGTGTTGAACGTGCTGGCGCGGCGAATGATGCCGTGAACTTCGTAGCCTTTCGCCAATAGCAATTCTGCAAGATATGAGCCGTCTTGTCCGGTGATGCCTGTAATCAACGCTTTTTTAGCCATAAAAGGTTGGATAGATTCAGCCGGTTCACCGTCGATGGCAAGGAAGATTCCTTTGGTTTTGCTGGTTTAAGGGGCTCCACACGCCACCGAGAATTGAGTCAGCTCGTGCAATTTGTTCGTAGCATTTCCACTCTCAATTAATTGTGCAGCCAATTCCCATCCTTCGCTCAAGTTTTTTACTTTTCCGGCTAACATCAATGCCGCTGCGCCATTCAGCAACACCGCGTCCCGCTTCGGCCCGCGCTCCTTGCCCGAGAAAATTTGCCGCACAATTTCCGCGTTCGTTTTGCTGTCGCCGCCTGCCAAACTTTTCAGTGAAGACGGTTGCAGTGGGAAATTTTCTGGCGACATCGTGGAAGAACTAAACCCGCGTTCCTGATAAAATTCCGCGACGAATGTTTCGCCCAACGTGGAAAATTCATCCAAATAAACCAGAGAATTATCTGTCGAAGCATTTTTAACTTCTCCGCTCACCACCATTCCGCGTCGAATTCCCAACGATTGCAAAACGCGCGCCATCGGTTCGCAGAATTTCGGATTGGGAACGCCGATAAGTTGTGCGGTGGGACGCGCTGGATTTAAAAGCGGGCCGAGGAGATTGAAAACCGTGCGCTGTCCGCGCTGCGCGCAAATTTTCCGAGCCAGCGCCAAATGTTTGAAGGCGGGATGAAATTTCGGCGCGAAGAAAAAAGCAAAATGATGTTTGCGCAAACTTTCCGCCGCTTGCTCCGGCGACAAATCAACTTTGATGCCGAGCGCTTCGAGGACATCCGCGCTGCCGGATTGTGAGGTCACGGCGCGATTTCCATGTTTGGCCACCGTCACTTCGGCGGAAGCAGCCAAGAGCGCGACCGTTGTCGAAATATTAAATGTGTTCAGGTGATCGCCGCCGGTTCCGCAAACATCCAAAATTTCCCGTGAACGCGTTTCGGGATCGAGTTTCACTTGAACCGATTTGTCGCGCAACTCGCGAGCAAAAGCCGCGAGCTCTTCGACCGTTTCGCCTTTTTTAGAAAACGCGGTCAAAAAATCAGCCTTGGTTTCGGAGGAAATATTTTCGTCAATCAATTGGGCCACCGCAGCCACAACTTGTTCGTCCGCCAGCGATTCCGATTGGTTGAGTTGTGTGACAAATTTTTCGAGCACGAAATAAATTTAGAATTTACGGCGGCGAATGGAAGCCGAAAGCGGTAATGACCTCCACGTTTCTTGCGAAACTTCGTGGCAGCGACTACAACTCAACACCGCAAATGAAATCGACTTCTGAAATTTTGCCCACGCACACCGCCGCTTTGTTTCGAACGGCGGTTGAGCGCGCCGCTGAATTGCTTCGGGCAGGTGAGTTGGTCGCCTTGCCCACCGAAACCGTTTACGGACTGGCAGCGAACGCGTTTGACGAAAATGCCGTCGCAAAAATTTTTCAAGCCAAAGGTCGCCCCGCGCAGAATCCAATCATCGTTCACGTCGGCAATTTGGAAATGGCGCAGCGCTGTGTGGCAGATTGGCCGGCTATGGCTGAAAAATTAGCGAAGGCCTTTTGGCCCGGGCCCCTGACGCTGGTTTTACGACGTTCGGAAAAAATTTCCAAGGCCATAACCGCCGGTGGCGAAACGGTTGGCGTGCGGTGGCCGAGTCATCCATTTATTCAAGCGGTGATTCAGGCGTGTGATTTTCCACTGGCCGCGCCCAGCGCAAATCCTTCGAACCAAATTTCGCCGACGAATGCTACGCACGTAAAAAAAAGTCTTGGCGGGAAAATTTCTTTGATCGTGGATGGCGGCCAATCACAAGTGGGAATTGAATCGACGGTGATCGATTTGACCACGCAGCCACCGCGACTTTTGCGGCCGGGGATGATCCACGCCGAATCGCTTCTCGCCGTAACCGGTGAGCTGACGATGGGTTTTGGCGAGAGTGAAGAAATTTTGCGCAGTCCTGGTTTGCTAAAAAAACATTATTCGCCCAAGGCAAAATTGATCATTGCCGAGTGGAAAAATGAGCCGGAGTTATTTCGTCACGTTTCCAATCTCAGTTTTCCCGCCGCACGAACTCAGATCATTGCGCACACGCAAATTCCTTTAAGCGAAAAATGGGGGCGCGTTTCGGTAATTCCGCATGATGCCGAGGCGTTTGCCCGCGCGATTTACGCTGAACTTCATCAATGCGACGAAGCCGGTGCGGAGTTGATTATCGTCGAAGCGTTGCCCAATACCAACCCGTGGCGCGCCGTCAAAGACCGATTGCAACGCGCCGCCGCCGAGTAGCGCCAAAAGTTGACGAAGTGTTTTGGGTTAAGCAATCTCCGCTGACAAATGTCGTTTAAGAAAATTATTTTCGCCGCTGTACTCGGTTTTCTTTTGACCACGCGCGTTCCAGCAGAGACGAATCAAGTTCGTTCGCTCACGTTGCAGGAGGCGATTCAACTCGCCTTGCAGAATAATCTCGATGTGCAAATTGAGCGCTTCCGGCCAGAGATTGAACAGTTTGGCCTCAACAGTATTTACGGAGCGTATGATCCGAAGTTGAGCGCGCGCGTCGTAAAAAGTTTCCGTTCGTCGCCGGGTGGTTTTGATTCCACCACCGGCTTACAGCGGACGCCTAACGAAACCGATTTGGAATCCTACGACGTGGGTGTCATTGGTGCGCTGCCAACCGGTTTGACTTACGACATCGGCGGCAACTTGAACCGCAGCAGCGGGAACACGATCAACGGTTTTCAATATCGACCGGACACCTCCATTAATCTCGCCCAGCCTCTGTTGAAAAATTTCTGGATTGACGCCACGCGCCAGCAAATCTCGGTAAACCGTAAAACCTTAAAAATATCCGAACTCGGCGTGCGATGGAAAATTATGGAGGTGGTCAATCGCACCGAGCAGGCCTACTACGATTTGATTTTCGCGATGGAAAACGTGCGCGTGCAGGAAAAAGCGCTGGAACTTGCCGAACGTTTGCTCGCCGAAAACAAACGTCGCGTGGAGGTCGGAGCGCTCGCGCCGCTTGATGAAAAACAAGCAGAAGCACAAGCAGCCGGAAGACGCGCTGATTTGCTGAGCGCGCGCCGCAACTTGCAAGCGCAGCAGAACCTTTTAAAAGGTTTGATGACCGTTTCCTATCGCGATTGGCATGGCGTCGATATCCAACCGGTTGAGAAACTCGTCGCGGTACCGGAAAAATTTGACCTGATCGAAAGCTGGCGACGCGGCATGACGCAGCGACCCGATTTGCTGCAGTCGCGGGTGGACATCGAGCGGCGCGACATCGTTTTGAAGTACGAGCGCAACCAACTTTTCCCCCAACTCGATTTGATTGGCAGCTATGGCCGCAACGGTTTGGATCGGCATTTCGGCGCCGCGCTGGAGGATATTCGCACGGAGTCAAACCCGTCGTACTCCTATGGCATTTTGTTCAGCATTCCGTTGAGCAATCGGGGCCCGCGCAATCTGTATCGCGCGAGCAAAGCAGAAAAAGAACAGTCGTTGCTGGTGTTAAAACGGCTCGAACAAAATATTCTCGTGCAGATTGAGGACTCGGTTGATCTGGCGCAAACGAATTTCGAACGCATTGATGCGACGCGAAGGGCTCGCCTCTACGCAGAAGCGGCTCTCGATGCGGAACAGAAAAAATTGGAAAACGGCAAAAGCACCAGCTTCGTGATCTTGCAGTTGCAACGCGATTTGACCACGGCGCGTTCAGAAGAAATTCGCGCGCTGGCGGATTACAACAAAGCACTGGCGCAACTGGCCTTCAATGAAGGCACTGTTTTCGAGAGGAACAATTTGTCGATTGAGGTCAAATAATTTGGCTTTCTTGCTTCATCTGAATTGCCCTCCACAAATCCAGAGTATGAATATGATAAGACTTATGAGTAAGAACGCACTTTCTCTCGTCTAAACTTTTCCATGGACGCCGACGGCACATCCAGAATTCGCGTTTCGCTCGACGGAAAATTTTTCCGGCTTGGGACAAAAAAGTTTTTCGTCAAAGGAGTTTCTTACGGCCCATTTGCGCCTGGGCATGACGGCGAACCGTTTCATCCACCCGCACAAACCGCGCAAGATTTTGAATTGGTTCGCGAACTCGGTGCGAATGTCCTGCGGATTTATTCCGTTCCGCCGCGATGGTTTTTAGATCTTGCTCACGAAAAAAAATTAAAGCTGCTGGTGGATATTCCGTGGAACAAACACCTCTGCTTTTTGGATTCGCAGAAATCGCGTCAGGACGCTTGCGCGACGGTTCGGCAAGCGGTCACCGCCTGCGCCGGTCATCCCGCCGTTTTTGCCTACAGCGTCGTCAACGAAATTTCTCCCGACGTCGTCCGTTGGAGCGGCGCACAACAAATCGAAAATTTTCTCGATGCGCTCGTCGATGTTGCCAAGGAAACTGATCCTGACTGCCTTTGCACTTTTGCCAATTATCCGCCGACAGAATTTCTACGTCCGCAGAACATCGATTTCTTTTGCTTCAATATTTATCTCCACCAGCAAAAGCCGTTTGAAAATTATCTCGCGCGGTTGCAGATGCACGCCGACACCAAGCCCCTGATCGTCGGTGAATTTGGAATTGATTCCATTCGCGAAGGCGAAGAGCAAAAATGCGAAATTCTCGACTGGCAAATCGAAACCACCTTTCGCAGTGGCCTCGCTGGAACCGTTGTTTTCAGTTTTACCGACGATTGGTACAAGGATGGCCGACTAATTGAAGATTGGGGAATGGGACTAACCACGAGTGCCCGGCAGAAAAAAAATTCATTTGCCGTCGTCCAAAAACAATTTGCGGTCGCTCCCTATTTTCCATTGCCACAAACGCCGAAAGTTTCCGTCGTCGTCGCCAGCTACAACGGCGCGCGCACTTTGCGAGCGTGTCTGGAATCACTGCAACGCCTCAATTATCCTGACTACGAAATTGTTCTAGTCGATGACGGTTCCACGGATGCGACGGCTCAAATCGCCTCAATTTTTAAAAATGTCCGTTACGTTTGCCAAATTCATCAGGGGCTGTCCGTCGCGCGCAACACCGGCATTGCGATGGCACAAGGCGAGATCGTTGCGTTCACGGATTCCGACTGCCGTGCGGACGAAGATTGGCTCTACTATTTGATCAACGATTTGTTGAACAGCAAATTTGCGGGAATTGGCGGGCATAATTTTTTGCCGCCGGAAGATTCGCTCGTGGCGGCGGCGGTGCAGGTTTCTCCGGGCGGTCCCGCGCACGTCATGTTGAATGATCGCACCGCCGAACACATTCCCGGTTGCAACATGGCATTTTACAAATGGGCTCTGGAAGAAATCGGCGGGTTTGATCCGATTTATCACAAGGCTGGCGACGACGTGGATGTCTGCTGGCGATTGCAACAACGCGGCTACAAACTCGGGTTCAGCCCTGCTGGATTCGTCTGGCATTATCGCCGCTCAACCGTCCGCGGATATTTGAATCAACAACGCGGTTACGGCGAAGCCGAAGCTCTCCTGGTTCGCCGTCATCCAGAATATTTTAATTTGTTCGGCGGCAGCATGTGGCATGGCCGAATTTACACCGCATCAAAATTTGGAATCACACTCAACAAACCGATCATTTACCACGGAACTTTCGCCACCGGATTTTTTCAAACCCTTTACCGCGCCGAGCCCGCTTCCGCGCTGATGTTTTGCACCACACTCGAATATCACGTGCTCGTGAGTTTGCCGCTGCTTGTTTTGTCCGTTCCATTTCGGCATTTATTGCCGCTCGGACTCGTCAGCGTTTTTGTTTCGATCGCCATTTGCCTGGCCGCAGGTTGTCAGGCTGATTTGCCGAAAAATAAAAAACGATTCTGGTCGCATCCGCTCGTCGCAATTTTATTTTTTCTGCAACCGATTTCGCGCGGTTGGGCGCGTTACCAAGGGCGCTTGAGCATTCGGGCGACGCCGCAAGCCGCTTACGAAAATCTTGAAACTGTTCAACTCAAAGACAAAGGCGAGCGCATCGAACATGTCGAATATTGGGCCGAAGCGTGGATGGACCGCATCGACCTTTTGCGCAGCATATTGGTGCGTTTGGAAGAGCAGGGGTGGCAATACAAAACGGACACCGGTTGGAGCGAATTTGACGTGGAAATTTTCGGGAATCGCTGGAGCCACCTACAACTCACGACCGTCGCCGAACCCCATCGCGGCGCCAAACAAATGTTCCGCTGCCGTCTGCGCACTTCGTGGTCATTGCCGGCCAAAGTTGCTTTTTTGGGCGCGCTCGGTTTTGAATTGTTGATGATCGGATTTGTGGGCAGCGCGCTGCCCTGGCTCTGGGCGTTGCTTTTTATCCAGCCGATTTTTGCCTGGTTTTTCGACCGTGAACAACGTGATTTGCAACGAGTGATTGCGGTGATGCTCGACGAGATCGCCAAGCGCCGTGGATTGTTGAAAGTTGAAAAAGCTTCTGAAAAATAATTGCATCAAGACTGAGTAAAACCTTGGCGAGCGACAGTTAAGAAATTAAAAAACCAGGGATGAAGCACCGACTAAACCCCGATTTACTTTTACATTCCTCGATTTTGAATCCGCCTTCATCTGTGCCCATCCATGGCTAAAAATTATGCGCCAATATCACGAACTTCTTCGCCTGGTTCTCGACCATGGAAAATTTAAACCCGACCGCACCGGCACCGGCACCTATTCTGTTTTTGGTGCGCAAGCCCGCTTCCCGCTTGCCGATGGATTTCCCGTTCTCACGACAAAAAAGCTGCATTTAAAATCCATCATCTACGAACTCCTCTGGTTTCTGCGCGGCGACACCAACATCAAATACCTGAACGAAAACGGCGTTTCCATTTGGAATGAATGGGCGGACAAAGATGGAAATCTCGGTCGCGTTTACGGCGCGCAATGGTGCGACTGGCGAACCGCCGATGGTCGATCCATCAACCAAATTGATTCTGTGATCGAGCAAATCAAAAAAAATCCGGACAGCCGCCGCTTGATGGTGAGCGCGTGGAACGTCGGCGAAATTGAAAAAATGGCTCTGCCACCCTGCCACACCATGTTTCAGTTTTTTGTGCAGGACGGCGAACTCAGTTGCCAGCTTTACCAACGCAGCGCCGATTTGTTTCTCGGAGTTCCGTTTAACATTGCCAGCTACGCACTGCTCACTTTGATGGTCGCGCAAGTCTGCGATTTAAAACCGGGAACCTTCGTCCACACCTTCGGCGATTTGCATTTGTATTCGAATCACCTCGAACAAACGAAACTTCAGCTCACTCGCGAGTCGCGTTCCTTGCCACAAATGAAAATCAATCCGGCAGTGAAAGATATTCACGACTTCAAGTTTGAAGATTTTGAACTCGTCGGTTATGACCCGCATCCGGGCATCAAGGCGCCCATTGCGGTTTGATCCGGATGAATCAAAAAGCGTCAGATTATTTGGATCGTGCTTGCCCTCTTTGCGAGGAAGAGGACGTCATAAGTTTTCTTCAGAAAAAAGATTTAAAACTCGTTCATTGCAAAAAGTGTTCAATGATTTTTGCAAACCCGGTTCCTGCGGAAATGGTCAACGGTTCTTTTTACAACGAGACGCGAACCCCGTTTTATCTTTCGCCCGACAAACTCGAAAGCGATTACGCGAGCGTCCGGTTCGAGCGCGAGTTGCGACTCTTTCGCCGTTTCTGTAAAAAGGGAAACGTTCTCGATGTCGGCTGCTCGACCGGCGCGTTTTTATTTCAATTAGAAAATCGTTTTCCGGGAATTTACGATGTCCTCGGCACCGATGTTTCCCAACCCGCACTCGAATACGCGAAAAGTCGCGGAGTGAAAATCGTGAGCGACTCCTTCCTCGACTTCAACTTCGGTGAAAAACGTTTTGACGCGATCACATTTTGGGCGGTGATGGAACACTTGATCAATCCGAGAAAATTTTTAGAAAAAGCGGCTTCGTTGCTGAATCACGGGGGTCACTGTTTTATTCTCGTGCCGAATATGAAATCACTCGCGGTGCGAATTCTCGGAGACAAATACCGTTACATTATGCCGGAGCACTTGAATTATTTCACGACCCGCACCTTGAAAGATTTTTCGCAAACAAACCCTGCGCTGGAAATCGCGGCGAGTGGATCGATCCATTTTAATCCCATCGTCCTCTGGCAGGATTTACGCGGGCGGGGCGAATTTGTTTCCGACGAAAACCGCGCCGCCTTGCTCAAACGCACGACTACAGCTAAAGAAAATCCTTGGTTGAAACCGGCGAAATTCCTTTACAACGGCACCGAACAAATTCTCGCCCAACTCCATTTGGCCGATAATTTGTTCCTCGTGCTGCGCAAAAAATGAAGCCCTTCAAAGCTATAGCCGCGATGAGCGAAAATCGCGTGATCGGAAACGGGAACAAAATCCCGTGGC
Source organism: Limisphaerales bacterium (assembly GCA_046595315.1). Lineage (GTDB taxonomy): Bacteria > Verrucomicrobiota > Verrucomicrobiia > Limisphaerales > CANJXF01 > CANJXF01. The sequence goes on from JBKJOZ010000176.1 coordinate 10,204, forward strand.
ATTTGCCGGAAGATTTTAAGTGGTTCAAAAAAATGACGACGGGACAAATCATCGTCATGGGACGAAAAACTTTTGAATCCATCGGCCGAGCGCTGCCAAATCGCACGACGATTATTTTGAGCCGGTCAAACTTTCAATACCCCGGTGTTCAAACCGTTACCGATTTGGAAGAAATCGAACGCATCCCAGTGGGGGCTGACCGCCAGGTTTTTATTTGTGGTGGAGCGCAGATTTACGAACAAACCTTGTCGCTTTGCTCCGATCTTTTTCTCACGCGGGTAAAGCAAACCGTCGAAGGCGATGCTTTTTTTCCGCCATTCGAAAACGAATTTGAATTGGCCGAAGAAATTCTCGACTGTTCTGATTTCAAAATTCTTCATTATCGGAAGAGAGATTAGCCACAGAGACGCAGAGGGCGTGGAGCGTCAAATTTCTCTTCTCTGTGTCCACTGTTCCTCTGTGGCGTTTCCACAACTTTGAACTTTGCACTTCAAACCTTGAGCCCTAGCTTCCGCTCCCGATGTCGCAAATGTTGAAATCTTCGGGCGCGATGGGCGCGGCTACGCTGACCAGTCGAGTTCTCGGAATGGTGCGTGAGATGTTTTACTCGCATTTCATGGGCGATACTGCGGTGGCGAGCGCATTCAAGTTGGCATTCCAAATTCCCAATTTATTTCGGCGTCTGCTGGGCGAAGGCGCGTTGGCTGTCGCGTTTATTCCCATTTTCAAGTTGAAGGAAAAAACTGCGGGCGAAATCGAGATGTGGCGCGCCGCAAACGCCGTCATTTCCGGGTTGATTGTAGTTTCCGCAATCATCATCGCGCTGGCGATGCTCGGAATTACGGCTGCGCTTTCGTTTTATCGATTCGATCCCGATACCCAACTCATGCTGCGTCTATCGCGCCTCATGTTTCCCTACATGCTGCTGGTTTGTTTGGCGGCAATTTTCATGGGAATGCTCAATGCGCGTGGTCGATTTTTCATCCCCGCGTTGGGGTCGGCCGTTCTCAATCTGGTAATGATCGCGTCGGTTGTTTTTCTGACGCCGTTTTGGGGAAAAACGTTGGACACACAAATTTTTGCTCTGGCAGTCGGCGTGTTGGTGGCGGGAATTGCCCAAGCGCTTTTTCAACTGCCTAATTTGCGTCGCGAAGGATTTCGTTATGCATGGGTTTCACCGTGGAAAAACGAAACCGTCCGCGAAGTTGTGCGCAAAATGTTGCCAGGCACGATGGGCGTGGCGGCTTTTCAAATCAACGTGCTCGTCACTTATGGCGTGGCGTTTTACGTGGATAAAAAAATGGGGGCGTCGTTCGATTACGCGGTGCGCCTCATGGAATTGCCCCAAGGCGTTTTTGGAATTTCATTGGCCACATTCCTTTTGCCGACGCTCGCCGGACTTGCCGCTGAAAAAAGATTTCCCGAATTCCGCAAACTGCTGGGGCAGGGATTAAATCATATGGTGTTCGCAAATTTAATTGCGTCCGTTTTGCTGGTCATCCTGGCCGAACCGATCATCCGCTTAATTTTTGAACATGGAAAATTCACTTCGCTTTCCACCGCACGCTCCTCATTGGCGCTCGCGTATCTCGCTCCAGGACTAGTGGCATTTTCGTCGGTAAATATCCTGGCGCGCGCTTTTTACGCGCTCGGCGACACGCAAACACCCATGAAAATCAGCATTGTTTGTCTCGTGCTGAACCTTATTTTTACTTTGTTGCTGGTCTGGCCGCTGCGTCAGGCCGGACTTGGTTTGGCAAACACACTCACCGCAATTTTCAACGTTGCATTCTTATTTTTTGCGCTGCGACGGAAATTAAAAACATTCGAAATCTCGGAACTCCGTCGAAATATAATTCCGTTGCTCATGGCCGTGGCCGTGGCTGGAGCAGTGGCGTGGTTTGCCAGCCATTTCTGGGAGAAACGCGTCGGTCACGAATACATTTCGCAAAAAATCGGCGCGGTTTTTGTTCCCATGATTCTGGCAGCCGGGGTTTATTTTTCATTGGCGTTGCTCTTCAAGATTCCATCGGCGCGCGAGATTTTTGTTTTGCTGGGTCAAAAACTTCAATTTTCATCTCGGCAAAAGTGAGCGCCATTCAGCACTTCTGCTAATGCAAAAGATAACACAGAACGAATTCGTGAAATTTTTCACAATCTCCGCTTGCGCGTCGTTCTCGGGTTGGCTAAATATCGCATCGAGCAGAGCAGTAATTCTAATTTCCGCAGAGTTTTCGGATCTGAAAAGTTAATGCTTTCGCCTGACTGACGAGTTGCAGGTCTCAGGAATATTGACCGGTTCTCGCCGTAGGCTTGGAGTTTTGATTCAAACGAACGCACCAAAATGTCAGACATTTTTCCAAAATGGACGAATCGGTTGCCGCTGAAATTAGCCGTCGGCGCCGTTTTGGTCGTGACAGCTGTGACGGCTGGCACCACTTATTATTTCACGCCGAAATACACGCGCGTCGGTTACCAGCCGATTCAGCCGATTGCTTTTTCCCACGAAATTCACGCGGGCCAATTGGGCATGGATTGCCGTTATTGCCACGATGGTGTTGAGAAATCCTGGTATTCGAATATTCCCACTGCTTCGGTTTGCATGAACTGTCACAATCAGGTTCTCAAAGACAGTCCGAAACTGGAACTCGTTCGCGAAAGTGCGCTGAGCGGCAAACCGATTCCCTGGGTGCAAATTCATAAAACGCCCGACTACGTTTATTTCAACCATTCAGTGCATGTGAATCGCGGCGTGAGTTGCGTGAAATGCCACGGCCAGATCAATCACATGGATGAGGTGCGTCACGAAAAACCGTTAAGCATGACCTTTTGTTTGGAATGCCATCGCGATCCGGCCAAGCATTTGCGTGACCCGAAGGACGTTTACAATCTTGATTTAAAAATTAGCGATGCTGAGCAGGAAAAGATGGGCAAAAAATTTGTCCACGACTGGAAAGTCAACGCGTCGCAGAACTGCTCGGCCTGTCATCGATGAAAATTATTCCACCAACTTGTCCTGAACCCGAAGTCG
>JBKJOZ010000085.1:0-6695 GCA_046595315.1 Limisphaerales bacterium
GACGCTGGGAGATCACTTCAACGGAAATCAAAACGACATTATCAATGATCGGATTGATGTGGTGACAAAGGGGACGATGGGTTTGACCGTGACCTGCGCCCGTTGCCACGACCACAAATTTGATCCGATTCCAACGAAGGATTATTATTCATTGCGCGGCATTTTCGCCAGCTCAGTCGAGCCCCCCGAGCCACCGATTTTGGGCGCATTAAAAATAACGCCCGACTACACCGACTTTGCGAAAAAATATAACGAGCTCGGGCAAAAAATGGCGGCGCTGGATGCGGAGCGAAAGGCGTTGCGTCGGTCCGGTGGGAAAAAAGCGCGGAAAGATTTGCTGAAAGAGGAAGTGCAAATTCGCAACGACATTGCGCGTTTGGAGGCGAAGCATCCGGGGGCACCGGCTCGCGCGATGGTTTTATACGACAACGTCAAACCGAAGGATTCGGCGGTTTTCATTCGCGGCGAAGCGGAAAACAAAGGGGACATCGTTCCGCGACAATTTTTGGAAATTTTATCCGGGCCAAATCGCACGCCGTTTAAAAATGGAAGTGGCCGGCTGGAATTGGCCAACGCCATTGTGAATCCCTACAATCCGTTGACGCCGCGCGTCGCGGTCAATCGCATTTGGCTGCATCATTTCGGCGAAGGTTTTGTTTCGACGCCAGACGATTTCGGAAATCAGTCCGAGCCGCCGAGTCATCCCGAGTTGCTCGATTTTTTGGCGGCGAAATTTATCCACGACGGCTGGTCTGTTAAAAAACTGCATCGGCTCATCATGCTCTCCAAAACGTATCAGCAGAGCAGCGAAAGTAATCCACGTTACGCGCAAATTGATCCGCAAAATCGGTTGCTCTGGAGGTCGAATATTCATCGGCTGGAATTTGAATCGGTGCGCGATTCTATTCTAGCGATTGGTGGCGAACTTGATTTAACGATGGGCGGACGTCCGGTGAATTTAGGGGAAGATGGTTATTCACGCCGTCGCACCATTTACGGCTACATCGACCGGCGTAATTTGCCGGAAGTTTATAACCAATTTGATTTTGCCAATCCCGATATCACGACGGGCAAGCGGTATGAAACGACGGTTCCGCAACAAGCGTTGTTTATGATGAACAGCCCGTTGGTCGTCGAATTGGCGCGGAATCTGGTGGAGCAGCCGCAGTTCACTTCATTGCGGGACGAAGAGTTGCGTGTGAAATTTCTTTACGCCCAAATTTTCCAGCGGGAGCCGACGCCCATTGAAATTAAACTCGGCCTCAGTTTCGTGACCGACTCGCCGACGCCGGAAAATATTACCAGCGCCCAGCGTGAACAGTTTCGCAGAGAGCGGGGAAAACAAAACAAGCGGCCCGCGATGTCGTTGGCCAATATCCCGCCTTCTGAAATGAAACGTTTGGGGGCGTGGGAGAAATTCGCTCACGCCTTGCTCCAGACGAATGAGGCGCTTTTTATTAATTAGAAATTGCGCTTGGCGGGCTTGGGCGGCTGGCTCAATTGAATATCGCCGACCGGGTTTTCGAGCAATTCGATGCCGGGATTGGAGAAGCAAATGCGGCGAGCTTTATAGAGCGCCCCGAGAGCTTGTTTGAAAGCATTTTTACTCACGCCAAAAATTCTGCGAATGGATTCCGGTGAACTGTTGTCGTCAAAATTCAAGTGTCCTGCGTTTTTCTCCAACGCGGTGATGATTTGATCTTTCAATGGGGCGACCCGTTTGTAGCCACTTGCGTCCAGCCGCAGATCGATTTTGCCGCCCGCGCGAACTGTGCGGACAAATGCCTTCATTTTTTGCCCGACTTCAAGCGGAGCGGAAAGATTATCGTGGTAAAGCAGACCGCGATGCGCGTTGTTTACAATCGCGTTGTAGCCAAGTGATGTTCTGCTTGTGATCAGAACGTTGACTTGCTCTCCATCACGGTAAACGGGTGTGTCGCGACTCAAATGGCGACTGAATCTTGTGCTGGCAACAATGCGCTTGGACTTTTCATCCAAATAAACGAACACCACGAGCTTTTGTCCCATGCGAACGGGTGTTTCCTGTTCGCGAAAGGGAAGCAACAAATCCTTGGAAAGACCCCAATCAAGAAAAGCGCCGATTTGTTGATTGAAACTAATGACTTTTAAACAGGCAAACTCTCCTACTTCGGCGAGCGGGATTTCGGTCGTGGCCACCAATCGGTCTTCTGAATCGGTGTAAATGAAAACGTCGAGTTTATCGCCTTGAGCGAGATCGCGAGGAATGTAACGGCCCGGCAGAAGAATTTCGCCGAGCTCTCCACCATCGAGATACAGGCCGGGTCCCGAGGCTCTTGTAATCGAAAGCGTATTGCGTTTGCCGATGAATGCCATGTTGCCGCTGATAATTTCGAAAGATGTAGCCGGACGCGAGGACGCGAATGTGACGTTGTGCCCAGCCAGTGAAAAAACGGAATTCTCCAAACTGCCGTCTCTACATTCGGGCGGCGGCGGCAGGCGGAACCGTATTAAGAGGATGGCTGCGGGTGATCAGTTTCGCCCCGTTTTCCTTCAAAAGCTCCTGCACCGCTAGGATATTGTTCAGCTGTATCGGCACCCGCTTTTGATCGACGGTTTTGTAGTGCTTAAAATGGGTGAGATGTTTTCCAACTTCCAGGATTTTGATGTGCGTGGTGTCGCCCATTTTCCAAAGTTGGTTTTTTTCCAGAGAGGCTTTTTTTGATTTCATAATTTAAACGAAAAAGAGAGATGTCTAGGCTCCTGGGATGACCACCGATTTCAATTCATCCGTCCCCAAAAAAAAGCTTCGAAGATATTTTTTTCGCGGGACCCACTCGGCGTGACCATCACAAAAAATAACATTGTTACCATCAATGCCGTGATTGTCGCCGATGTCAGGATAATCATCGTAGGGACGGTCGGCGCCACCAATGTCGTCTGATTCCACAATGATCCATATGTCCGACGGACTGGCTTTTTTATTAAAAAAATTATATTGCGGGTAAGTGGTGTTGTTTAATTTATAGGTGTAACTCGCGATGGTTTTTTGCGTTTTTCTAATTCTCCCGCTTGCGGAAGTACCGTTTAAAAAACCGGCTATTTCATAACTGTGAAAGCTGGTCGCATTTTTCCCCGCAGCGTTGTCTTCCAATTGCGGAACAAAAGTTGAGTTCTCGTGGACTCTATCAAAATAAGCAACGGCGGTGGCTCCATTTTGAGGGGCAGTCGCGCCTCCGGTAAAATTTCCGAAGGTCGTTTCACTGGGAGATAAATGCCCAGCCGAATTTAATCTTTGATTGGCGACCGCGTTTTTCGTCGAAGGGCAAACAAAGGTTCTCAAATTCGAAACATACCGGTTGAACAACCAATTTAAATCATCATCGTTAACATTGGCCGTTCCCGCCAAGGCTAACCGCGTATCTTCGTCAGCATACAATTGACTGCCCAACCCCATTTGGCGTCCGTTGCTCAAGCAAGCCGTCCGCTGTGCTTTGCCTTTGGCTTTGGCAAGAGAGGGTAAAAGTAAACCGGCCAAAATACCGATAATTGCGATCACGACCAATAGCTCAATCAGGGTGAAACCGTCGCGAAAAGCCCGTTTGGATAAAAAGCGGATTAGCATAAAACCAGCCGATTAGTTACCACAGTGCGCTTCTCAAGGCAAACCGTTATTGTCGATCGCGTCAAGTTTTGGGTCAAAATTGTCTAATTTTTGTCGTTGCTTCTAGTCTTCAAAATGGTAAAAACCTGTCGCGTAAATTTTGGGGAATCCCCGAGCGTTAGCATTTTCATGAAAAAACTCGCACTTGGTCACATTTTATTTGGGATGGTTTTGATGTTTTCACACACTGTCGCTCAAGCCGCTTCGTTTACTTGGGACGGCGGTGGTGCCGGTGTCCATATATCTGATTGGACCAAGAAAGCCAATTGGGGCAACACCAGCACCCCAGGGGCCGCAGATACCGCCATCTTCACCAATGTAGTGGGAAGCAGCTCGACGCCGCTCATTAATTCCGCTTCAGCTATTTCTGACATTGTTTATAACGCCAATGCGGCTGCGTTCACCTTGGGCGGAAGCGCTATTTTGACGATTAACAACGGGATTGCCAACAACGGCACCGCCTCGCAAACCATTAACACCGCCCTGGCTCTAAGCGGCGCGCAAACCTGGAACGCGAACTCCGGAAGTTTGGCCATTGGCGGCACGGTCAACAACGGTGGGTTTGGGCTCACCGTGGGCGGCGCAAACAATACGACAATTTCTGGAATCGTCACTGGAGCAGGAGCTTTGAACAAAAGTGGCAATGGCACATTGACGCTCAGTCAGGCAAATACTTTTACAGGCGGAATGGCCATCAACGGCGGTAACGTCCGAGTTAGCAACACTACGGGAAGTGCAACTGGATCGGGCAATGTGGTTCTCAACTCCGGCAGCTTCGGTGGGCTAGGGCGAATCACCGGCGGATTGACCATCAATTCAGGCAGAATTTCTCCCGGTAATGATGGTGGATCCCAGCGGGTCGGAACCCTCACCACCGGAAGTGAAACTTGGAACGGTGGCGGAATGAATTTTAGTCTCAAAGATGCCGCTTCCACCGCCGGAGTAGGGTGGGATTTGCTCTCTATCAATGGAACTCTGAATCTAAGTGGACTTAGCGCGGGTAACCCATTCACGATCGATCTCCTGACGGTCTTGGGGAACGGTGCCGGCAACGCCAGCAATTTTGATCCAAACCAGAATTATCAATGGCTCGTGGCCACGACTACTGGTGGGGTTTCAGGGTTTAACGCCAATGCGTTTACTTTTACGACCAATGGTTTTAGCAATCCGTTGCTGGGCACTTCGCAGTTTATGATGAGTCTGGTCGATGGCGGCAATGGACTCGCGATCACCTATGTGCCTGAACCTTCAACCATCGCCTTAGGTGTGATCGGAGCTGCAATGATCGCAGGCCGTTCCATCCGTCGCCGTAAAAAATAATTTCCCAAATTTTCTCCAAGGCCGACTCTCATTGAGTCGGCCTTTTTTTTCTGCAATTTTTCCAGCGAATTTTGTAAAACGGCTGTTTCAAAAATTATTTCGTTTCGGTATGATCGTCCGCAGATGAAAACCTCGGGGCTCAGCCTCTTTACCCGTGTCGTAATTCTCATCGCATTTTATTTCATCGGCGGACTGGTCGGAAAAGAATCGACCTTCCTTTCTGGAAACGTGGTCTTGGTCTGGCCGCCCGCAGGCATCGCGTTGGCTGCAATTCTTCTTTTCGGTTACCGATTTTGGCCCGGCGTCGCGCTCGGCGCATTGCTTTTCGCATTTTGGAGCGGCACCCCCGTTGGCTTTTTTACGTGGGGAACGGCTTTCGGCAACACCGTTGGCGCGCTCGTCTGCGCATTTCTTCTGGAGCGTTTTGTCCAGTTTCGCACCTCGATGGAGCGGGTGCGCGATGTCGCCGGATATGTTTTGCTCGCCTGTTTTATTGGCACGAGTGTCAATGCTTTATTCAATGTCGTGAGCCTCTGTTACAGCGGCGAAGTGGCGTGGGAAAATTTATTTCCCAGCCTGATCCAATGGTGGGTTCCCAACGGCCTCGCGGCGTTGGTCGTCGCGCCGCTGATTTTGACATGGGGTTCCGTGAACAACGTTCGCTGGCAACCAAAATTGATTGGGGAAGCTTTGTTTTGTGCCACGGGATTGGTGATCGGGACGCTCATTTCATTCCGGTCTTGGTACGTTTATGGAATTGAAAATTTCCCGCTGGCGTATCTTCCGTATCCATTTCTCATCTGGGGTGCGTTGCGTTTTGGGCAACGTGGAGCGACTGCTGGCACCTTTCTCGTTTCCACAGTGGCCATTCACGCGTTGCTGAACGAGCGCGGTCCTTTCGTCACCAGTTCGGTCAACGATAGCCTCATGTTGATTGGCAGTTACATCGGAATTTTAGCCATCAGCAATTTATTTTTGGCGGCAGCGGCTTCGGAACGGGAACGAGCGCGGCGCACCGGTCAAGATAGTGAAAAACGTTATCGCGCCATCGTGGAAGACCAAATTGATTTGATTTGCCGGTTCGATCTCAATGGTCACATCACTTTCGTCAATCAGGCCTATTGCAATTTCTACGAGAAAAAATCTGAAGAGTTAATCGGCACCGCGTTCATGGCGTCGTTGCCCTTGGAGGATCGGGAAATTCCGCTCAGTGTTTTTGCCACGTTGACGCCGGAAAAACCGACCCTGACTTACGACAGTAAAGTGCTCAGTTCCGACGGATGTTTTGTCTGGCAGCAATGCACCATCCGTTCCCTTTTCAGCGAGGAAGGGAAAATTCAGGAATACCAAACTGTCATCCACGACATCACCAGCCGCAAAGTACTGGAAGAAACTTTGCGCGAACGCGAAGAGTTTTTTCGTCTCATTTCCGAAAGTATGACCGACATGATTGCGGTGCTGGATCGCGACGGCAAACGGATCTACAACAGTCCCTCCTACGCGGCGGTTTTGGGCGATCCCTCTGCATTGGCGGGAACGAATTCATTTGCCGAAGTTCATCCCGAAGACCGGGAATCGGTTAAAAATATCTTTCACGAAACTGTTTCGACTGGGGCAGGGCGCCGGACGGAATTCCGTTTCCTCCGCAAAGACGGCACCATCCGTTATGTGGAATCGCAAGGCAGCGTCATCCGGGACAACACCGGGCAGGCGAGCAAAGTGATCGTGGTTT
>JBKJOZ010000268.1:0-5829 GCA_046595315.1 Limisphaerales bacterium
GCGACTTTTATCGAAACCTCACTGCGCAACATCAACCACTCGCTCCTGATCGGCGGCGTGCTCGTGGTGATTGTTTTATTTTTCTTTTTACTCGATTGGCGGACGGCATTTATTTCGTTCACCTCCATTCCAATTTCGCTGCTGACCACCGTGATTGTCCTCGACCATTTTGGCGTTACGCTCAACACCCTCACGCTCGGCGGTTTCGCCATCGCGATTGGCGTGGTCGTGGATGACGCGATCATTGACGTGGAAAATATTTTGCGGCGGTTCCGCGAAAATCTAACGCTGCCACAGCCGCGATCCCTTTTTCGCGTGGTGCTCGATGCGTCGCTGGAAGTTCGTAGCGCAGTGGTTTACGCCACGTTTATCGTCGCGCTGGTATTCATTCCGGTGTTGATGATGTCGGGAATTCAGGGACGCCTTTTCGCGCCGCTCGCGACCTCGTTTATTCTCGCAACTCTGGCGTCGCTCGCCGTGGCACTCACGGTCACGCCCGCGCTGTGTCTGATGATGTTGGCGCGAACCTCGCCGCATTCAGAGCCGAAATATGTCACTTGGTTGAAGTCGCGTCACCGCGCCTGGCTCACTTCGGCCAGCGCACATCCCAGAACGTTGATTGGAATTGCGGCGGCGATTTGCCTCGCGGCTTTGGCGACGTTGCCGTTTTTCGGCGGCGAATTTTTGCCGGAATTTCGCGAAGGCCATTACATCGTCCACATGATGGCGTATCCCGGAACGTCTCTGGACGAATCGCTGCGCCTCGGCAAAGAAGTCACCAAAGAACTGATGAAAAATCCCCACATTCGCAACGTCGCGCAACAAGTCGGGCGCGCGGAGCAAGGCGAAGATACGTGGGGAACTTTCATGAGCGAATTCCACGTCGAGTTGCAGCCACTCGCTGGCGAAGAAGCGGAAGGTGTCATGACGGAAATCCGCGAAGCCCTCGTAAAATTTCCAGGATTATCTTTCAAGGTGATGCCCTTTCTCGCTGAACGAATTGAGGAAGTTATTTCCGGCAGTACTGCCCAGGTCGTGATCAATATTTTCGGGGATGACCTCGATCTGTTGGACGCAAAAGGTAAAGAAATTCGGCGCATCCTTTCCAGCGTGCCGGGCGCGACTGATGTTCAAACCGAATCGCAACCCGGCGCGCCCGAAGCCGTCGTGCGCCTGCGGCCAGAGCGACTTTTGCAATTAGGATTTCAACCGACCGATGTGCTTGATGGAATTGAAACGGCTTACCAAGGAACCATCGTCGCGCAGAATTTTCAGGGCAATCGCGTCACCGATATTTCGGTCATTCTCGCCGACGCCAATCGCAAAGATCCCGAAAGCATCGGCTCGCTGCTGCTGCGTAATTCAGAGGGCACACGCATTCCGCTGCGCGAATTGGCTGAAATAAATTTCACGACCGGCCGCAGCGTGGTCGTGCATGAAGGCGCGCGTCGCCGTCAACAAATCACCTGCAACGTGCAAGGCCGCGACATCGCTTCCTTCGTGGCCGAAGCCAAAAAAGAAATTTTGGGGCGCGTCGCTTTTTCGGCCGGCATCTACCCGGTGTTCAGCGGGTCCGCCGAAGCCGAGAAAAAAGCCAAACAAGAATTGCTGCTTCATTCCGCCATCGCTGCGATTGGAATTGTCCTGTTGCTCGCGATTGTTTTTGGAGCGACCCGGAATTTGTTGCTGGTCCTGGCGAATCTGCCGTTTGCGCTCGTCGGCGGAGTGCTTGCGGTCTTCGCGAGCGGCGGGTTGCTTTCGATTGGATCGATGGTTGGTTTCGTGACCCTCTTCGGAATTACAACGCGTAATTCGATCATGATGATTTCGCATTTCGAACATCTGGTTCTCGAAGAAAAAATGACGTGGGGATTGGACGCCGCGCTGCGGGGTGCGACCGAACGCTTGCTGCCGATTTTGATGACCGCGCTCGTCACCGCGCTCGGCTTATTGCCTCTGGCCATTGGCACTGGCGAGGCGGGTCGCGAAATCGAAGGCCCGATGGCCATCGTGATTTTGGGTGGCTTGCTGACGTCAACCATTCTCAATCTGCTGGTTCTGCCGACGTTGGCACTGCGCTACGGAAAATTTCAAAAAGCCGAACCGGTTTAAAGTTGGTTTCAAAAAACGGTCATCGCTGAATTCGATGGCGTTCAAAACGGGCGGGCGTTTTCGCGGTTAAATCAAGTTCAACGCTCAAGTAGCCACCATCTTTCAATAATTCGATTCCGGCGAGCGACGGGCATAAACGCACGTGAAATTCCCGCCAATGCCGCGCCCGTTGCAACGCAGTGGTGGCGCGCTTGATTGTCGTTCCTAAAAAACGGACGGCAGGGATTCCCGCCAACAAATGACTCTTCCAAAGAATGAGCGGCGAATGTAAATGGCCGATAATCGTTTGTTCCAGTTGCGGAAGTTTGGCCCGCACAATTTCTTCCTCCCACAGAAACGGAAGCGCGGTTGGGTCGTGACAAAATAAAATGATCTTTTGATCGGGTTTTAGATCCGCGAAGGCGGCGCGGATTTTGACAAGATGATTTTCACGGAGACGGGACCATTCCTGAAATTCCTCGGGCAATATGTCAGACTCAAAGACGGGCAACGCGATCAGTGAAGAAACCACTCCGAGCAAAACGTAATTGCCGAGTTCCATTTTCCAGAACGGTTCGAGGCCGAGTTCTTTTTCGGCGCGATGAAAACTAGCGACCCGCATCCCGCCGCGTCCTCCGAAGAAACTGAGCTTGCCCAATTCGTGGTCACCGAAAATAGCACGAAAGTTTGGCGAAAATTTATTCCGCAACTTTCCTAAACATTCGCGCGCGCTTTGAAACGCGGCCTCATCGCTCACGCCGAGAAAAGCGGAGTCGCAAGAATAATCTCCGTTGGCGATGACCAAATCAGGCGAACCAGCGCAGTGGATAAATTGATCGAGCAAATGGTTTTTCTGCATCGGCTCGCGCAGCCAGATATAATGACGAAACAGTTTTACGCACAAACGGAGGAGTGGATTTGAAATTACCTTTGCTTCGTGGTCGCCGCGCGATTGTTCCGCAGCGCAGGCGTAGTGAATGTCGCTGACGATGAAAATAGTTTTGCGCTGCATGGAACTACTCGAACATAAAAAGCGATGGAGCGCTCAATGCCCTTTGCGAAAAATTGGAAAAACAATGATGAAGGTCGCCCCTTTATTCGGATCGCTTTCGACGGTAATCGCCCCGCGATGTTCGTGAATAATTCGGCGCGTGATCGGAAGACCGAGTCCCGTTCCTTTCGGTTTCGTTGTAAAAAAGGGTTCAAAAACGCGGCTCAAATTTTCCGGCAGAATTCCACCGCCACTGTCACGAATGGAAACGCGTAACTGCTTCGCGTTCTTTTCTTGAAACGCCTCCGCCAGCTCAGAATCGGCATCAATCAATTCCGTTGTAACGATCAAGTGCCCGTTGGCAGGTGTGGCTTCGAGCGCATTGAAAAGCAAATTCAGAAACGCCTGCTTCAGCTGGTAATCGTCGCCTTTAACCAGATCGGGCGCGGCCGCGAAGGAGCGTTCCAGCCTGATATTTTTTTGGCCGATCTGATGTTGAACCAGCTTGAGCGAGTGATTCAAAACGTCGTGCAACCGGAGCGGCGAAAGAACCGGTTTGGCGGGACCGGAAAAAGTCAGCATCTGGCTGACGATGGAATCAATGCGGGCCATTTCGCGTCCCACGATTCCAGCGAGTTCATCCTGTGGATTGCGGTCGAGCAGCAAGTCCATGAAAGTTTTGATCGCAACGAGCGCATTTTTAATCTCATGCGCCATGCTGGCGGACAACGTGCCGATGCTGGCAAGGCGATCGATGCGTCCGAGTTTTTCCTCTAACATTTCCGCGCAACTGAAGTCGTTGAGGACCGCGATGGCGCCGGAAACAGTTCCGTTGCTGCCCATGGGAGTTGTCGTAACGTGTATGCTCAATGCGCCGCGACTGGGATGCGATAACTTGATTTGAGCTGAAACGGGTTGGCCGCTGGAAAAAGTTTGTTGAAAAATATTTTGCAACGCTTCCGGCAAAACGTCGTTTTTTTTCCCTACCGCTTTTTCAATGGTCACGCCGATGAGCGCGGCGGCGTCAGGAGTGATCTGGGAAATTTTTTGCCCATCGACGGCAATCACGGCGCAGGAAACGCATTTCCGGAGCGCTTCCGTCAGGTTCAATTCGTCTAGGTTTTGGGCGATATCTTTCGGCATAACACAGCGCGGTCACCCTTTGCCCTTTGAGCGCGATTTAATTTTTCGTGCAACTACAACTTCTTCAAACCCTGCTTGGATTTGCGAAGTGTATTTATTGTTTCGATGTGGACAACCAAAAACCTCGGGCAATTTTTCTTTTATCCTCCGCAACGGCTTCGTTACGATATTTTCCAACGCAATGATTTGCCCCTAACGAACCCAGCTTACCCATGAAACTTGAGATCGTTTTTTCACTTTTACTTTGCACCGCGCCATTTCTTTTTGCTGCGCCCCACCCGATTGCGCCGATGTCAAAAGAGGGGCGCAAACTGAATTGCAATTTCGAAGAGGGCACCCTCAAAGATTGGATTGTGGAAGGCGACGCGTTCGCAAAACAACCGGTGCGCGGCGACACCGTGGCGAAACGAAATGGCCCCGGCGGCACGAGTGGTCATCAAGGTGATTTTTGGATCGGTGGTTATGAATTGGGCGGCGACGATTTGCAGGGGACGCTCACGTCAGCGCCGTTCAAAGTGACGCAACGTTGGGCAAGTTTTCTGGTCGCAGGCGGAAATTGGGGCGCGACGCGCGTCGAACTCGTTGAGACGAAGAGCGGTAAAGCTTTTTTCAAAATCTCCGGGGACAACAGCGAACATTTACGTCACGCCGTCGTCGATTTAAAAAAACAGATCGGCCATGAAATTTTTATCCGGCTCGTCGATGAACAAAAAGGTGGCTGGGGTCACCTCAACTTCGATGACTTTGCGTTTTACGCTGAAAAACCGAAATTTGCCGATGAAATTGATTTAACAAAAAGGCCCGTGCCCAAAGCAGACGAAGTGCTTTACGAAGGTCTTTCTCCCGGAGAGGCCGTCGCCAAAATGACGTTGCCCACCGGTTTCAAAGCCACTTTGTTCGCTGGAGAACCGGACGTGAAACAGCCAATTGCTTTTGCGATGGATGATCGCGGACGGCTTTGGGTCGCCGAGGCTTACACTTATCCAAAACGCGCGCCGGAAGGTGAAGGCAAGGATCGCATTCTCGTTTTTGAAGATACCGACGGCGATGGGAAATTTAACAAGCGAACTGTTTTCGCCGAAAATTTAAATCTCGTTAGCGGAATTGAAATCGGTTTTGGGGGCGTGTTCGTCGGCGCTGCGCCTTACCTGATGTTTTTTCCGGTGAGCGATTGGGACAATCCGAAAGCGAATGGCAAACCGGAAATTCTCCTGGACGGCTGGGATTTTGCGCGCGACACGCATGAGACTTTGAATTCGTTTAAGTGGGGACCCGACGGTTGGCTCTACGGCTGTCACGGTGTTTTTTGTCCGTCGAATGTCGGCAAACCCGGCGCGCCCGAAAGCGAACGTCAATGGATGGACGCAGGCATCTGGCGATATCATCCGACGAAAAAAGTTTTTGAAGTTTTCGCCGAAGGCACGAGCAATCCGTGGGGATTTGATTTCGACGAACACGGCCAACTCATCGAGGAAGCCTGCGTCATTCCGCATCTCTGGCACATGATTCAAGGCGGACGTTTTCAACGACAAGGCGGCGAACATTTCACCATCAATTCCGGCGAAACGGCGCGTAACGAAAGGTCTCGTGACCAATCAAGTCGC
>JBKJOZ010000342.1:0-4635 GCA_046595315.1 Limisphaerales bacterium
GGTTTGCCAGAAGGCGGAGAAGCGATTGCGGGGCCTCTTCGTTTGCGCATCAGTTACGTGGGCGGGACGGGTAATGATGTGACCTTAACAATCATCGGCGTGGTGCCAACAGGAATACCGCGCATGCAATTCGCGTCAGCCAATCAAGGGGATGAATTGACTTTTACAGCCCCCGCCACCAGTTCGATCTCCGTCACCAATACCTTCGCTGCCGATAGTTCGTTCGATACCTTGTCGCTATCTGATGATAGCTCGATCTCCGGTGGCGTCGGAGGGATGGATATTCGAGGGAATCGCCTTCGGCTGGAGAACGGCATCATCGGCCAGCCCTCCGCGGGACAAAATGATTCTGTAAACTTTTCTCTTGTTCTGCCTTTGGCCTTGAATGGCAGCCAGACTTTCAGCAACGGATTCCGTTCACTCATGACGTTTGGCGATCTTGATTTGAATGGCCACACTCTCACATTTGAGGCCGCAAACATCGCTAGCCCGGGCGGCTTCCTGGTCAACGGCCTGATCAATGGAGCGGGCAACTCGAGTATCATTAAAAATGGCCTCAAACAACTCGCGCTCGAACCTTCAGGTGGGGTTGCGACCTATGCGGGAACCACCACGGTCAATGGCGGCGTTCTGCGGCTGATTGGAAATTTCGCTTCGACCGTAATCCTGAACGCGGGCACACGCCTTGACGCAGGCGGAACCGTCGGCGGGATTCAATCTTCTGGAGCAATCATTTTTCCCTTGAACAATTTGCAAAGCAGCGGAGCGATCACTCTGGATGCGGTTTCGACATTGAAAATGGCGCTGCCCGGCGCTCCTACAACCAATTCAGACAGGCTGATAGCCGGGAGCACCGTTAATCTCGGAGGTGCCACATTGGATCTGACGGCATTTTCATCTTCGTTGCAGGATACCAATTACATCATCATTTCAAAAACCTCTGTGGGTGCTGTCACGGGAACCTTCAATGGTAAACCTGAAGGCTCAGAGTTTCCTCTGGGTGGTCGCTTTTATCGCATCAGCTACGTTGGCGGCGACGGCAATGATGTGGTGATTATTTCGACCAACAAAACGCCTGTGTTCACTCCGGTTTCAAATAAAACCATCGTTGAACAATTCCTTTTCAGTTTCGATATAGATGCGACTGATCCTGACCCGGCCGATACACTTGTCTTTAGTCTCGATGCGGGCTCCCCGACCAACTCCTCGATCAACCCAGCGACCGGAGTTTTTTCTTGGACACCTACTGACGACCAGGGTCCCGGCACGCATACAATTTTCGTCCGCGCCACCGATAACGGCAATCCCGCCAAAGCCGCGACGCTGAGTTTCCAAATCACCGTGCTGGAGACCAATTTACCTCCGACCATCACCGCTCCCGCTAGCGTGACGAACAATGAAAAGGCGTTGCTAACGTTCACCGTTGATGGCAGCGATCCAGATAGCCCACCCGCTGCTCTGAGCTATCAACTATTGCAATCGCCCACTGGCATGACGCTCAACAGCACTTCCAGCGCGAGCGCGCAGGTGTCGTGGACGCCGACGGAAGCTCAGGGTCCATCGACCAATATTGTATTGATCCGTGTCACCGAAACCCCGGGTGGACTGAGCAGCACAACATCGGTGACCGTTGTGACAAGGGAATTCAATCTCCCCCCCACGATGCAGGCCCTGCCCACAGTGAGAATTTCCGTTGGCGATTTTATCGAGCAGGAATTGATCGCGAGTGACCGCGACATTCCAACAAACGCTTTGACTTTTTCCCTTATTTCACCTCCGGCGGGTGCGACCATTGTGTCGAACCGCTTTTTCCAATGGACACCAGCCGCCAGCCAATTCGGTGTGCGCCAGATCCGCGTTCGCTGCACGGATAGCAGCCCTGAAGCTGTTAACTCCGCCAATCTCTTTGTGGATGTGATTAACGTGATTGATGTGGGCGCGGTTTACACCGTTATAAACACGAACGATTCAGGCGCGGGTTCCTTTCGCGTTGCTCTCGCCAACCTGAACGCCAATAACAGCAACAACGTCAGTACGATCCGCTTCAACATTCCCGGTGCTGGACCGCACAAAATTGCTCCACTCTCAGACCTTCCGCCTATCACGAGACCTGCGGTGATCGACGGTTACACTCAACCCGGTACGCGCCCCAATGCCCTCACCAACGGCACGGATGCCGTGCTGTTAATTGAAATTAGCGGTGAAAATAATTTTCCTTCATTTGCGGGTTTAGGTTGGGGCGGCAATGGTGGAGGCCAACCGGTCACTATTCGCGGCCTCTGCATCAACAATTATACCAACTCCCCTGCTCTCAATTCCGGCTGCGCCTCCTGTAGCGGATTCGGAACAGTCGGCTCGGTTATCGAAGGCTGCTTTCTTGGAACAGACACCACCGGCACCAATGCGCGCCCCAATCTTTTTGGGGTGCGATTCCTGCAAACGCACGACTCTCGCATCGGCGGGCCTTCCCCCGCGCAACGCAATCTCATTTCGGGCAATCTTCAGTATGCAATCCTCCCGGCTGAAGGCTTCGATGGTAACAACCTGTTCAATCTCACCATCCAAAATAATCTTGTCGGCACGGATCGAACCGGAACCAACGCGTTGGGCAATGGTGGCGCGGGAATTATCGCTGGAGACGGCGGCAACGGCGGTGCCGGTTTTGACGCGACCGGCTGCTTGATCGCCGACAACGTCTTTGCCGCCAACGGTTTTAGCTCGCCCGGCGACGGTTACGGAATCGAGTTCGGCGGAGTTGGAAACGTCATCGTGCGCAACAAAATAGGCGTCGGAGCCGATGGCATCACACCGTTGGGCAACAATGTCGCCGGCCTGCGCATCAAGGGAAGTTCCCTAATTGTCGGTGGAACCAACGCCACCAACGCAAACATCATAGCCTACAACCATGGCCCAGGAGTCCATGTGGCGGGAGGAACCAATCACGCTGTTTTGGGAAATTCAATTTTCAGCAACACCGGCTTGCCGATAGATCTGGATCCAATTGGAAACACCCCCAATGATTTGGGCGACCCTGATTTCGGCGTCAACGATCTTCAGAATTTTCCGCTGATTTCAGGCGTCCTCCCGCAGCCCGGATTGTTGACGGTCTCCGCCTCGCTCAACAGTTCCAACGCCACGACTTATCGCGTCGAGTTTTTCCATAGCGACAACTCCCGCGATGCCACGCGTTTTCTCGGATTCACGAATGTCACCACCGATGGTTCGGGCAACACAGCCTTCAGCGTCGCCTTTCCGGGCAATTTTCCCGCCGGTTTTGTCAGCGCGACCGCCACCGATCCATTCACCGGCACCTCTGAAGTTTCCCCCGGCGTTCCGAGTGCTTCCATCAATGTCCGCCGCGTCGGCTCGCTGGTCCGCGTTTTCTGGACGCGGTCTCTCACCAATTTTGTTCTCGAGACAAATCCGCAGATTGCCAACACCAACGGCTGGACTCCTTTCGCTGGAACTCTTACCGACGATGGCACCAACTTATCGCGTGATTTTGCGCCGACCAATTCACCACTGTTTTTCCGATTGCGCAGCCCTTAGCTGAGGAAAAAGTATTCGCGAAATTGGAGATGGAAACAAAGCGGAACCGAATTCGGTGTTCGAACTGGTTTCTTAAAATAGTTCCAATGAGAAAAGTTTTGGCGCTGTTGCTCATGGCAATTGTTTCAGCGCAGGAGGGCGGCGATTCACTGGCATCGCAACGTCCTTCCTCAAAATTATCCAATCCGTTCGCGAATGGAAAATTCACACTGGAGACTGGCGATGTCGTTGCGTTTCTTGGCGGAACAGACGTGGCGGCGGCGCAATTCACGGATCATCTGGAAACATTGCTCACAGCGAAATATCGCGACTCGAAAATTCATTTCCCCAATTTCGGTTGGGAAGGAGACACGGTTTTTCGCAGCCTCGCGATATTGGTTTTCCAACTTTAAAAATGCTCATGGAACGCGAGCGAGTCTCGGTGATCGTGCTTCAATTCGGCCGGATGGAATCATTGCCCGCTGGTTTAGCGGATACATTGACGCGACCCGAATCTCGTGACCTCGTGCGCTTCCTATCCGAACTTGGCACAGCGAAATAAAATTTTGTGACTGGCGGAGAATTCGTTTCCCTTTAGTTTTTCGCGATGAAAATCCACCTGTTGTTTCTGCGCGTTTTGATCGCTGGACTTTTCGCGATAACGACCTCGCCGGGATTTTCGGAATCCAACGCGACCAACTCCATCAAAGCCACTTTGAACGGTTTGGAAATTGTCCTCGACGCAGACACCGGCGGGTTGCTGCGGCTTTCGTATCCGGGCGTCGGCAATCTTTTGGAAGCGACGCGCGAACGTTCTGGTCTCGTGGACCTCGCGTATCCGGTCAAAGAGTTTGAGCCGCTGCGATTGGCGACGCGATTTTCTCACGGCGCGAAAATAAATCTGTCGAGCAATGCTGTCGAAATTCATTACGAAAAACTCGGCGTGAGCCGCAGCCGTTTCGAGATTGGCGGAAATGTTTCGGCCACCGTGCGATTCGCCGCCGCGCCGGATGGACGCTCGGTCATTTTATCCTGCAAGGTTCAAAACCAATCCACGAACAACGTGCGCCAGATTCTTTTTCCCGACCTGATCGGATTGCGTCCGGT
>JBKJOZ010000235.1:0-6600 GCA_046595315.1 Limisphaerales bacterium
AAATTACCGGAGCCAGTGGCGTATGCGCCCTCCACTGCGCAGAAGTTTTGTTGCACGATTGCCAGTCATAAATACGGAAAACATCCGAATGAAATTTACACGGAACGCGTGAAGGCCATCCGCTGGTTCGAACAAAATCATCCGGACGAATTTGATTTGTTTGGCATTGGTTGGGATCGATTTTTTCTCAAGCAATTGCCGCTGGCGAATCCTGTTCTTTCGTTGCTTTACAAAAAAGTTCCGCAACTGCCGCGTTGGAAAACTTTTCCTTTGCATCGTGGGCCAGTAAAATCCAAACGCGCCACGTTGCAGCAATATAAATTTTCACTCTGCTACGAGAATTCTATTTTTCCCGGCTACCTGACCGAGAAAATTTTTGACGCGCTTTTTGCGGGCTGCGTGCCGGTTTACCTCGGCGATCCAGAAGTGGAAAAGTCCATTCCGCGCGATGCGTTCGTGAACAAAAAGAATTTTTCGACTTACGAAAAACTGTATGATTTCCTGAAAAATATGTCGTCCGCTGAATACGAAAATTATCGTCAAGGCATGCACAAATTTGTGTTTGGTCCGGCGATTTATCCGTTCAGCGCACAAGCGTTTGCCGATTTGGTCGTCAAAGAAATCGTAAATGACCGATGAACGCGTCGCTCGTTTCCATTTGCACACCGACTTACAATCGCCCGGAACTTCTGGAGCGCGCGCTTCACTCCTGCCTTGCGCAAACATTCCAGGATTTTGAAATTATCGTCACCGACAACAGCACGAATGATTTGTCCGAAAAAACGATCGCGCGCCTGAACGACCCACGCATTCGCTACATCAAAAACGAAAAAAATTTGGGCCCGGTCGGCAACACCAATCGCGCCACCGCGTTGGCTCGTGGAAAATTTATTAAGTTTTTGATGGATGACGATTTGCTAAAACCGCGTTGTCTGGAACTGATGGTGAACGCGTTTGAAAAAAATCCGAGCGCCGGAGTCGCGATGGCGCCAATGGATTTGATCGACGAAAACGACCAAAGAATTTTTCCGCGGTTTTATGTTTTTCGAAAAATGGAGTATCGCTATCGGTATCAAGTCGGCGACGGCTTGATCGGCAAGCGCGCCATTTTGAAAGATTTTCTGACGCGCGATTATCCCTGCACCGTCCCGAGCGGAATTATGATTCGTGCCGAGTGCATTCAACGTTTTGGTTTGTTTGATGAAAAAGCCGATTTCGCGGGTGATTTGGATAAAGTTATGCAGATCGCGACGGAGTGGGATTTTTATTACATCGACGAAGTGTTGTCGTCGTGGCGATTGATGACGAACAATCACACTGCGTCGCTCCATCAAAGCGGTTTGAACATTGGCGCATTTTATTACATCACGCGAAAAATTTTGGAGCAGACGAAAGCTTTGGAACTTTTTCCGGTCGAGGAGCGGGAAACAATTATTCGCGACAGCATTTTCTTTTGTTCGTGTCGCGCTTTGCTCAACGGTCTGGCGGGAATTCGCGCGCGCAGTTGGAAATTGATCTGGCAAACAATCAACACCATTTTTTGCGAGGATAAATATTTCATCAACAAAGTACGCCTGCCATTTTTTGTGGTGCGCGAAATTTTTGTTTCGCTTTTTCCTAAACATTTTCCACCGGCACGGGAATAAATTTTGATTTTTCGCGGTTGCGATTTGGCGATGATGGGGAACAATGTTTGTCCTGTTGCCCGACAGCAGGTTGGTTTTTACGGTTACAAAATCCATGCAAAATTATCCGAAACATTATTGCGGCGTCTTTGGTATTTACGGTCATCCGAATGCGGCGGATCTGACCTACTACGGACTTTACGCGCTGCAACATCGTGGACAGGAGAGCGCCGGGATTGTCAGTTTTGACGGGCAAAATTTCCATATCCACAAAGGGATGGGTCTCGTCTCGCAGATTTTTAACGGCGATGTTTTGGAAAATTTGCCGGGGAAAATTGCCGTTGGTCACACGCGCTATTCCACGACCGGTTCCTCGCATTTGCGCAACGCCCAACCGCTCACCGTCGATTGCGCTCGTGGCCAAATTGCCATCGCGCACAATGGAAATTTAACGAACGCCGCAGCGCTTCGTGAAGCGCTCGAAGCGAATGGGTCGATTTTCCAAACCACCGTTGATAGCGAAATTATTTTGCACTTGATGGCGCAACCAACGCTGGGCGGGCACGATAATAATTTGATTCAAACCGTGCGCCGAATTGAAGGCGCTTATTCGCTTGTCATCATGACGGAGCAGGAATTGATCGGTGTGCGCGATCCGCATGGATTTCGTCCGCTCTCGATTGGCAAGGTCGGCGACGCGTGGGTTTTGGCGAGCGAAACGTGCGCCTTCGATTTGATTCACGCCACTTTCGTTCGCGATGTTGAACCGGGCGAAATTGTCATCATCAACAAAGACGGTTTGCGTAGCATCCAAGCTTTTCCCGAACACGACCGAAAAGCTTTTTGTATTTTTGAATACGTTTATTTCGCGCGCCCCGACAGCAACATCAACAATCGCAACGTGTATAAAGTTCGCGTTGAAATGGGCCGCGAACTCGCCCGCGAAAATCCGGTTCAAGCCGATATTGTTATTCCCGTTCCAGATAGTGGGAATTGCGCTGCGCTCGGTTATTCACTCGAATCCGGCATCCCTTACGAAATGGCTTTCGTGCGAAATCACTATGTTGGCCGCAGTTTTCTTCAGCCCTCACAACTCATTCGCGATTTCAATGTGCGCGTGAAATTGAATCTGATTGCCGACCTCGTCAAAGGAAAGCGCGTCATCATTGTCGATGATTCAATTGTGCGCGGCACCACGTGCAAAGCGCGGGTGAACAATTTAAAAGAAGCCGGTGCGAAGGAAGTTCACGTGATGGTGAGTTGTCCACCGCACATGAATCCGTGCGTGTATGGAATCGATTTTCCCGATCGTAATAAATTGATGGCGGCGAATTATTCGATCGACGAAATCCGCAAATATTTAAACGCCGATTCGCTTCATTATTTGTCGCAAGACGGCATGGTGCGCGCGACCGGTTTGCCGAAAAATAATTTCTGCATGGCCTGTTACGACGGAAATTATCCCGTGCCCTACGACCCGTTGGTGGACAAACACATCATGGAACGTCGTCGCTCGAAGGTCGAAGGTTTTGGCGAAGCGCTGGTGAAGGAAGAATTACAAACGCGCCTTTTGTAGAATATTTTTAGCCACAAGACTCCGCGTGACAGACGTCCATGCGCCCGTGGATCGATAAATTTTCACCCTCCGCGAAACGTATTTTTCGAAACGTCAAAAAGAACCGCGCTGTTTCCCTCTTCAGGTTATCCGTTCATTTTTCAATGAAAATTGGGTAAAGAATTTTGTCTCCTTTCGATTCGAGCGTCCATGTAATGGGTAGATAATGAGCGATGATATGGAATTGGTGCGGGAATTTGCCGCGAGAAATTCCGAGCGAGCCTTTGAGGAGTTAGTTTCGCGTCACGTCAACTTGGTTCATTCAGCGGCGCGACGGCAAGTGAGCGATTCTCATTTGGCCGAGGAAGTGACGCAGGCCGTCTTCATCATCTTGGCGCGAAAAGCCAAATGGCTCAGTTCAAAAACGGTTTTGTCGGGCTGGCTTTATCGCACCACCCGTTATGTGGCGGCCGACGCGCTCAAAATCCAGCGGCGGCGCCAAATCCGGGAACAGGCGGCGCATATGCAATCGAGTCCAACTATTGAACAGACTGAAACCATTTGGGAACAAATGTTGCCGTATTTGGACGAAGCAATGGCGCAACTCCGTAGCAAAGAACGTGATGCGATCGTGCTGCGATTTTTTGAGAATAAAAGTTTACGGGAAGTCGGCGAGGTTTTGTGCTTAGAGGAACGAACCGCACAGAAGCGAATTCAGCGAGCGGTGGAAAAACTGCGGACATATTTATCGAAACGAGGCGTGGTTACGACGACGACGATGATTGCAGGGTTGGTTTCGGCCCATTCCGTTCATGCCGCACCAACCGCGCTGACAAAAACAATTTCTATTGCTGCCAGGGGCAAGGGGGCGGCGGTAGGAAGTTCAACATTGGCCCTCGTCAAGGGTGCGTTAAAAATGATGGCTTGGGCGAAGGCCAAAATGGCGGTGGCGGTCGGATTATCGATTATCCTTGGCTCCGGCACAGCCATGCTCGCGGTCAAACGAGGCACCTCTGCCGACGGGGATGATGACTATATCTGGAAAGCAAACCGGCTGGATTTATTGCGGCCCGTTTTAATTGTGCGGCCCACCAAACTCGCGTCGGGAGGAAGCTACTTTAGATTTGAAGAACGGTTTAGAGGACAGAGAGAAAACATCCTCAGCCTTTTGGGAGCGGCTTATCATTTCAGTCCACAACGAATCGTTTTTTCCGCACCACAGCCCGAGGGGGCTTTCGATTTCCTCGCGACCGTGCCAAAGGCCCGGGCAGCGTTGCGCTCGGAGATTAGAAAACAATTTAATTTAGTAGGCCGCACTGAAACACGCGTCTCGGATTGTTTTTTACTTCAGATAAAAAGCGAAAATCGATCTGGATTCAAACCAGCCGTCGGCGTCAAACACGTGATACAATCACAAGGTCAAGCCGAGATGACCTCCTATTCCATGGAGGATTTGAGCAAACTATTGGAAGATTTATTGGCCAAGCCCGTTATCAACCGAACAAAACTCGATCGCTGTTTCAATCTCAGCTTCAAGTGGAATGCGCAGGATCAATCGCTGGGTGCCTTGAATCTTGCCTTAAACGAACAGCTCGGCCTTGAGCTTTTATCCGGTCGAGAACCGATCACGCTGTTGGTCGTCGAAAATCCTAAACCGAGCCAAAAAATCAGCGTAGAATGGAACCACAAATCGGAGGACGATAACGTCGGATGGGAAAGACGCGGGCATTTTTGACGAGGCAGAAAAAAACCCGTTAATCATGTCGCCGGTTGGATTGACTTCCCCTTCCCCAGCTAAAGCTTGCGACTGAGTTGGAAAAAAAATTATTCTCTCTCCATGGATTCTCGCGAAGCTTTCGTAGCGCTGAACTTGATTGAACATGTCGGCCCCGTCCGCGTCCGCCAACTGCTCGAACATTTTAGAGAAGCTCCCGCAATTTTAGCTGCATCAAGATCGCAACTTCTGCACGTGCGCGGAATCGGTGAGGAAGTGGCGGAATCGATTTCGAACTGGGAAAAAAATGTCGATTTGGCTGGGGAATTAAAACGAATCCATGACTACGGGTGTCATGTTCTCATTCAAGAGGACGAAAATTATCCTGAGTTACTCAAGCAGATTTACGATCCGCCGATTGTGCTCTACGTCAAAGGCGAATTAACCGCGAAAGATAAAAATAGTGTGGCGATGGTTGGTTCGCGGATGACCACGCCGTATGGAATGGAAATTTCCCGCAAACTTTCCTACCAACTGGCCTACATCGGAGTGACGGTCGTCAGCGGTGGCGCGCGTGGGATCGACACCGCCGCGCATCAAGGCGTGTTGAGCGCGAAAGGTCGAACGATTGCGGTCTTGGGCACCGGCATCAACATTGTATTTCCCACGGAAAATGCGGAGTTGTTTCAACGCATTTCCGAGAGTGGTGCGGTCATCACGCAATTTCCGTTCAATCGCAAAGCAGACAAACAAAGTTTTCCGATTCGCAATCGCATCGTCGCGGGCATGACGATGGGAACCGTCGTCGTCGAAGCAAACCTGACGAGCGGCGCGTTAATCACGGCGAACATGGCAGTGGAATATGGTCGGCAGGTTTTCGCGGTGCCGGGAAGAATTGATTCGCCGCGCAGCAAAGGTTGCCACGAATTGATCAAGAAAGGCGCGAAACTGTGCGAAGGCGCGGAGGATATTTTGAGCGAGTTTGAATATTTATTTCCCACGAGCAACCGTCCGGCGGGCGCGAGCGAGACGGGAATGTTGCCAAGTATTGCACTCTCAGAAACGGAACAAAAAATTTACGACGCTTTGAGCAAGGAACAGTCGAGCACCGATGAGGTCATTCGCGCCACGGGATTGCCCAGCTCCACGGTATCGGTGGCGTTGTTGGGATTGGAAATGAAGCGGCTGATTCGCCAATTGCCGGGCAAAATGTTTGTGCGGAATAGTTAAGGGGCGCGCGACGGTTGATTAGGTATACAAAAAATTCTTTCCGTCGTTTTTCTTCGCGAGACAGCTTTTGGTTCTGCAACTTGATTTTCGGGAAAAGGATGGCATTGTTTGCCGTCACCTTGTTGGGGGCGTACTGGTTTCGACTTTGAAAATACGCCAGAGGCGGCATGCCGAGGATGGTTTGTTGGCCTCGTAAAAAATCAAACCAAAACATAAAAGCAAACGAAGAGTTCGCTCTCGCAGCCTAAGGCTCCGACGTTCAACACCGAACACCTGCTACGGTGATTGGACGTAAACAGCAGGCATGGTTGAAAATGGGGACCGCGCGTTTTCAGCCGAGAAATTACATGCGGACTAGGCAGTGTGACTCGAGTCAGAGCGCCATCACATAGCAGAAAATATTACTCTGGATAAGCATGTAGTCGCGGCTGGTTTGTTTACTAAGGACCCGGGTTCAATTCCCGGCGCCTCCACCA
>JBKJOZ010000307.1:0-4443 GCA_046595315.1 Limisphaerales bacterium
GGGATATTTTCAACGAGCCAGACAATCTTGTTTCGCAATACAAAAACGAAATCAAAGACAAACCGGCGATGGCGCTGCTGCTGATGCGCAAAGCATTTTCCTGGGCGCGCGAAATGAATCCCATCCAGCCGTTGACCTCCGCGCCGTGGCTCACCACTTGGGATAATCCTGAAAAAATGTCGGCGATGGAAAACGCGCAGATTGAAGAATCCGATATCATCACGTTTCACAATTACTCCAATCTGGAGTCGATGAAGAAAGCGGTGGCGAGTTTGCGCCGCTACCATCGTCCGTTGATTTGTTCGGAATACATGGCGCGTGGCAACGACAGCCGCTTCGATCCGATTCTCGGTTATTTAAAGGAGCAAAACATCGGCGCTTACAATTGGGGTTTTGTAAGCGGAAAAACGCAGACGATTTACCCGTGGGATTCGTGGAAGAAAAATTACACGGCTGAGCCGACGGTCTGGTTCCACGATATTTTCCGCGCCGATGGCACGCCGTTCGATGCGAACGAAGTTCGCTACATCAAGTTACTAACGCGTGATGCAATGAGGAGAAGCGCGAATGACAAACAGGATCAAGGCTTCAACTTTGTCAGCTTCACTGGTTCAGTCCAACTTTTCACACCGGAACTTTCTCGCGCCAGATAGATATTTTTGAGCCAATTTTCGTTGTCGGTTTTTTGGAAATCTTCGCGGTAATGCGCACCGCGACTTTCTTCCCGGAGCAACGCGCTGCGGGCGATCAGTTCAGAAGCCGTCAACAGATTCCGCAAGTCGAGCGCCTGTTGCCAGGTGAGATTAAAAATCCGTCCCGCGTCACGGGAGAGACGCGCCGGGTCGTCCGGTCGGTGTGGCGCGCCCACCCCAACTTGTTCGGCGCGTTTTTGCAGTTCAGATATTTCGGAAAGCGCGGCGGTTAATTTTTCACCGGCGCGCACGATGCCCGCTTTCTCCCACATTAAT
Organism: Limisphaerales bacterium; assembly: GCA_046595315.1. Lineage (GTDB taxonomy): Bacteria > Verrucomicrobiota > Verrucomicrobiia > Limisphaerales > CANJXF01 > CANJXF01. The sequence continues at coordinate 969 of JBKJOZ010000307.1, forward strand.
TTTCCCAGTTCGTCGCGCAAACACCACGGACTTTCACCGCCTTTGTTTTCGAGAAACCGGTTCGCCGTCTGTTGCGCTTCCGCAATCTGTTCTACGCGTGGTGAATCGTGTTTCACATTTTTCACCCACGTCGCCACGGTATCCCCGACGCGCGCGCCATACACGGTGGATTCAGCGACGCCATTGCCCCCCAGACGATTGGCGCCATGCACTCCACTGGAATCTTCTCCGGCCGCGAACAACCCTTCGAGATTGGTCGCGCCGTCGCGGTTGATGCGAATACCGCCCATATTAAAATGCGCGGTCGGACACACTTCGACTTTTTCGCGCGCGAGGTCGTAACCGATGCGCAGGCAACGATCACGCATGCCGACGAAATTTTTCTCCACGAATTCCGCGCCAAGATGGGTGACGTCGATGAACACCGCGCCATTTTCGGTTCCGCGGCCGGCCATAATTTCCATGTAGCCAGCGCGAGAAACACGGTCGCGCGTGGAGCGTTCCATTTTTTCCGGATCGTATCGTTCCATGTAACGCTCGCCGTTTCCGTTGAACAAATGCGCGCCCGCACCGCGCAAACCCTCTTCGAGCAACGCGCCGTTGAGTCGCGACCCGGGAACGACCAAACCAGTCGGATGAAACTGCACCATCTCCATATCCATCAGATGCGCCCCCGCGCGAAACGCCATGCCGATTCCGTCACAGGCTTTTTCCTGCGCGCAAGCGGAGCGTTGATACATGAGCGGCCCCGCGCCCGTGGCGAGAATTACCGCTTTGCTTTTTACGGTGATGAATTCGCCGGATTGAATATCGAGCAGCACCGCACCGAGGACGCGTTGGCCATCCGCAGAAGTGAGCAATTCCAAGCCGCGCGTATTTTCCAGAACAGGAATTTCAGCAGCGAAAATTTGGTCGCGCAATCGCGACATGATTTCGATGCCCGTTAAATCGCCGACATGAACAGTGCGATCAAAGGTTTGTCCGGCAAACGCCTTTTGATGAATGCGCCCATCCGCAGTGCGATCAAACATGCAGCCGATTTTATTTTCTAATTCTTTGACGATGCGCGGCGCGTCCTCGACGAGATGCCAGGCCAATTCTTGATCGTTCAGAAACCCTCCGCCACGCACGGTGTCCTCGAAGTGAGCCTGCACCGAATCTTTGTCATTCAGCACCGCGTTGTAACCGCCTTGCACCATGCGTGTGCAACCGCTTTTGCCAAGCATCCCTTTTGAGACAAGGAGAATTTTTTGGGACGGATCGCGCCAATGCGCATGGAGCGCCGCCATCAAACCGGCACCGCCCGTTCCAAGAATTAAAATGTCAGTCGTGATTTGTTCGGACATGGAAATTATTTCGCGGTTGTTCCGAAAAGTTTTCTGAATGGCGCCGTGAGTTGATCAAGCACGGCCAGGCGCTTCAATCGCTCGATGGAATGCGTTGGCGAAATTCCGCGTGGGCAAACGTCGTGGCAATTCCCGAGCGTGTGGCAACGGAATGCGCCGTCTTCACCGGTGACAATTTTTAATCGTTCGTTCCGTTTTCCGTCTCGCGGATCGACGACCAAAGAAAGCGCGCGATTCAACGCCATCGGGCCGATGTAGCGCGGACTCAAGGTCACCAAAGTGCAGGCCGAATAACAGGCGCCGCAATCGATGCACTGCGGTTGATTGTTTAACTTTCGCGCCTCCTTGCTCGCGTGCGGGATTGGGAAAAAACTATTTTGATCCAAATCAGCGCGCGGCACGAATGCGGGCATCGTCCGATTGTAGGTCTTAAAAAAAGGTTTCAAATCCACCGCCAGATCGCGAACCACCGGAAGATTTCGCAGCGGCTCGATTTTCAAATTGGACCCGACATCTTTGACCAACGTGCTACAGGCTAATTGTTCGCGCCCATTCACCACCATGGCGCACGAGCCGCACATACCGACGCGACAGGAAAATCGAAAAGCCAAATCGGGAGCCGGCCCACGTTGCAACGCGAAAAGCGCGTCGAGGATGCTAGCCTTTTCGCTCACTTCAACTTCATGCGTTTGGAAGCGCGACGCCTGACCGGAATCTGGCGTGAAACGCTGGACGCTGAGCGTGACTTTAGGCATGGATAAATCGTAGTGAGCGAGAAATCGCGTTGCAAATTCTTTCAGGCAAACGCCCAAAAATTTATGGCCAGCCATTTGGTCGATGTGTAGTTTCTACAAATTCAAGCCATGGAAGTTCCCGATAATTTTTACAGTTTGGTGGAAAAAGTTTGCAGCGATCTCTACATCAAGTCGCTCAAGGAAATTCCCCCGGACGTGGTCGCCGCCATTCGCCGCGCCGCCGCTACAGAAACCAAAGAAGTTGCGAAAAGAATTTTCTCTCACTACATCCAGTCCATCGAACTGGGACGCGACAAAAACATGATGGTTTGTCAGGACACCGGCATCCCGATTTATTGGGTGGACATCGGCGGAAATCTGCGGCTCGACGGCGCGAAATTAAACGACGCGATTATTCGTGGAACCGAACGCGCGACGCGCGAACATCCGTTGCGTTCCAGCATCGTCTCTCCGCTTACTCGTGAAAATCGTCAGACCAGCACCGGCGAAGGAATTCCCATCATCAAATATAATTTTGTTCGCGATTCCGATTGCCTCGATATTTTATTTATCCCCAAAGGTTCCGGCTCGGAAAACATGTCGTTCATGAAAATGCTCGTGCCTGCGGACGGCGTGAACGGGATCAAGAAGTTTGTCCTCGAACACGTCGTTGGCGCAGGTGCGAAACCGTGTCCGCCGACAATCGTTGGTGTTGGAATCGGCGGATCTTCTGATTTGGTCATGTCGCTCGCGAAAAAAGCCACGACGCGTCCGATTGGTTCGAAAAATCCCGACCCACAAATCGCAGCGCTGGAAGAAGAATTGTTCGACGCCATCAACCAAACCGGAATCGGCCCGCAAGGTTTGGGCGGGAATACAACGGCGCTCGCCGTGCACATCGAATCCGCCTGGACCCACATCACCTGCAATCCCGTCGCCGTGAACATGCAATGCTGGCGTGCCGAAAGGCGTCGCGCGAAAATTTGGGCAGACGGAAAAGTGGAGGAGGGTTTTTAATATGGCTGAGTTCCGTTTCAAAACTCCCTTGAGTGAAGACGACGTTCGTAAATTGCACGTGGGCGATTCCGTTTTGCTCGATGGAATTATTTTTGGCGTGCGCGATGGGAATTTGATTCGCGTGTTCGATAAACAAGTTGCTCCTCCTTGCGATTGGAAAGGCGCGGCGCTTTTGCACACCGCGCCGAACGTAAAAAAAATTGCACCCGGAAAATACGAACCGATTTGCGTCGGCACAACGACGAGCATGAGAATGGATCGCTTTACCGAAGGTTTGCTGCGCGATTACGGTGTGCGCGCAATTCTTGGCAAAGGTGGGCTTTCGCAGAACTCGATGGCGCTGATGCAGAAATATGGCGCGGTTTATTTGTCGGTGAC
>JBKJOZ010000252.1:0-2874 GCA_046595315.1 Limisphaerales bacterium
AACCGGTGTGACCGCACCCTACGCCGCCTTTGTTGAAAGTGATGAGGAACTGCGAAAATTTCGCGCCCATCGCTGGTGAAATCAAAATGTTGCAAACGACATTCGTCCAACCCGGCAAATTGCTCGGCACAAATCCGCTGGGTGTGAGCAGCGCGTAACTTTCTTTGACGACGTTGCGGGTGGATCCAAAAAGTTCGTTCATTTATTTTTCCTTTAAACAGGTTTGACCAACCGTCCTATCGGTTTTGAAATAATTTTGCCATTCTTAAATACAGTCTGGCCTCGTAAAATCGTCTGCACAACTTTTCCACGCAAGGTTCTTCCAATGTAGGGGCTCTGTTTGTGCCGATAAAATAATTCTTCAGCTTTGATTTCAAAACTTTGATTCAAATCGACCAAAGCGAAATCGGTATCCGCACCGACGACGATTTGCCCTTTTGTTTTTGGAAGCGAAAATCTTTGCGCCACATTGAGCGAAACAAGCTTGGCAATTTGCGACAGAGAAATTTTACGCTGCCCGTGGGCTTCGGAAATCAAAAGTGGCAGAGTGTGTTGAACGCTGGAAATTCCGCCCCAGACTTTAAAGAAATTTGTGTCGGTTTTCATCCCCGGCGGCGACGGCGAATGGTCCGATCCAACTGTGTTGATTTCGTCAGCCGCAAAATGTTTCCAGAGCTTTTCTCGCTCGTGATTTGAGCGAAGCGGTGGAGCGCATTTCGCAATTGCCCCGAGCCGTTCCATGTCGTCTTCAGCGAGGACAAGATAATGCGGACACGTTTCGCAAGTCACATCAACGCCCCGTTGTTGCGCCTCAAGAATCAACGTGATTCCCGCACCGGAACTGACGTGAACAATGTGCAAGGCGCAGTCTGTTTCGCCGGAAATTTCGATCGCGCGACGGATCGCCTCCAACTCTGCCTCGACTGGACGTGAAGACAAATAATCGCGTACAGAAATTTGATTTTTTGTGATTCGCTCGGCGGCAAGTTGCTTGGTGATGACATCGCTCTCCGCATGAACCGCGACAATTTTTTCCAGCTTGGCGGCGCGTTTCATTCCATCGCGCAAAGTAGATTCGTCCACGCAGGAAAAATCTTCGATGCCGCTGTCGGACATGAACGCTTTGAAACCAATGACGCCGCGCTCGCTCAGTTCTTCAAGTTTATCGAGATTGCCCGGAACCAAGCCGCCCCAAAATGCGAAATCAACGAGGGAAGTTTTTTCCGCCGCAGCTAATTTTTCGTCAAAACCCTTGGCGTCTATAGTCGGCGGATGAGCGTTGAGCGGCATGTCGAAAAACGTGGTTCCGCCGCCTGCGGCAAAAGCGCGTGAACCGGTTTCAAAACCTTCCCAATGAGTGCGACCCGGTTCGTTGAAGTGGACATGCGAATCGATCACGCCGGGAAAAATATGCAGGCTGGAGGCGTCGATTAATTCCCGCGCTTCACCAGAAAAATCTTTTTGCAGCGCGACAATTTTTCCATCTGCCACGGCGACATCCAGAGTTTCTAATCCGTTCGCCGTGACAATCGTTCCGCCACGTAAAATTAAATCGGTCGCGCTCATTTGCCGCTGGCCAAAAGTTGGAGGAAATCGTTCATCACTGAAATGGCGACTTTGACATCTTCCGTTTTCACCGATTCGTCTGGATGATGGCTGACGCCGCCTTTGCACCGGACAAAAAGCATCGCGACCGGAGCAATTTTAGAAATCACCGCTGCGTCATGCCCTGCTCCACTGGGCAATTCGAGAAAACGTGTTTGATGCTGTCCGGCCGCTTGACTCAGAAGTTTGGAAAGTTGGGGCGAGCAAGGAACGGCGGCGGTTTCCTGAATAAGCTCCCACTGAAATTTTAGACCGCGTTGGCGAGCAATTTTCTGCGCAGCTTTTCTTAAATTCACGACGGCGTTTTTTCGTGTGAAATCGTTTTGATGGCGAACATCTAAACTCAAATTGACGCGGGCAGGAATGACATTGCTCGCGCCGGGTTTCGCTTCGATTTGACCCACGGTCGCCACGCCACCCGGAATTTTTTTTGCATAATTTTCTACAGCAGAAATAAATTCGGCTGCACCGCACAAGGCGTCTTGGCGGAGATTCATCGGCGTGGTACCAGCGTGAGCGGCGCGTCCGATGAAACTGATTTTTGCACGGGCTTGACCAGCGATGGCGGTCACAATTCCGACCGCGAGATTTTTCTTCTCGAGCAGCGGGCCTTGCTCAATGTGAACTTCGGCGTAGCCAAGAATTTGTTTTTGATTTGCTCGAGAAGATTTCAGGTTGGAGGGATTTCCGCCGAACTTGCGAATGGCGTCGGCCATTGAAATTCGATCAGAGTCGATCCTGTTCAAATCAGCGGGATTAAAATTTCCCGCCAGAACTTTGCTGCCGAGATAAGTTGTTTGAAATCGAACGCCTTCTTCATCAGCGAAACCAACCACTTCGATGGCAAAGGGAAACCGGCGTTTTTTACGATGAAGTTCTTGAACGCAGGCAATGGCACTGAGCACACCAAGCGGGCCGTCAAATTTTCCAGCGTCGCGCACGGTGTCCAAATGGGAACCAAGTAGAAAAATTTTTGCGTCGGGGTTTTCAGAGGCGTAATGCCCAATCAGATTTCCAACGGCATCTTGCCGAGTGGTCATCCCCGCTTCACGCATCCAGGTTGCAACGAGGTCGTTGGCACGGCGCATGGCGGGCGAACAGAAAATTCGTGTGAGACAATCGGATTCGTCGCTGATTTTGCCGAGCGCGTTGGCTCGCTGCATCACGATTTGGGCGGAGTTCATTTCAGCTTCCGCGGTAGGTGCTATACGACCACGGCGAAACCAGCAATGGAACGTGGTAAGAAGCGTTGATGTCCGAAATTCCGAA
>JBKJOZ010000262.1:0-2669 GCA_046595315.1 Limisphaerales bacterium
CGCAGCGCCGCCGAATAAACCAAATCCAGATGACGGGCGACAACTTCCGAGAAAGCTTTCTCCGATCCACGCTGTGCGTAATCCCGCAATAAATCCAAATCTGTTGTCATCTTCATAAATATATCCCCGCCCAAAGTTGAAATCCGACAGGAAATATACTGACGAAAATTTGAACCATTTCCCACTGTTCAACGTCTGAAGAATCAGCTAATTAAAACTTACTTTTATGACCAACAAAATTTTAACTCTTGCGCTCATCTCCAGTTTTTCCCTCGCCGTTGTCGCCGCCGACAAAAAAGTGGATATCAGCAAACTTCCGCCCGCTTCCGATAAAAAAGATCTGACTTACGACAAGGATATTAAACCGATTTTCGAAAAGTCCTGTTTCAAATGTCACGGCGAGGAAAAACAAAAGGGCAAACTGCGTCTGGATAGTTTGGCCGCGGTGCTGAAAGGCGGCGATGAAGGCCCCAACGTGATCGCGGGCAAAAGCGCTGAAAGTTCACTGGTCATCGCGGTCGCGCGACTCGATGAAGACACCGCCATGCCGCCCGAGAAAAAGGATGGAACGGTTGATGCGATGAGCAAAGAAAACATCGGCTTGATCCGCGCGTGGATTGATCAAGGCGCGAAATAATCCTGATAATTTCAGAAAGTTAAAACGGCGGTCATTGACCGCCGTTTTTTATTTTGAGAATAGCTGCGGCGCGGTTTAAGACGAGAACCGGAAACGGATCAATTTTCCAACGCCTTTGGCGGAGCGAAAATCAGGGAGGCGATCATCGCTTGTCGAACGGTCTTTGCATTCTGGAACAGCGCTTTAGTTTCGGCAACTTCTGGCCAGGCTTTTTTCGTGGATTCAATCGAAGTCAAGCCGACCGGTATGTGTCCCACGCTGTGCATGTGCGCGGCTACGCGCTCGCTCATTTGCGAAGCCGCCTCGTATTTTTTGGTCGAAAAATTGAAAGAGCTTAACTCTTTCTGATGCGAAAGAGTTTCCACGCGCGTTTCTTGAAATGGACGCAGCACGGTCATTTGGCGGCAATGCGGACAGGCGATTACTTCATCCGTCGCCCTCGTCGGAAACTCGATGTGTCCATCGCAGTAATTGCAGTGCGCTTTGTAAAAGTTTTCCTCGAAAATTTTGGGCACGGACATGGTTGGCGTAGAGCGAACCGGTTCGGGAGAACGCGGGATTTGCGGACGCGGCTTTTGTTCTTGGAAAATCGGCGGCGGAACAGGATTCCGCGTGGAAGGAACGGTTCCCTCCAACATGCGACGCAATTCCTCTTCCCAATTGGTGGTTTTTGCAGGAATTGAAACCGGCGGGGCGTTGCGTTCAAAAGAGGAATCGCGACGCGTCGGAGGCGGGGCTTCCACTTCACTCCAATCCTTCTCAGTTTCGCCCCGTTTTTTCAGCCAGTTAAAAAGAGCCGAGCCCCCCGCTATCAGCAGAAAAATAAAAAATGATTCAATACTCGCAAACATGTCGTGGTCTCCCAATTTCTACTGCGGAAATATGACGCTGCGCTGCGGCCAATCCAACTACTTTTTCAACGGTTCAATGATTTTAAAACCTTCCTCCATCGTTGGAGAAAATAGTTTCTCTGCAAATTTTTCGTTTAGCTGCGGATTTTTGAAATCGTTTCGCATGGTCGAGCCGTCGGCGAATTGCAGCTCCGTGGCGCGCAATAAAAAATCGTTCGTGCTGAACGCGATTTTGATTTGCGACATCATCCGGCGCGCGGAAGAAGATTTGGGCTGCAGGGTCAATTCACACACGCCGTCTTTGATTTCTGTGGATTGAATATTGAAACGCGATTCAAGATCCGCGCGCTCGCGAGGAAAACCGGCTTCGAGCAAGGCCAGCGCATCACGCCACGGACCCGCCGCGCCGTTCAACGGATATTTTTCCACCCGTTTTAATCGCGGATAAATCACGAGCATCTGCTCCGGTTGACGGACCGCGATGGTCTGCGCGGGATTTCCCAGTTCCCAACGAAAACGATTCGGCGCGGCGAACCAAACCATCCCAGTGGAAATCAGAGGTTGCGTGAGAGATTTGAGTGAGCGCGTTTGAATGAAATCGGCCGACCAGGTTTGAACGTTCGTTTGGTTGCGAAGCCAATTTGAAATGAGCTCGGTTGAATCGGCGGCGCGCAGGGTCGATGAACTCAAAATCGAAATCAACAAACTCGCCAATAAAATTAGTTTTTTCATATCTCTTTTGACGCATTTACCTCCGGCCATATTGGAACAAAATGATACCACTGATCCACGTGTTCGCGGATTGGGGTTTCAAAAATGTTCATGATTTCCTGGGTCAACTCTCGTCGAATTTCAATGCCGCGCAACGCGGGGCGATTGTAGGAAATTTCTGGCAAAACGTGCGCGGCATAACCGTTTTTCAAGCGCGGCATATAAACGGGGAGCAAAACGCAGCCGGACGCTCGGGCTAGTTCGGCGGCGGCGACCGACGTGGCAAAAGGTTTTCCAAAAAGTTGGGTCGGCATCGCGCTGCTGGCGGGCGGGCGGTCCATCAAGAGTGCAACGGTCGCGCCTTCTTCGAGGCGTCGAATAATTTCCACGAACGCAAATGGATTTTTACCGATGACCAATGTTTCGATTCCCCATTTTGCACGCGCCGCCTGACGCATTTCGGTCAATTG
>JBKJOZ010000294.1:0-7224 GCA_046595315.1 Limisphaerales bacterium
GGATGCGATGACTTCAGTTACTTTACGTTCGCATTGATGAATGACAACTGGCGCAAAAGACTTTCGCGCACTGCGTCATTGATGCCGGGCGCGTGTTGGGCGGGCGTGCTGATTCGTGCGCGATTGGATTCGAGGACTTCATACCCGCCCTCGGGCAACATTTCGGCGGTTGGTAAATAGCTGACTCCCTCCTGGCAATAACCCCACGGCACCATATTTTTTCCGGGCAGCCATTGCGAAATTTTGGCGCGCCATTCCACACAAGGTTCGCCCGCGAAATAACAAACCCACTGATTTTCCGCCAAGCGAATTAAACCGACCGGCCATGCATCGCCTTTCGCGAAACCAAAACCGGAGTCGTAACAGGAAAGCCAATATTCGCTGAGGGCCGTTTCAAACTTATTAGTTTTCACAGATGCTTCCGTTTTCATTTGCTCATATATTTCCCGCACCGGTGGTTTTTCCCGCGCCAAAAACGGACGGTCGCTTGCGCCCGCGATATTCAAAGAGAGAATTTCGCTTTTGTTTGTCAGCGCCATCAAAACGTCGTTCGCCAAATCGGTTCCCGCTTTCTGCAAATCGGTGGGAGTGGAAGTGCGAAAACGTTTATTTTTGAGATCAGCCACCACGCGCGGGCGGACATCTCCAGCAAGACCTTGCACGAATTGAGTGTGCACGTTTGGGCCGAGATTTTCGCGCAAAGCATTCCGGGCGACGCCTGGAAAATCTGCAGAAATGGCGGAAAAATTGTATCCGTAAACAATGACGGGATGGCAGGCGTAGGAAAAAATCACAGCGGGAGATTTTCCGTTTTCAGGGGTGAGTTTCAGGACCCAAACTTTTTCGTCGAACGGTCCGTTTGCGTCGGGAATGATGCCACGTTTGCCCTCTTTATTTTTCCCGCGTCGATTGATGGCAACTTCGGAGACGCCGTTGAAAATTTCGACTTTCACGGTAGACATTGCTTTATTTGCTGCCCGAGCCGCCTCAATGATTTTTTGTTCGAGCGTTTTAAAATATTGGATTTCGATTTCGGGTGCAGGACCGACGCCCGCCATCAAACTGCGAATCATGTAAGGCCCGCTGTGGGTATGGGAGCAGTTAAGCACCACCAAGTTCCACGGAACACCGAGTTCATGGACGAGGGCGAGTCTGATTTTATCACTTAATTCATGGGGGAGGCTGATCAAATCGAATGAGACCAAAACAAAACCGGTGCCTTTTATATCTTTGAGATAAAACACTTGAGCAAAGAGCGGATCGAGAATTTTCCTGGACGCGGTGGAGGGGGCGCCTCTCCCGCCCAACGCGATGCCGAGTGGGGGCGTAATTTCGGTCTCGGCCCAACCGGCTTGGGCGGAATGGGTTGCTTTTTCCTCGCCGCGAGTTTCCAAGGGAAAAAATGCGGAAAGGAGGAAAAATTGAATGCCAAGCAGATACAATCTTGAGTTCATAATATTTGAGCCTGAAGATTTCTGAATCCATCGCGTGGCGCGAGAAATTAAACCAAATGGACGAAAAGGATTGCGGGAAAGTGGCGGGAGTGGCGGGGCTCGAACCCGTAACCTCTGCCGTGACAGGGCAGCGCTCTAACCAATTGAGCTACACCCCCGCAATGAGTTGAGGAAACTAGAAGATGTCGTTTTCCAAGTCAACGGAGTTTTCGGATTTTTCAAAAGATTCGGGCAGCAGACGCCAAGGAGGTGGGGGTGGAGAACCCCGCTGAAGAAACGTACTGCTACCCGAATCAAATTCGCTGCGATGCTAGATTTTTGGGCCCGCATTGTCAATTCAGTTACCCGTCAGACCCTGCCAAATCCAACTGAATCCTTAGGGATAAACGCCCTGTAGACTGCTGTCATCTTCGGACATGCTGTAACGGTCATACCATCTTTTGGCCGAAATAAATTCGCCATGTCCATCGGTGAAGACCGCGTTGGCGCCGTCCGTCCCGTGTCCGTCTTGGGGGTTCGGCGCGTTTTCCTTGTAAGGAGCGTGTATCTCAAGCCGGTCCATGATGGTGAAGATATCGGAAGGGCCGGAGATGTTTCCTTTGATTTTTGTATTTGAGGTAGAGTTGTTTTGATGTCGCTGCACTGTTTGAAGAGTTTTTCGCTTGAAGACACCAAGGTTGTAGGTATGCCAAAAACCGAAAACTTCGTAGCTGTGTCCGGTCGTCGCATTTTTATCAGCCGCTTTATTGTCGAGATCGGTCAGGAGAGTGACGAGCGTTCCATTATAAACCGTTTGAAACTGGACGTTGTCTCGAACCGTGTTTTTCGTACTGGGGCAGACAAACGTTTTCAATGTTGAAATATAATTGGGCGTGCCACCACCGACACCACGCAGCCAGTTTAAATCGTCATCCGCCAATTCCGGTTGGGTCCCGTCCGCCAAACCGGTCCCAATCCGGGTTCCGGTCAAGCTTCCACGGGGTCCCAGAAAAATGGAATTTCCTTGGGCATGATCTTCTGCAAACATTTGTTGTCCCAAACCCATTTGCTTGCAATTATTCAAACAGGAAATCTTTTGAGCTTTTGCTTTGGCCTTAGCCAATGCGGGGAGCAACAACCCCGCCAGAATGGCGATGATCGCGATGACGACGAGCAATTCTATCAAGGTAAACGCGAAAAAATTTCGGCAAATTTTCATAAAACGACAGATTCAAGTTTTGATTGCGAAAAAGCCCCCACTGATCCTCCAATATTTTCTGCTGGCGAATATGGCAATGTCAAGAAAAGGCTTGATAACATTGAGTTTTATTGAGGTTTAACATCAGCAAACAACAAAGATTACTTGTGAATGTGCCTTAAAATTTCTGTGCACTTTATTGACATGAAATTGGAAGTTTGGGATAATTCTTCAATTCATAGTTTCGCGCCAACAGAAACTATATTGTCTTTGAAAATTTTATGAAAAAAAACCTCCTTTGCATCTTCCTCTTTCTGGCGGGATTTTCTATTTCCGCCGCGCCTCTTTACGATGCGTTCAATTACGCGCCCGCCCTAACCAACCTGATTGGCCGCACCAGCCCGGACGGAATCACGTGGGCGCAAGCTGGACCAGATGCAGCGTTGACCAATCAGCCTACTCTTGTCTCTGGCAGTTTAAGTTACCCGGGATTGTCGCCCTCAGCGGGCAATAGCATCCAGTTCGGCGGCGCTGGCGGCATGGCCGCGCGTTACTCATTTAAAAGCGCAGTGAACAGCGGCACGCTTTATTATTCGTTCCTCTTGAAAATCACCGACATTACAAATCTTTCTGCCACCGGAGTTTTTTGGGCAGGTTTAAATAATTCGCTCGGTTCTCAGCTCACCACCCCTTCTGTTGCGCAAGCGAGGATTGTCACTCGGGCTGCGGCCGAGAATGGAACAAATGGTTTCCAAATTGGAATCGACAAGGCTTCGGGAGCTGCCGCTAATTTCCAATTCGCGACCAATGTGTTTTTCACGAATGACATCATCTTTGTAGTGGCCAGTTACACTTACAACATTGGGACCTCCACAGACGATCAAGCCAAGCTCTGGATCAACCCCGACCCCAGCACCTTCGGCACATCGACCCCGCCCGCTCCTGTTGGCTCGGTCACAGCCGGAACCGATGCAACTACTTTCCAGAGCTTTATCTTTTTCAATCGGAACGCTGCGGAACCGGCAAGGATGATCGCCGATGAATTGTTGATCAGCACCAACTGGGGGGAAGTCACTCCCCTGACGAACACCTTGAATTTCGTCACCCAACCGCGCAGCCAGACGGTCGTGCCGGGTATCAACACATTTTTGGAAGCTTCAGCTTATCGCGCTCAAACTTACCAATGGCAACGGAACAATGCGAACATTCCTGGCGCGACCAACAATTTTCTCTTCCTCAACAATATCCAACTCTCCGATTCCGGCGATTACCAAGTCATCGCGAGTAATCCCTTTATTACAAAAACAAGTCTCGTCGCCACGGTCACAGTCACCAACGGTTCGTTCCCGGTGTTAACGTCGCTCTGGAGCATCGCACCCAATAGCCGGTCCTATGTCACTACGAACACCTCCGGTTCACCATTGCAAACGAGTATTGCCTACAATGCCTTGTCCAATCAGGTCATCATCGTCAGTCGCACCAACACCACCAGCGGCTTGACGATTAACGTCCTCGATGCCACGACTGGCGTTTTCCAATATCAAATGGATACAACCGCCATTTCACCGGTTCTCGCAGGCGGCATCAGCCCTCTGACCATGATCGATGTCGCCGATGACGGTTCGATTTATGCCGGGAATGCCACGGGCAACGGCACAACCGATTCCTACCGCCTCTATCGCTGGGCCAATTCCGCCAGCAACACCGTGGCCGTTAAAGTTTTTGAAGGTGGCGATCCTGCATATCAATCCACCGCATTTCGTTGGGGCGATACCTTGGACGTGCGCGGCTCCGGCTCGAGCACAGAAATTCTTGTCGATTGCAACACCGTCTGGGCCACCGTGTTTAAACCGACCGACGCTACGCTCGCGTCATTCTCAACCAATCCGCTGACCAACAATTATTCTGATGGCAGCATTGGACGCAGCCTGCAATTCGGCACCAACAATACTTATTGGGAAAAACGCAAAGGCGATCGCCTCCAGATTTCTTCCTACACCTCGGATGGCGGACTTTTTGGCAGCAGCGTCGCCATCGCCCAGAACAATAATTTCCCCAGCACGATGGGTCCCGTCGGATTCAATTTGACCACCAATTTCTTGGCTGGAATTGAATTCTCGCTCTCCAACAGCGCGCCCGACACTCTCGATTTTTATCAAATCAACGATTTCAATAATCCGATTTTGCTCGGCAAATACGCTTTCCCAGCGAACCAGCAACCCAACGCAAATTTCTTCGGCCAAGTGGTCGTGGCGACGGATCGAATTTTCGCAGTCGATGGAAACAACGGCGTCGTCGCATTTGCCATTACCAATGCGCCAGCTGTGGTCCCACGTCTGACCGCCGCCTTGTCCAACGGCCAGATCATCTTGTCCTGGCCAAGTTCCGCGACCGGTTATATTTTAGAATCCACCTCCTCACTCTCCCCGATTTCCTGGAGCACCAACTCCACTCCGGTGGTTCCACAAAACGGTTCCAATACCGTGACGGAAAACGCTTCGGGCAACACCAAGTTCTATCGGCTGAAAAACTAATCTGATTTAAAACACCAAGCCAGCCGTGCTTACGCGGCTGGCTTTTTTTTGTAAAATTCCGTCGATCAATTTCCAGAGACCGCGATCATATCAAAGGCCACACTCATTCCCTCGCGGCCCACTCCTTTAACCAAAGCCTTGGACGCCGCGGGCGGACGTTTGGGATTATAAAACTTCGGGCGCAATTCGTTTAACTTGTTATTCGCCGTTGCGTCCGAAACGTAATAAGTCGCCTTCGCCAACGAATCAAAATCGCTGCCCGATTCCGTCGTAAGTTTTTTCAGCAATTGAAAAATTTCTAAAACTTGCTTCTCAGAATTTTGCGGTGTCTTTCCGTAAAGACCGGAAATGTAAACGAGGCGCCCAAAATTCACGCGCGCCACTTTGCTATAAACATTGGAAGGTTTGAATTCCGGTGGCGTTAAGTAACTGATTGATTCTTTGGCCGCGCGATTTTCTGGTGCCGCTACCACCATTTCAATTTCGATCGGCAATTTTGGGCTGATCCAATCGACGAACACCAAGGGTGGAACGGTTCCGCCCTCGAAAAATTTCGCGATCTGTTTTTTTGCGATTTCCGCGTTGCTCGCGGGTTCAAGGAAACATTTGATTTGAACCACGTCCGATTTTCCAAGGCCCAAAAATTTTAAAGTTTCCTGCAAACTTTCCAAAGTTTTCGTCGTCGCTTCGGCGAGCTCGCCCGGCTTGGCTTGACCGGAAATATAAACTGCACCGCCGGGCGGCAAACGGCTCACCTGCGCGAAAGCCGGTCCATTTTCCATTTTGATCCCGCCGTCGCGCTCCATCGGTTTGGTTTTATCGCATTGCGCCACGGCATCCATCGCCACGAGCGCCCCACGCTCGGCCAACCCGCCCACGACAAAACAGGTCGCCGGTCGTGATTTTTTAAATTTTTTCGCAAAAACTTTTTCCACGTCGGTTACAATTTTTTCGTTCGCAACGCAGACGTTGATCTTCACAATTCTGTCCAAATCGGATTTTGCGGACCGCAATGCTTTCTCCAAATTCGCCAGCGTTTGTTTGATTTGTTTAGCCGCGTTTCCTTCGCCGACAATTTTTCCCTCCTGATCCAGTGGCAAAAATTGCGAGGTGTGCGCGAGGGGAACTTCTTCCGCCACCACGGCAAGCGAGGTTCCGGTTTTCAGATTAGTTCCGAAGAATTTCGAATCGGCTTGCGAAATTAACGAGGTCGTGAAGAAAAGGATGGCGCCTGCCTTAAGAAATTTTCTCATTCGAAATTCTTGGCCAACAAACTCGATTCTCGCAAGCCAAAGCAAAATCTGCGTGCGCCCTCCGTTGAGTTCTGCGTTAATTCTATTGCGTGAGCGAGAGTCGAAAAATTGAAAACCTTGCCCTGATTGGGTTTATGGGAACGGGCAAATCGTCGGTGGGACGACTGGTGGCGGACGCGCTTGGTTTCACCTTTGTTGACACGGACGAATTGATTGAGGCGCGCGCCCAAAAACCGATTCCAGAAATTTTCGCGAAGGAGGGCGAAGCGGCTTTTCGCGAACACGAGCAACGCATTTTGGCCGAGCTTGAAAATTTGAAAAAGACGGTGATTTCGACCGGCGGCGGTGTGGGTGCGAACAAAGCAAATCTCGCGAGCCTCAAACAACACGCGCTGGTTATTTGTCTGTGGGCTTCACCGCAGGCGATTTGGAATCGCGTGAAAACCCAGACCAATCGACCCCTTTTGCAAACGCCCGATCCGCAAGCGAAAATTAGCGAATTGCTCGCGCAACGCGAATCGTTCTATCGCACTGCCGATATTTTGGTGAACACCGAAATGCGCTCGGTCAAAGAAGTGGCGCAACAGGTCGCGCATGAATTTCATTTTGCGACCCGACGCCGGTGAAAAAACTCATCCAGGACAAAGCGCAGGAACTTGGTTTTGACGCGTGCGGTTTCACCACGGCGCACCGGCCCGACCACGCTGAACAATTTCAAAATTGGATCGCGGCGGAGCGTCACGGCGAAATGGGTTATTTGCAGCGCAACGCAGACAAACGCGTTGACCCGCAACTCGTGCTTCAAA
>JBKJOZ010000378.1:0-5556 GCA_046595315.1 Limisphaerales bacterium
AACGCGCAAATTTCTCGTCGCTCCGTTTGAGTTGCACAAAAAAGTTCTCTCGCTCATCCAGCGCGAAATCGAGAACGCCAAAAAGGGATTGCCCGCGCGCATCATCGCCAAGATGAACGCGCTCGTAGATCGCGAAGTGATTGAAGCGCTTTATCGTGCATCACAAGCCGGAGTTAAAATTGATTTGATCGTGCGTGGTGTTTGTTGTTTGCGCCCGAAAATGAAAGGCATCAGCGACAACATCACCGTGCGCAGCGTCGTGGATCGATTTTTAGAGCACACCCGAATTTTCTATTTTGAAAATGCCTGCCAGTCGGAAATTTTCATCGGCAGCGCAGATTGGATGCCGCGCAATTTCTTCCGACGTATCGAAATTCTTTTGCCGATTCTCGATGGAAATTTGCGCGAACGGATTCGCAGCGAATTCTTGGACCTCGCGCTCAACGACAATGTTAAAGCGCGAATTCTTGGCGCGAACGGAGTTTATTCATCTGCAAAATTGAAACGCGGAGCTGCTGTCCGTCGCAGCCAGAAAGAGTTAATTTCTATCGCTCTTGGCGAAAATCTGCAAAAAGCGTCGCGCCAAAAATCGAAATATCTCGCGGTCAAACTCGCGCCAAAACCTGCGCGAATGAAAAAAGAGCGCTAAGGTTGCGTCGAGAGATTTGTCACGGAGGTTTGGGGAAATGACAGCAATTCTTCAGAGCACATTAAAACCAATCACGATTGTTGGCGGTGGATTGGCGGGATTGACGCTCGGCATCGGTCTGCGGCAGCGCGGGATTCCTGTGAAACTTTTCGAAGCCGGAAAATATCCACGTCATCGCGTTTGCGGCGAATTTATTAGCGGCGCAGGCCAGCGTTCCCTAGACCAACTTGGCTTGCGGGAAAAATTAATTGGAGCAGGGGCGTATATTGCAAAAACCGCCGTCTTCGTCTCCGGCAAAATGGTTTCTGAGCCAAAAAAACTCCCCGCCGAAGCTCTGAGCATTTCGCGATTTGCCTTGGACGATTTGCTCGCGAGGGAATTCTGCGCGCTGGGCGGCGAGTTGCATTCCAGTTCTCGTTGGACGGGAAAATTTGACGAAGGAATTGTCCGCGCCACGGGGCGTCGTGTGCAAGGCGCGGTGGGAGGTTGGCGATTTTTTGGTCTAAAAGTTCACGCGCAAAACGTGGCGCTGGCCGCTGATCTGGAAATGCATTTCGTCCCGAACGGCTACGTCGGCCTCTGCCAACTCAGCGGCGGCGAAGTAAATATTTGCGGCCTTTTTCGCAGTCGAACCACACTGCCGGATTTAGCCACGCACTGGCGGGCCTGGTTGAAAGGCTCTCCTGGCTCAATGCTGGAAACACGCCTCGCTAACGCCAAGTTTGATGAAAATTCTTTTTGCAGTGTTGCGGGTTTGTCATTTGAACCGCAAAAGGCTTTAGCGCAAAACGAATGTTCCATTGGCGATTCGATCACCATGATTCCTCCGGTGACGGGAAACGGAATGTCGATGGCATTTGAGTCCGCTGAGTTTGCCATTGAGCCTTTGGCAAATTACAGCACCGGAAAAATCTCGTGGACTGCGGCAAAAGAAACCATCGCCCATCGCTGCGATAAAACATTTTCGCAACGCCTCACATGGGCAAATTTTTTAGAGATGGGTTTATTTCGTCCGGGCTTGCGCCATTTCTCGCTCTTGCTCGCTTCGCGTCTCCCCGGATTTTGGTCCGCCTGTTTCGCGCGCACCCGATAAATTGGAAAAATTCGGGACTTTTCATGCGTGATCTGTTACTTCATGTCGCGTTCCCCCGACACGACCAACGCAGATTTAATGTCGTGGGCACAACAACCAACAACAATGAATCATCGCGTTATTTCAGTGGAAGAGCGCTACCGCAATCTTTTTGACCGAGCCGCCGAAGCCATCGTCATCACTTCCTCTGGATTGTGCATCCTGGATTTAAACCAGACAGCGCAACGCCTTCTCGGTTTAACCTTGGAAGAATCCCGTGGAAAACATTTATGCGAATTTTGCCAAGACAACTCTACCGATGCCTTGCCGCTTCATCCATCCGAATGGGTTTCGGCCATTTGCGAAAAACGCGAATTGAATCTCGTTGGAAAAAATGGCGGCACCACCTCGGTCGAAGTTGAATGCAGCTCCATCCATTTTCACGACCAGACGGCGTATCAATTTCTCTTTCGCGAAATCACCGAGCGTTCGCGGTTGGAACAGCAACTTCGTCAGGCCGAAAAACTTTCTGCACTGGGGCAAATGATTTCCGGCATTGCGCACGAATTAAACAATCCGCTTGCCGTGATCAAAGGTTACTTGGACTTGATCCTTGCTCGGCACGAACTTGCGCCGCAAACCCGCGCCGACCTGTTGAAAGTCAGCCACGAAAGTAATCGCGCCGCGAAACTCGTCTTGAATTTCCTCTCCTTCGCTCGCGACAAACCCGCCCATCGCGAAACCGTCAATATCAACGATTTAATTTCCGCCGTCGCTGAGCTGTATCGTTTTGAATTACTCGTCGCCAACGTCGAATTTTCCCTCGAACTCGGCGCGAATTTGCCCACGACTCACTCCGATCCCGATCAAATCCAGCAGGTCATTGTAAATCTCCTGAATAATTCGATCCAAGCGATGGTCGATACCACGCATCCGCACCGATTAAAAATCTCCACTCGCACTACGAATGGGCTTGTCCTCATTGCCGTCGAAGACAGCGGTCCAGGTGTTCCGAAAATCTTGGAGTCAAAAATTTTTGAACCGTTCTTCACCACCAAACCAGTCGGCACCGGAACAGGCTTGGGCCTTTCCATCGCGCACAGCATTTTGTCCGAACATCGCGGGCGACTTATTTACCAAACTTCCTGTTTCAATGGCGCAGGATTTATTCTTGAATTGCCCATAGTCGCTGGAGATTGCGAAAAGAAAAAAATCGAAACCGACATTATGAAACCCGAGCCGCCTGTGTCAAAAAGCGATTCCGCTCAGATCCTGGTGCTTGACGATGAAAAGTCGATCGCTGAGTTGCTGTGCGAAATGCTCGACCTGTTGGGGCATAAAACGACGCTTTGTCTTTCCGGTCAGCAAGCTCTGGATCTGATCGAACAGCGGCAATTTGATTTAATCCTCTCTGATTTCCGCATGCCCGTGATGAATGGACAGGAATTTTATCGACGTATTTTGGAAAAAAATCCTGTGCTTGCCCGACGAATCATTTTCCTGACCGGCGACGTCGTGAACGAAGAAACGCAAAATTTTCTCAGATCAACCGGCAATCCGCATCTTGGAAAACCATTTCAATTGGCTAACCTTGAACGCGTCGTCGCTGAGGTTTTACAATGCAACGAAAAGCCGGCTATTTAATATTTCGCACCTCTCGCGGGATTTGATTTAGCGCGTCAGAAAAAAATTCTCTCCCGTCCGCACTTTTGCCAGTATCTTCCGCACATGGGACAACGACGAGAGGCGCGTGAACGCGCCGTTCAATTTTTATTTCAGCACGATTTAAATCCGCCCGAGGATTTAGAATTGGCGCTTTCACAATTCTGGAACTCACAACGCGCTGCTTCGCTCGCCGAAGATAAAGGCAACGCAACGTGGGGAGAAAAAACGGAATTACCTCCGCCGTCAGTCGAAGAAACGGCCATGCGCGTTTTTGCCGAACCGCTCATTCGCGGGACTTTGGAGCATCGCGCCGCCATCGACGAACACATCATCAAGCACGCCCAGAATTGGGATCTGCATCGCATGGCTGTGGTGGACCGGAACGTCTTGCGCCTCGCGATTTACGAAATGCTTCATCGAGAAGACATTCCGCCCGTTGTGAGCATCAACGAAGCGGTGGACATTGCCAAAAAATTCTCCACGGAAGACAGCGGCAAATTCGTCAACGGACTTTTAGACAAAGTAAAAGGCGAATTGATGCGTCCCGCCAGAATTGTGAAGTAGATGTTTGCTGATCTCCATTTGCATACAAATTTTTCCGACGGCACCTACACGCCGGAAGAATTGGCTGCGCATGGAAAACGAGTTGGTCTTGCTGCGATGGCTTTGACGGATCACGACACGATTGAAGGTTGCGAACGAATGGCGGTTGCTTGCGCGAAATCAGAAATCGAATTTATTCCCGGCACGGAATTGACGGCGGAAGTGGGCGAAACCGAATTGCATTTGCTTGGATATTTTCTCGACACGAAGAATCCAAAACTTCTCGCGGAAACGGCGAAATTTCAAACTGTGCGGCAGGATCGGATTCGGGAAATGGTGGCGCGTTTGAACGAACACAATATTCCTTTGCGTGCCGAAACTGTTTTCGAAATTGCCAACTGTCGATCACCCGGACGCCCGCATGTGGGACGGGCGCTGATTCGTGAGAAATTTTGCAAAAGCATGGATGAAGCGTTTGAGCGTTTTCTGAAAAAAGGAAAACCCGCGTGGATTCCGAAATTTAAAATTTCTGCGTTCGATGCCATTGAACTGGTGCATCAAGCGGGTGGCCTCGCGGTGATGGCGCATCCGGGATTAAACCGCACGGACTCGATTATTCCCTCGCTCGTTGAAGCAGGCATGGACGGCCTCGAATGTTTTCACAGCAAGCATCCTCCGAAAACCTCGGAACATTATTTGCAGCTCGCGGCGAAACATAATCTCCTCGTGACCGGCGGCTCGGATTGCCACGGCATGAGCAAAGGCAAACCGCTTATCGGCAGCGTGAAATTGGCAGAAAAATATTTCACCGCGCTGAAAGAAAAAGCCGCATCGCGCCAAAAAGATTTTGTCCGCACGGAAAGTTTTTAAATTCGTCATTCGCCATTCGAAATTCGACATTTCACATCATGGGCTTCTTTGAAAAATTCAAAATCGGTTTGCAGAAAACGCACAGCAAACTCGTCCACGAAGTCAAACGCATCGTCACCAGTTCGCCGCGTTTGACCGGCACGAGCCTCGAAGAACTCGAAGCCGCGTTGATCGGCGCTGATCTCGGAATGCCGATGACGACGCAAATCATCGCTGCCGTAAAACTTGCCTACGAAACGCAAGGCAGTTCCGGCGCGGATGTTTTTGCGATTGCCGCGCGCGAAGTTGAGAAAAGTTTGTCGAACGCGAAAACGGATTTAGTTCGCGCGGCGAGCGGCCCGACGATTGTTTCTATCGTCGGTGTCAATGGAACGGGCAAGACGACGACTTCCGCGAAGTTGGCAAATTTAATTCAATCGCGTGGCGAAACTGTTTTACTCGCCGCGTGCGACACCTTTCGCGCCGCCGCCATCGAGCAACTCAAACTGTGGGGCGAACGCCTGAAAGTCCCCGTGATTGCGGGCGCGTATCAGGCCGATCCTTCCTCCGTTGCTCACGATGGAATGACGGCGGCGGTTTCTCGCAACGCAACTTATCTCATCGTGGACACGGCGGGGCGCTTGCACACGAAACACAATCTCATGCAGGAATTGCAAAAGCTGCATCGCGTCATGGCGAAAAAAATTCCGGGCGCGCCGCACGAAGTTTTGCTCGTGCTCGACGCGACGACGGGAATGAACGCGTTGAATCAAGCGCG
>JBKJOZ010000007.1:0-16128 GCA_046595315.1 Limisphaerales bacterium
GTAATTTGTTATCGAGGACGCAGCGCCGCTCGTGAAATTGGCAAAGCTTTAAATATTTCGACGGATGTGTTGGACCGTTTTTCAAACCTGTTTGCCAACGGAGATTTTCCGCACACGCTTGATTTCGTCGCGCAAATGGAGAAGGCCGGTTTGCCTTCACAACATCCGCGCTCGCTCGCTTTCACGACGCTCTACCAACAAATTGCCGGACAATATCTGCCGCGCCACCTCGGACAACACTCCGGTGGGATGATTATTTGTCAGGACCAACTCAGTTCGATTGTTCCGCTGGAAAACGCTTCAATGCCCGGTCGCGTCGTCGCTCAATGGGACAAGGACGACTGTGAACAACTCGGAATTATCAAAGTGGATTTTCTCGGTCTGGGAATGATGTCGGTGATTCAAGATTCCATTGAACTCACTCGTCAGCGCGGCAGCCCGCTCGATCTTGGCAATCTTCCACCAGACGATCCGAAGACGTTTGAAATGATTCGCGCCGCCGACACGATTGGCGTTTTTCAAATCGAAAGCCGCGCGCAAATGGCCACGTTGCCGCGCATGAAGCCAAAATGTTTTTACGATCTGGTGATTGAAGTGGCGATTATCCGCCCCGGCCCGATTCAGGGAAATTTGATGCATCCGTATTTGCGTCGGCGTTCCGGAAAGGAAGATGTGATTTATTACCATCCCGATTTAGTTCCCGTTCTCGAACGCACGCTGGGCGTTCCGTTGTTTCAAGAACAGATGCTGGAAATGGCGATGAAGATGACTGATTTCACCGCGACTGAGGCTGAGGAATTACGCCGCGCACTGAGCTTCCATCGTTCGCAGGACAAAATGAAAGCGGTGGAAAAGAAACTGCGCGACGCGCTGACCCGAAAAGGCTACGCGCCAAAAGTGGTTGAGGAAGTTTCCGGCGCGGTGACGTCGTTTGCGCTCTACGGATTTCCTGAATCACACGCAATCAGCTTCGCGCATCTGGCTTACGCGACGGCCTATTTGAAAGCGCATCGCGCCCCGGAATTTTACGCGAGCCTGCTCAACAATCAGCCGATGGGATTTTATTCTTCAGCAACCATTGTCAAAGATGGCAAACGGCATGGATTAAAATTTCGTCCAGTTTGCTCGGGAAAATCGGGCTGGCGTTGCACAATTGAAAACGACAATTCGATTCGCCTCGGTTTTTGTCTGGTGCAAGGACTTCGCCAGGATCGCGCGAATAAAATGTTGGAGCAGCGAGCAAAGCAAGCGTTCCATTCAATCGAAGATTTCAAACTGCGGACGCGATTAAACAAAGAAGAATTGAGAACGCTGGCGGAAATCGGCGCGTTGAATGGTTTGGTGAAACATCGGCGCGATGCGCTCTGGGAAGTGGAAAAGGAAATTCCAGATGATGATTTATTTTCCAAGCACGGCCGGGGCGAGCCGGAAGACTCTCCTCTTCCACCGATGAATCCTGCGGAACGTCTTCGGGCGGATTACAACGGAACCAATTTAACCACTGGCGCGCATCCGATGGCATTGCTGAGGAAAAATTTAGAATCGCAAAATATCTGGCGCGCTTGCGATTTACCGAGAGCTAAATCAGGTCAAACCATTCGAATTGCCGGGAATGTGATTTGCCGGCAACGCCCGGGAACGGCCAAAGGTTTTGTGTTTATTACGCTCGAAGATGAGACCGGCATGAGCAACGCCATCGTCGCGCCTAAACTTTTTGAAAAACTTCGCCTGCTCATTACGCAAGAATCGTATCTCGTCATCGAAGGCAAATTTCAAAATTTGGAGAACGTGATTTTAATTCAGGCGCAACGCATCGAGCGTCTATCCCACGAAAATTTGGCGGGAAGCTCCTCTTACGATTTTCACTAAATTTTCTCTAATCAGCCCCAGACCTCGGCGGTGCGAAGTTGCTGGAGCAAAAGTTGTTCGAGCGAAGTATCAGAACCAACTCGGAAAAAATTCACCCCCCTGCCCTGACAATATTCCCGCAAACGTTGGCAGAAATTTTCCACAGTTTGCTGATAGCCTTTGAGCCGATATTTTCCGAACGTGACTTCCTGCATCGCGCCGGTTTCTGAATCAACCAGACGCAAATCCCCAAACGTATTTGGAATTAATTCGTCAGGCGCAAGGATTTGAATCGCGTTGACGTGAAAACCGCGCGAAATGAGCGCGCTCAGTCCCGATTCGTAACCCGCCGGATCAAGAAAATCGCTCAGCACCACCGCGACACCCGCCTGGCGCGCTTCGATGGCGCCACGTCGAAGTGATTCGTTAAAATTAGCCACGCCCTTGGCATTGAGCTTGGAAAGATTTTGAAAATAAGTGAGCGCCGATTTGCGCCCACGCACCGCTCGCAACGCGCCGCGAAAAACCGCGTCCTCGGAATTTTCAGGAAACGCAGCAATCGTCACGCGGTCAAATCCACAAAGCGCAACGTAACCCACCGCCGCCGCAATTTGCCGGGCAAAATCAAATTTACGCGGTAAACCAAAACTCATTGATTCGCTGCAATCGAGGAAAATGCGGACGGGCAATTCGCGCTCCTCTTCGTAAAGTTTCAGGAAAAGCTTTTCGAGACGCCCGTAGAGATTCCAATCGAGATAACGGAAATCATCGCCCGCGGTATAATTTCTATAATCGGCGAATTCGACGGATTGCCCGCGCGCCTTGCTGCGCCTCTCGCCGCGCGCAGAACTTTTTGCACGCCTCGCCGCCAGCAATTGAAATTGCTCCAGCCGACGGAGCAATTCAGGCGTGAGCAGAGAATTCATTTCCGCGACTCTATTTTTTCAGCGCGCGAGGTTCAATTTTTTTCCACAATTTGATTTTGATCATTCAGGCGCGTCTTCGGCGTGAAAAATTCCCGGATTGGTTTTGCCGATGAAAAGTGGGCAAAGAACAGACTTATGACTTGAACTTTTGAAAGCAAAACCGTTTATGAAGAATCGCTGTTTTCAGAATCCGTGATTTGGACGTATGTGGCGCAGCGATTGATTGCTAACATTTGTTTCACGATTTATGAAAACACCTTTTTTTCCGCTAATCATCCTGATGCTCGCGCAGATTTCCGTCAGCGCTGCTCCAGTCCCGCTGAAGCTTCAGAAGAATGACCACATTTGTTTTGTGGGCGACGGATTGGCGGACCGCATGCAGCACCACGGCCGGTTGGAAACATTGATTCATGCAAAATTCCCCGAAAATAATTTGGTTTTTCGCAACCTGGCGGCGGCAGGTGATGAAGTCGCAACCTGGCATCGTTCGGAAAATTTCGGGACACGCGATGAATGGCTAACGAAAACCGAAGCGAATGTAATTTTTGCGTTCTATGGATTTAATGAATCGTTTAAAGGCAGCGCCGGTCTCGAAAAATTCAAGCAAGACCTCGACAAATTTCTCAAGGAAACCAAAATCAAAAAATACAGCGGCAAAGGCGCACCCCGCTTGGTTCTTTTTTCTCCCATAGCCACCGAAAAAATTGACGATGCAAATCTTCCTGCTCCATCGACGAATAATATCAATTTGGGACTTTACAGTGCGGCGATGGCTGAGATCGCCCAGGCAAACGATGTTCTGTTCGTCGATCTATTTACCATTTCTCAAAAGCTTTACGCGAAAGCGGCTAAAGAAAATCAGTCGCTGACAATCGATACGATTCATTTGACTAAAGCCGGGGATAAATTGATGGCGCCGGAAATTTTCCGGGCCCTGTTCAACGAAACTCCCTCCAGTAGAAAACTTGAGAAAATTCACCGGGCAGTTTTGGAAAAAAATGCGGAGTGGCACGCGCGGTATCGAACGATGGATGGTTACAATGTTTATGGCGGCCGCTCAAAATTGGAATTTCCGAAGGCGGGAAAAGATTCCGAAATGATTTCCAACTTTAAGGTGATGCAGGAGGAAATGTTGCAGCGCGATGTGAAAACGGCCAACCGCGATCAACGGATTTGGAATTTGGCCAATGGCCGCGACATCGAAATAGATGACTCCAATTTGCCCATCGTCGAAAAAATCCAGTCGAACAAGCCAGATATCGCGCCATTTCTCAGCGGCGAAAATGCGATCAAACACATGACGGTCGCGAAAGGTTGCAAAGTAAACTTATTCGCCAGCGAAGAAAAATTTCCAGAACTGGTCAGTCCGGTCCAAATGACGTTCGACACCAAAGGGCGTTTGTGGGTCGCGGCCTGGCCAAGCTATCCCGAGCGCACCCCGACGGATAAAATTGCAGATAAATTGCTCGTGTTTGAAGACAAGAATGGCGACGGCAAAGCGGATAAAGTCACCACCTTTCTCGACGGTCTGAATTGCCCCACTGGTTTTCAATTTTACAAAGATGGCGTGCTTGTGATGCAAGCGCCGGATTTGTGGTTTGTACGTGACAGGGATGGCGACGGAAAAGCGGACTGTAAGGAGCGGGTATTGATGGGCATGGATTCCGCAGATTCACATCACACTGCGAACTCGATGGTACTTGATCCGGGCGGTGCGACTTATCTCAGCGACGGGGTTTTTCATCGCACACAAGTTGAAACGGCTCTCGGTCCGGTGCGTAACGAAGACGGCTGCATTTATCGTTTTGAACCGCGCACATTCAAGTTTGAGCGGTATGTCCCCTACGGTTTCGCCAATCCTCACGGACGGGTTTTTGATTATTGGGGCACCGACATCATCACCGACGCAACGATGAATAGCAGTTACTTTGGCCCAGCGTTCAGTGGTCGCTTGGATTACCCCGCAAAACATCCGACGATGAACCAATTTTGGGATCGACCATCGCGGCCATGTCCGGGAACGGGCATTCTTTCCAGCCGACATTTTCCGGAAGAATTCCAGGAAAATTTCCTAAACCTTAATGTCATCGGTTTTCAAGGGATTTATCGCGTAAAAGTCCGCGACGACGGCTCTACCCTGAAAGGCGAAACGATCAAAGAAAATTTGGTCAGCTCGGATAATCCGAATTTTCGTCCATCTGCCGTCAGCGTAGCGCCGGATGGTTCGATTTATTTTGCCGATTGGGCGAAACCCCTCATCGGCCACATGCAACATCACATTCGCGATCCGAATCGCGATAAATCTCATGGTAGAATTTATCGAATTACTTACGAAGGTCGTCCGCTGCTCAAGCCCGCGAAAATTGATGGGCAATCCATTGGCGCATTGCACGAAGCGTTGAAAACGCAAGAGAACGATGTTCGAACTCGCGCGAAAATTGAGTTAGGAAAAAAGGACACCGCAAAAGTTATTGCTGCGACAAAAAAATGGGCGGCTTCCCTCAATAAGAATGACAAAGATTACGAACACCATCTACTCGAAGCGCTTTGGGTTCATCAATGGCACAACGTGGTGAATGAGGGGTTACTTAAAAAGATGTTGCGGTCTCCGGATTTCCATGCCCGAGCCGCCGCGACACGCGTGCTTTGCTATTGGCGCGACCGCGTGAAAGATCCGCTCGCGCTGCTGGAAATTCAGGTGAAGGACGAAAGTCCACGAGTGCGTCTCGAAGCTGTGCGCGCTTGTAGTTTTTTTACGACCAGCAAAGCCGCCGAAATTGCGCTCATGGCTTTGGACAAGGAAGCCAATCCCGACAAACCGGATTACTACATCAAATATTGTCTGGATGAGACGATGAGGCAGCTTGAAAAATTTTCAAAGTAGCCGCCGCGTTAAATTTTTAATGCGTGCAAATGAGCTTCAATCGATTTGTTTTTATTTTAGTTGGCGCGCTCGCGGCAGAGATGATGGCTTCGCCGATGGCTCGCGCTGAGGATGAACCAACTAAAAAAACTTTTTCTCTTCCGAAGAGCGCGACCGGCGCGGCTTATATTCTTGGACGCCTATCCAACAAAGAACTGATAGAAGCGCCACGCGGCGAATTCGTTTATATCGCGTTGCTGCAACGCAAAGGGCTGGACCGAAAGTATCGCGTCGAAGCGCTTGAAGGTCTGGCAACAATTCGCCAGACAGATTTGTTGACCGAATTACTTACCGGGCTGGAAGCATTAGATAAAAAAGGTGAAGATTATGCGGGCGTTTTGCGTGAGTTGTCAGTGGTACTGATGCAATCGAAGCCGGAAAAATTAGCCGCTAAACGTCCCCTCCTCGAAAAACTTTCTTTGGAATCACAACTTGCAATCTCGCGCCAAATTAGTTTTGCGGCAATTGTGGTCGCGGACAATTCCATCGAGCCAGTCTGGAAACAGACACAATCAAACTTCAAACATCTGGCTGATCTAATTCGCTCTGTGGAATTGATTCGCATTCCAACTTTGCAGGCAGCGTTTTATCCAAAGGTCGAACCTCTCCTTCGCGAGAGAAATTCGCCCGAACTTCGACAGGCCGCCATTGCTGCCATCGTTTCCATTCCCGATCACGACACCGCGACATTTCACGCGCTTGCCACGATGGTGAAAGCTGGAACCGATCAAGCGATTACCATTGAAAGCCTCAAAAAAATCCCCCGAAAATCATGGCCAAGTGACGAAGCTTCATCGTTGTTGGAAATCTTAATTTCATTTTTGAAAAATCTTCCGGTGGCGCAACGCACGGAAACCGAGGGGATTAGCGCGTTTCAATTCGCCAGTGATCTCGCCGCGCTTTTGCCGCCGAAACAATCCGCGCCTATCGAAAAAACACTTCGCTCTCTCGGTGTCCGCCGTTTTGTGATTCGCACTATTCCCGAACAGATGCTTTACGACAAAACGTTGATTTTTGTTGAAGCGGGCAAGCCGGTTGAAATTATTCTGCAAAATGACGACACGATGCCGCACAACCTTGTTGTCGTAGCACAGGGCGCGTTGGAAGAAATCGGGCAAGCTGCCGAAAAAATGCCGCCTAACATGGATGCGCAAGGGAGGTTCTATGTTCCCGAATCCACAAAGGTTCTTCACGCCACGAAACTGGTCGAACCGGGTCAGCAATCCAAATTAAGTTTTACTGCACCGGAAGTGGCTGGCGACTATCCCTATGTTTGTACTTTTCCGGGGCATTGGCGGCGCATGGTCGGAACGCTTGTCGTCGTCAAAGACGTGGAATCCTTTCTGGCGACCAACGCTCCGTCTGGCGGAACCAAAATAGTCGAATGGAAAACAGAAGATCTTGCGGCAGATCTTGCGAAGGCCAGCTCCCAGGGAAACTCTGCTCGGGGAAAGGAGCTTTTCACTCAGCTTTCGTGTGCTGGCTGTCACAAATTTGGCAAAGAGGGAATCGATTTTGGACCTGACCTGACCGATGTTTTCAAAAGTTATAAGAGCGACCGCGTGGAGCTGCTACGTCAGATTATTGAACCCTCGCTTATCATCACCAACCGTTATCGCAACTATCAATTCCAGTTAGAAAATGGAGAGGATGTTTCCGGATTAATTGTTAAAGAAAACGCTGAAAGTTTGACCATCCAGACCGGACCATCTGAAGTATTAATTCAAACTTTGAAGAAATCCGAAATTAAAAAGAAGGCACCCCAAAGTTCTTCATCGATGCCAGTTGGATTGCTCAATATGGCCTCCAAACAAGAAATTCTTGACCTGTTGGCTTGGCTTGAATTCGAAGTTGGTGTTCCAGCCCTAAAACACCATCACTAAGAATGAGTGGTGAATTTTTTCTAGGATAGTCAAAGAAGAAGATGGCTCCAAAGGAAGGGCTCTGTCCCGACTACCCCACCTTTTACGCCTGTATTTTTAACAGCTTTTAGAGGTAAAATTAAGCTGATTCACGACTGCCGACGATTGCCGAACATACATGTTTCAGTGCCGGAACCTGACAGTTTACCTGACACCCACCCTACCCACATCAATAAAGTCATCCGGAAAAAACACCCCGGGGTTGGGTTCAGTGGAAAAAGGAAAAAGATTTGCGCCGTGTTCAAGGGAAAATGATTCAACTTCGATTCACGCTGGGAAATTCCAAACTATATTCGTTCCGTATCGCGGATGAAAAGACGATGAAACTTCCCGTGCCGCGCGCGACTACTCGTTGAAGCCAAAAAAAGCGGTTGAGGATTACCGCACTCCAAGACGCTCGCGCGAATTTTGATGGCACAATGGCGCGACAGCGTCTTGGAGTGCGCCAGTCCTCTGGCGCTTTTAGGCGCGACGGTCAGTTTTATTTAAATCCGATGACGATTCCGAGCGTAGGTAAAATTTATTTCTTTTTCAAATACTTGAGCAGGAACTCGCTGGATTCCACCGAAAATTGGTCGGCATCAGCCGAAAATCGAAGCACGCAAATTGTTCCTGCGGCGTCTGCTTTTTCTTTTAGTCTTATTCCAAACATCGCGTGATGGATCGCCGTGCCGGGGTCAGTTGCAGGCAGCGGACTCGGCGTTGGATAAAACAGCATCACGGGTGGATCGCCTCTCGAAACGTGATTTATGGGTGAGAACTCGCGATAGAGTTCTCGATACTCGGCGTATTTATTTTTCACTTCATCGGGACTATTTGCGCCGACCGCGTGGTAAATCATTCCGTGTTGCACCACAGAATCGCCGACCCATTCGGCAATTACTTCGGGATCAATCGAGGTTTGCCCAGAGACATCCACGGCGGCGCACAGTCGACTTGATTCCCGCGCCACCGGATCTTTGCTTTTTCGATTGGCGAGGTCGTAGTGGTAAGCGAGCCAAAGCGCGGTGCAAGCGCCCGCCGATACGCCGGTGGCGGCGATTCGCTTTTTATTTAATTTCCATTCCGACGATTTACTCCGCAGAAATTGAATCGCCCTCGCCGCGTCGTGAACGGGCGCGGGAAGTTTTGCTGTATCGGAATAACGATAATTAATTGAAGCCACGGAGACGCCGTGTTCGAGCATGAACGATAACAGCGGCAAAGTGAGAAGCGATTTGTCGCCGCCGCGCCAGCCTCCACCGTGAATGTAAACCAACAGCGGCGCGTGCTCCAACGATTTAGCCTGCCAGAGATCGAGCACGTTGCGTTCATGCGGGCCGTATTTGACGTCGCGAAAATCAGGAGCGGGAAAGGTGTTAGTCTCGGCGGCGATTGCGACAGTCGCGACGACGGAAAATAAAAGTGAGAAGAAAATTTTCATATAAATGGCGTTCAAAAATATCGTTTAACGGACGCATCCCGGCAACACCGCCTTGTCGAACTGACTTATTCGCCTCATGGAGCGAGGTGGAATTCGTTCGATGCGCCGTTTGCGCGATAAGCCTGCTGTGTCCAAGCAAAGGCCTTCTTCACTTCGGCGGGAGACACCGCATCTGCGCGTCCACGTCCGGGCGCGTGGCCAGGTAGTCCAGTTCCGCGCGATGATCGGACATGATCAGGCCGAGCATGCTTTGTCCGACGGTTAATAAAAACGCCGTCGCCTGAGTATCGTGGCCTTCGTTCCAGTTTGCCTTTTCACCGCGTTCGGCCTGACCGAACGGCTGCACCAGCATCACGACATAGCCGCGTTTGGCAAATGACAGGCAGCGACTTTGCACCGCAGGCGACCAATTCAAATCGCCATGTCCGGGCAGCATCAATATCGCTGGCGACTTCTGCGTGCCTGCATCTTTCACCGGTCGCCAGACGAGCGCGGGCGAATAGACGCCTTCGCGGATTTTGAGCAATTGCTTTTCGACCTGAATGCCGTCCACCACGGCGGTCCCGACGAGTGTGGCTTGCGGTTTTTCGGCGGCGAGCGGCATCAAGAACGTCTCTTTCAACGCGAGCCGAAGTTGACTCTGCGACTCGAGGAATTGCGCGGGCGGATTCTTCGCATGGAGCGCTGATGCTTTTTCCTGCGAGCGGCGGGCGTAGTATTTTTCGAGCAGAGGGCCGGAATCAGCGAGAGGCAGCACGCGCCGGGAAAGCGTGCGGCTGTCGGAAACCGCGTCGGGATGTTTCTGGGATGTCTCCTTCAGTTGCGCCTGAGATAGGCAAAGCGTTGACGAGAGCAACAGCGCGGTTGAATAAGCCACGGCGCGGGTGAAAAAATGACGAATGACGAATGACGAATGACGAATGACGAATGACGAATGACGAATGACGAATGTGAAATTACGATGGCGGCTCAAAACGGTGAATTTTCGGGAGTGAATTTCGGTCGCGGAGAGATTCATGCGCTGCTTTGTTTTTCGAGAACGTGCCCGTCTATTCCGCCTTGCCAAGTTTTCTTGGCCCTCAGTAAATCAGAATAAGTATTGGCCAACGTTTTTATCTTTTACAGAATCCGCGAATGCAAAAAACGACATTCCTGCGCCTCGCGTTATTACTCACTTTTCTCCCGCTGGCTCACGCTGTAAATCCGAAAAACAAATCCCGCGTAGACATCGGATCGCGCGTCGAAATGTTCGTGGACGATTGGTTGATCGAATCCAATCGCAACACCTCGCTGCAATTACAAACACCCGTTCGTCGCGAAGTTGTTCTCACCGCCGACAAACCGTGGGAGGGAAAAGACAGCGCTTACTTCTCGGTCTTTCAGGACGGCGCGCGCATCCGACTTTATTATCGCGGCTACATTCCCGAAGGCGGCGATTCTTCGGATAAGCAACTTACTTGCTACGCCGAAAGCACTGACGGAATTCATTTCACGCGACCCAATCTCGGCCTCTACGAGTTTCAAGGCTCGAAGGAAAACAACATTGTTTACCAAGGTGTCGAAGCGCACAACTTCGCGCCGTTCCTCGACACGAATCCCAGCGCGAAACCAGAAGAAAAATACAAAGCGGTCGGCGGTCTTGAGAGTAAATTATTTGGATTCGGTTCCCCGGATGGAATTCGCTGGAAAAAAATTCAGGCCGAACCCGTGACGACCAAAGGCCAGTTCGATTCGCTCAACATTGTTTTCCGTGACGAGCCAGCGAAATTATATCGCTGCTATTCGCGCACCTGGACGGGCGACAACTACACTGGATTTCGCGCAGTGCAAAGCAGCACTTCGGAAGATTTTCTGCATTGGAGCGACCCGGTGCCGAATCGCCATCGCGCTGCCGACGGCTCAGAACCGCCGCATGAACATTTCTACACCAGCGCCACGACGGCGTGTCCTGGCGCACAGCATTTTCTTCTCTCTTTTCCCATGCGTTTCGTGCCGGAAAGAACAAAGCCGAGTCCCATAAAAGACCCCGGCGTTTCCGATGCCATGTTTCTCAGCAGCCGCGACGGCACGAACTGGGATCGAACTTTTTTGGAAGCATGGGTTCGCCCCGGGTTGGATGAGCGCAACTGGACGCATCGAAACAACATGCCCGCGCGCGGCATTGTGCAAACAAGTTCCAACGAATTCTCCATGTATATCAGCGAGCATTACAGTTGGCCCGACAATCGCATTCGCCGCCTCACCATTCGCCGTCACGGATTCGCGTCCGTTCACGCGAACGCAGCGGGCGGCGAATTCACCACCCGTCCTTTGACCTTCACTGGAAAAAATTTAATCCTCAACTACGCCACATCCGCGACCGGTTCCGTGCAAGTTGAAATTCAAGATGAAAACGGCAAGCCATTGCCCGGTTATGCGCTCGACGACATGGAACTATTTTTCGGTGACGAACTCGACGCCGTCGTGAAATGGAAAAATAGATCGGACATTTCATCCTTGATTGGCAAAACAGTTCGGTTCCGATTTGTGTTACGAGACGCTGACCTTTTTGCTTTGCGAACTAATTAACTCAGCTAACGAATAAACCATGAACCGGCGCAACTTCATTCAAAGGATTGGAGTCACCGCATGCGGCGTGGGGCTTGTTGTGTCTGCTCTACGAACAAATATCTTCAGTTGAAGCGCGAACCTCGGCAAAGGCACAGCCGTTGAATCTCGGAGGGCAGCGGCACATTTTCATTGACGAAATGCTGATCGCGGAGATGAAAGGCGTGAGTTTTCAAGTTCGCCCGCCCGAGATGCGCGAGACGGTTCTGACGCCAGATCATCATGGCAAACTCTGGAAGGTTATTCATCGGTGATCGACGATGGCAAAGAGTTGAAGATGTATTACTCGACGCTCGTACCATTGACCGTGCGGCTGGCGACCGGCTTTTCGCTTTTCAATTTCATTCAACCACGAATTGAAAAGAATGAAGCAACCTCATCATTTAAGAGAATTTCTATATTTACGAAAATCGAGATCGAGATTTTGCACAAAAGACTTTATGAAACGAACCCTTCTAAACGCGAGTTGGTTCAGCATCCGATTCGCAAAAAAAAGCGCGACATAAGCGGCGCGTCCCTGAATTGCATTTTTATGGAAATAGAAAAAAGAATTAATCGGCGCCATTTTATTGGCGCAACATCGTTGTCGGCGGGAAGCTTGTTCCTGGGTTGTTCGACGAGAAAATCTTCGGACACTAAAATCTCTCCCGTTGAGTCCGCAACGGCCGGTGCAAGTTCATTACCGATGGGCAACGCCCCGCTGCCAGTCGCTTTCCCGCATTTTCCGACGCGGCTTCATGCTTACGTCTGGCGCAATTGGCCGCTCGTGCCGACGAAAAGATTGGCCGCCGTCGTGGGCGCAACGGAAAAAGATATTTTGCGCATGGGCAAAACAATGGGGCTTTCGCGTCCAGCGGAAATTTCACTCGACCAGCAACGTCGCTCTTACATCACAGTCATCCGCCGAAACTGGCATTTGTTGCCGTATCAACAATTATTGCTCTTGCTCGGCTGGACCGTGGAGAAAATGGCGTTCACGTTGCGTGAAGATGATTTTCTTTTCTTAAAACTGGGCAGCTCGAAACCGAAATGTCAGCCGTTGCTTTTCGCGCCTCCCGACGAAGCAACGCTGCGGCAGGAACGCGAAATTGGACGGGTCATTCGCGAAAATTTCTCCGGCGATTTGGGAAAGAATGACGAGCCGCTGTTCCATTTTGTTTCTGAACTTTCCAAAAAACCGCGGACTGCCAGCAAGATGCTGGCAGCACATTTACGAACCGGCGTCGAACCTCTTCGTTTTGGTTACTCCTATTTTGCGCTTTACGGCGACCCGTTGTTGGAGACGGAAACGGACCCGTATCCCGATGGTTATTTGGCGAGACTGGCGGAAACGGGTGTCAACGGCGTGTGGCTTCAGGCCGTCCTTTTCAAACTCGCGCCGTTTCCGTGGGACGAAAAACTTAGCGCTGATTACAAAACGCGTTTGGAAAATCTTCGCGCACTCGTCGAGCGCGCCGGGAAATATGGCATCGGAGTTTATCTTTATTTAAACGAGCCGCGCTCGATGCCGCTGCGATTTTTTGAGACGCGTCCGCAAATGAAAGGCGTGGTGGAAGGCGACTACGCCGCGCTCTGCACGAGCGACAAGGAAGTGCAAAATTATTTGGTCGAGTCCGTAGCTTCCATTTGTGCTTCGGTGCCGGAACTTGCGGGATTTTTCACCATCACCGGCTCGGAAAATTTGACGAACTGCTGGTCGCATCAGACCGGAGCCAAGTGTCCGCGTTGCGGTCCGCGCGCGCCGAGCGAAGTGATTGCCGAGTTGAACGGATTATTTTTTGCTGGAATCAAAAAGGCCGGCAGTAAAGCGCGTTTGCTCGTTTGGGATTGGGGTTGGGTGGACGATTGGGCACCGGACATTATTGCGCGATTGCCGCAGGAAGCCGCGTTGATGAGCGTCAGTGAATGGAGTCTTCCGATTCGGCGCGGCGGCATCGAAAGTCTTGTCGGCGAATATTCTATTTCTGCGATTGGTCCGGGCCCGCGCGCGCAACGCCATTGGGAACTGGCGCGCAAACGCGGACTCAAAACCATCGCGAAAATTCAAGCGGGCAATTCGTGGGAACTCGGCGTTGTTCCGTATATTCCCGCCATCGAAAATGTTGCTCAACACGCCGCCAATCTTCGCGGCGTCGGCGTGGATGGCTTGATGCTCGCATGGACTTTGGGCGGCTATCCTTCGCCGAATCTGGAAGTGGTTGCTGAAATTTCCAGGAGCGGCGGCGAAAATTTAAATCCTGCGCAAGCCATGCAAATCGTAGCGCAACGTCGCTTTGGCCACGCGCTCGCGCCGGGTGTTGTTCAAGCGTGGCGCGAATTCAGCGCGGCCTTCAGCGAATATCCTTTTCACATCGGCGTGGTTTACGTCTCACCGAAAGACACCGGGCCGTCCAATCTTTTGTGGGCGGAAGCGACGGGTTATGGCGCGACGATGGTCGGTTTTCCGTATGACGATCTGGATGGATGGCGCGCAGTTTATCCGCCGGAAATTTTCATCGCACAATTTGAGAAAATGGCGGACGGCTTTGATCGCGCTCTCGCAAAATTAAAAATTTCTGCGTCGAAAATAAAATTAAAAGAAGCCGAGCGTCGCGCGCTTCGCGGAGAACTAAACGTCGCCGAAGTGTCCGCGCTTCATTTTCGCAGCGTGGCAAACCAATCTCGCTTCATCATGGCGCGCCGCGCTTTGGCTGCGGCCAAAAACGCGGAAGAAGCTTTCCCTCAAATCGCCGCGATTGAAAAATTTTTGGCGGATGAAATCACCTGCGCGCGCCGCTTGTTTGTCATTCAGTCCCGCGATTCCCGCATTGGTTTTGAAGCATCGAATCATTATGTCTATGTGCCAGTGGATTTGATGGAGAAAGTTTTGAACTGCCAAAATCTTTTGAAAACGTGGCTTCCTGCGCAGAAGTCGAAATGGCAAACAAAGAAAACGTGAAGACGTTGTCGAAATGAATTGCGAGTAGATTCTATTTTCAGGCGAGCACTGCTTTCACAACCTTTCCCGAAACATCCGTGAGCCGAAAATCCCGGCCGCCGTGGCGAAATGTTAATTTCTCGTGGTTGAAACCAAGCAGGTGAAGAATCGTCGCGTGAAAATCGTGAACATGCACTCCGTTTTCCACCACAGTGCCGCCGTGTTCATCGGTTTTGCCGTAAACGATTCCGCCCTTCACACCGCCGCCCGCCATCCACGACGAAAAAGCCGCCGGATGATGATCGCGACCTTTCGGATTAACCGAAAAAGGAGTACGCCCAAATTCCGTGGTCCAGACGACAAGTGTATCATCCAACATGCCGCGTGATTTCAAATCTCTCAGCAGTCCGGCAATGGCTTGATCCACATTTTTCGCCAGTGGTTCGTGCTCTTTCATGTCGCCGTGCGAATCCCAATTGGCGTGCGAACCGACGTCAATCAATTCAATAAAACGCACGCCGCGTTCGGCCATGCGTCGCGCCACGAGACATTGCCAGCCGAACCCTTTCGTGCTGCCGCGTTCGAGGCCATAAAGTTTCAGCGTGGCGTCGGTTTCCTTCGAGAGGTCGAGCACGTCGGGCATTTCCATTTGCATGCCGAACGCGGTTTCAAAAGATTTAATGCGACCGGCCAGCGCAGGATTGGCCATGCGCGGCTGTTGATGCTTGCGATTGAAACGCGCCAGTAAATCCAGTTCGAGTTCCTGAATTTTTTCAGTCGGCGAACGGCGAATCAAATCGGGAACTGGTTCAGCGCCACTCATCACGCGAGTTCCTTGATGGCTCGCGGGCAAAAAATCCGAACTCCACACCTGACCGCCCGCATACGGCATATTCGGCGCGAGCACGACGAACGAAGGCAGATTATTATTCTCCGTGCCGAGACCATAACTCACCCACGAGCCGAGACTCGGTCGCGGAACTGTGACCGAGCCGGTATGGATGCCGAGCGTGGCCTGAAAATGTTCCATGTGGTCGCCGTGCATGGACCGAATCAGGCAAATGTCGTCCATGCACTCGCGAACGTGCGGAAATAAATCGCTCACTTCCGTGCCGCATTTTCCGCCGGGTTTGAAGTTCCACAACGACGGCAGATATTTTGCGCCATAAACTTCTTTGACATCATTGGGAGCGGGTTTGCCCGCGTCGGAAAAAAGTTTTGGTTTTGGATCAAACGTGTCCATGTGCGACACGCCGCCGCTCATGTAGAGAAAAATAACGCGCTTGGCCGTGCCGGGAAAATGCGGCGCGCGCGACGCCAGCGGATTGGCGGCCTGACGCGCTTCGTCAGCGAGAAGTTGGGAAATAATTCCCGGCAACACCAGCGAACCGCTGACCAGCGAGTGAATCATCTGGCGGCGCGAAAAGTTAAAACCGGTTTGATTCATATTGAAACGGAGCGACGGAAAACCACGAATGAACACGAACTGACACGAATGAGAACGGTAGGGCGCGTCACTCCGTGCGCGCCGCTTGTGGAATGTCGTGCGACGGCGCGCACGG
>JBKJOZ010000149.1:0-2749 GCA_046595315.1 Limisphaerales bacterium
CTTTTTATTTTGGAGCGAGCTGGTCGCGTGACAGTCATTACGAATCTTGCCTCCCCAAATCGCACCCTGTTCATGGACATCAGCAGCCGGGTTGCTCCAATCGCGTGCGAAGAAGGACTTTTGGGAATCGCGTTTCATCCTGGCTACGCGACGAATCGATATTTTTATTTATTTTATTCTGTGACCGCGACTACCTCGAGCAGCGGATTGCATCAACGCATTTCCCGTTTTCAAGTTTCGCCGACCAATCCGAACCAAGGCATGACCAATTCAGAATTGCCGCTCATCACGCAATTCGACGAGGCCTGCAACCATAACGGCGGCGATATACACTTTGGGCCGGATGGTTATCTCTACATTTCGGTTGGCGACGAAGGAAACCAGAACGACACGTTTACGAATAGCCAAACCATCGACCGTGATTTCTTTAGCGGCATTTTACGGATCGACGTCGATAAGCGTCCGGGAAATTTAAATCCCACACCGCACGCTGCCCTGATGAACGCGACCAATTATTTTATTCCGGCGGACAACCCGTTCGTCGGCGCGACCCAACTTAACGGAACAAATATCAACACCGCTAAATTGCGCGCTGAGTTTTGGGCCATCGGCTTGCGCAATCCGTGGCGATTCTCTTTCGATACAAACGGCCTGCTTTACTGCGGGGATGTCGGCGGAGGCGCGCGCGAGGAGATTAACGTCATTGTCAAAGGCGGAAATTATGGCTGGGTCTGGCGCGAAGGAACTTTTGCGGGGCCGGTTCCTGCGCGTCAAGGTCCCTTGGGTTTCAGTTACCGAACGCCAATTGCGCAATACGCTCATGGCTCCGCCACCAATCAAGGCGATTCTGTCACAGGCGGCTTGATTTATCGCGGCAATCGCATCTCACAACTCAATGGCCAATACATTTTTGCAGATTATGTCAGCGGAAATATTTGGTCACTCACGCCCAATGGAACAAACGCGGCTCCGTTCACACGGTTGACCGGCCAACCGAGCGTGGTCGCTTTTGGAATTGATCCGAGCAACGGCGATGTGTTGGCGGCCAACATCGGGGCGACCAACATTCAGCGACTGATTTACAACACAACGGTTACTTCCGGCAACGCTTTGCCCCCGATGCTTTCCGGCACGGGGGCATTCACCAATCTTTCGACGCTCACGCCAAGCGCTGGAATTATTCCTTACGACGTGAATGTTCCGTTCTGGTCGGACAATGCAAAAAAGACGCGTTGGTTCTCAATTCCAAATACGAGTCTGGACATCACTTTTAATCGCACGAACAACTGGCAATTTCCGACCGGCACGGTCTGGATAAAACATTTTGATTTGGAATTGACCAATGGCGTTCCCGCCTCCGCAAAACGATTGGAAACACGATTGATCGTGAAAAATTCCACCGGTGTTTATGGCGTAACTTATCGCTGGGGAAATTCGACGACAAACGCGACGCTCGTTCCAGAAGAAGGCATGGACGAAGCGTTTGCGGTCAACGACGGCGGAAATTTGCGCACGCAGGTCTGGCATTATCCCGGACGCAGCGAATGTTTGAGCTGTCACACATCGGTCGCGGGATTCGCGCCAGGCTTCAATACCGCGCAACTGAATCGCGATTTCAATTACAGCGGAACCAACGACAATCAGATTCGCGCGCTGAATCACGTGGGATATTTTTCCAACTCAGTTTCAAATTTGAATACGCTCCCGGCAATGGCGCACGCGACGAATTCCGCTGTCAGCACAGAATATCGCGTCCGCTCGTATCTCGCCGCCAATTGCGCGCAATGTCATCAGCCCGGCGGCTCCGCGCTTGGAACTTGGGACGCACGCATTACGAATCCATTGTCGGCCTCAGGAATTGTCAACGGCGGTTTGGTCAACAATCTGGGCGACACGAACAATCGCGTGATTGTTCCGAACGATCTGGCGCACTCGGTTTTGCTCACGCGCATTTCAACCAATGGAAATTTTCGTATGCCGCCGCTCGCGTCTTCGCTCATCGACACGCAATCGGTGAATCTGGTGAAAAACTGGATCACGAACGGCCTCGCCAGTTATCAAACTTTCGCGGAATGGCAGTTGGCAAAATTTGGCTCCACGAATGCGCCGCTCACTGGAGCGATGGAAGATTACGACGGCGATGGCTCGGCGAATTATCAGGAATATTTGCTGGGAACAAATCCGGCGAATAGTGGTGATTACTGGAACATTTCGGCGGCGAGCGCGAATGGCTTTGCGCAAATCCAATTCAATCAAATCGCCAATCGCGGATTTGAAGTCCAGGTCACGACCAATTTACAACCGACAATTTGGAATCCATTGGATGTTCCTGCGAACCGTCCATTATTTTCCGCAACAAATTCTCCCGCGTCGGTTCCCGATTTGATCGACAGCAATTCCAAGTTTTATCGCGTGCGGGTTTTTGAGCCGTGAAAAGGCGATTCGTCATCATCTTCATTGGATTGCTTTTTGTCGCGTGTCTGACGTTCTGGTTTTTCCGCCCATCCCCAAGCTATGACATCACGCGGATTGAACCACGGTTGCGAGCACTTCACACACCTTACCAAAGCGTTAAAACGGGCTATTACATGGATGGCGGGAGCATCGCCGTCGAAATTATTGATCGTGACGGCAAAAGGGAGCAGTTCGCCATTCCAGCGCACCTTGGCGACACCAATCGCTATACGAAAGTTTTCGTCGGAGCAATGCATGACCGCAAGCCCGGTGCCGTGGAAGTTTCCGATTCAGA
>JBKJOZ010000337.1:0-5955 GCA_046595315.1 Limisphaerales bacterium
TTTGGCGACGCCGGGAACGCCTTCGACGAGGGCGTGGTGGTTGGTGAAGATGGCGATCAGCGCGCGATCCACAACTTCGTTTTGGCCAATAATTACTTTACTGACTTCCTGGCGCGCGCGGGACAGGACCTCTTTTAGCTGCTCGATGTTTTCGTTCATTTATTTTTTATCGGTTAACAGGGTTGAGATGGCTCGAAAGCTTTGCACTGGATTTCGTTCGCGTGGCGGTCTGGAACCTTCATCGCGAAGCAGAGATTCCAGTTGAATCATTTTCTTTGATGCTTTTTGCCGACGGTGCGCGGGAGATTTTTTCCATTCGGCAAAACAGGTGGAAATAATTTCAGCGGGCGAAATGCTGCGACGCAGCAAGTTGACAAAACCGGCGGCGGATTCTTTGCCCGAAACAACCGCGTTGCGCCCTTCGAACGGATCGTCGTCGTGCGGTGGAACGAAACTCGCGGAATTTTTCCAAACGAACAGCCCCGCCAACAAAAGCAGTCCAGCGACGAGGCCGTGCAGTCGGTATTTTCGCGCCAGCGCGGCAATGCCAGGATCGGCGTTAACCCCAAGATGAGTCTCATCGAAAAACACAGTTTGATTTTGTCCCACAAACCACGCGAGCAGTTCCGGTTCGCGCGCTTTGCGCATCGCTTCGTTGCTGAACAGATAGGAATCAGACGAGAGCACGACGCTGCCTTTGCCGAAAGCGCGCTCCAGGATGACTGCATTGGTGGCGTGCGAATAAATTGTTTTCCAACTGTTCGTTGGCTCGTCAAAAAAAAGGGCGGTGTGCCAGGGAAGTTTTTCCGGCAAAGAATTTAAGCCAGCGGCGCGGGTCGCCCAGACGGGTTTTGCAATGCCGTCTTCATCTGTGTCCAAAATTTCGAAATCCAGTTTGAATTGCCATTTTTCCAAAAGGGAAACAATCGGCGCAGACTCCTCTTCGAGCGGATATTTTTTTGTTTTCTGCTTCTTGGTTTTTTCTTCGGCCTCTTCCTTTTGGCGCTTTTCTTTGCTCCGCGTCGCAAAGGTTTTCCCAGCGACGGGCGGAAATGAAATCACGATCCGGCCGCCCTCGAATAAAAACTTTTCGATTTCTTTAGCCTCCTGTCGCGGCACCCAATTCAAGGCCCAAATATCTGTGCCTAAAAGGAAAAGCGTTTTGCCCTGGCCGGACTCAATTTTGTGGAGCGGTTCGTAAAGGCGCGCGACGGTGACGGAATCCAGATGGCGCAGACTTTCGAAAAAAATTTTCGTGCCGAGCGGGTCGGCGCGAAGCGAGGAGGACGGCGGGTAAACATCCCCGTGATCGAAGCGCAATTGAAATAATTTCACGACGCCAAAAATAAATCCGCCGAAAAGGAGCGGGAACAAAAGCAGGAAAACTTTGCGGCTCTTCAGCATGCGCGAATTCTTTCCATGTTCGATTGAAAGCCTTGCAGGATTTCGTGGGTGACTTCGTGCATGCCATACCAGGCGCGGTCAAAAGCGGAGACGTTTTGCGAAAAAGCAGTTTGTAATTCAGGCAAAGCGCGCGCCCGGCGGCGGAGTTCTTGTTCGTATTCGCGATTGGATTTGAACTTGGCCACGCTGAGGAATTCCCGTTGAGCCAGATGGGCGAGGCTGGCCAGATAAAGGGCGCGAAGAGCGAGGCGCAAATCGCCTTTTTCCATCCATTCGCGGGCCAGCTTGAGCCACCCATCTTCAGGCAATTGGCTGGCCGCGAGATTTTCGTCATTCAAATCGGGTGTGGGCGAAATGGCCTGCGCGAGGACAACTTCTTTTTTCTCGCGGTGCTGCCACATGCGGAACAACAGAATCGTCAAAGCCGAGGCGAGCAGCGCGATCAAAATAAAAACGGAAATTTGGAGCGTGGTCATCCAAGCGCCGCTCGAACTGGATTTTTCGTGATCGGATTCTTTCGAGCGGAAAAATTTTCCGAGCCACTCAAAAAAATCGCGGAACAGGTCTCGGAGGGAGCGTATCCAGTTCAGCAAAGTTTGAAAAACACTTTCCACAAAAAGAACGAACCAGTTTTTTTGGGTGGACACCGCTTCGGTTTTTTCGCGGGGCAAACGCCAGGTAAATTCAGGCTGATTCAAAACACGCTCGATGGAGCGGTCGAGTTTTGAAACAGAAATATTCGGGGCGGAATTGGGAATGGCGTTTTGAGGCGAATTGGCAAGGGCGTTTTGAGACAGCAAAAATAGTAAAGCGAGCGTGGCGGCAGCTTTGGGCGCGCGCGATTTTAATTCCACTTTCAAATCTTCGCCGGTGGCAACGGCTTGGCCGTAAAAACAGCGGAGCGCGTAAAAACTTTTCACGAGCGGATCGACGCAGAGAAAAGTCATCGCAAAGGAGGTCGCAAAAAAAGTGGTGTTGGCAATGGCGAGCCAACCGCTCCGCGTAAAAGCATTTTCAATTCCTAAAAAAGTTTTGAGCAAACCGGGCGTGAGGAAGAGGAGCATGGCGAGGTTGAGCCAGACGAAAAAGGCAAACGCGCTCAAGACCAGCAAACCGACGTGATTTTGTTTTGGAAAAATACCGGATTGGCGGGCGGCGGTTTTGAAAAGCGGTTTCGAACCGCCCGCGAAAACGATGAGGTTTTGGTAAAAAGCGAAAGCCCAACCGAACGGGAGCATGATTAGGAAAGCAATGGGCAGGACAAAAAATGCGGAAGGTTGAAAAATGGTCTGGGCCAGCACGACGCGACGAATGCGGGAAAAGGTGAATGGCGCGGATATTTTTCCGGTGATTTGTGAAGTCAATTGGTCGGCGAAAATGGTTTGCCAGACTTTCATCCAGATAAAAAGAAGCGTGAGGGCGAAAGCGGCGCGTCCGATGTGTTGCGCGGCAAAAGCGCTACGGCTCATGTCAGCCCAGAAAAACAGGAAGCCGAGCACAAAGGGTAACGCACCGAGGTAATAGCAGAGCAAGGTGGGCGCGGGTGCGAGACGCAAGAGGTGCACGGCTTCTTCCAAAAGTTCGAGCGCGCCTTTTTCGGATGTTCGTTTGCGAGCCATTATTCATTCCAAAACCCGGTTTTCCAGACGGTGCCGTCGTGAAACGAAGTCGGGATGGAGAGTAAAACTTTTCCGGTCCAAAAAAAGAAAAGCCACGCGGTCATGATTCCGGCGAGACAGAGAAATGTTTGGCGTAGAAGAAGGGAGGGAATTTTTTTCTCCCCCGAGAACCCAGTTATTTTTTTTAGACAATTGGAGCAAATGACACGGTCGTCGTGTTCAGTGATGCATTCGCGGCAGAAGAACAATTTACACTCAGGACAGCGGGCGACGGCCTCGCGTGCCGAGTGGTTCAAGCAACATTGCTGTGAGAGATTTTCCATCGGCTAGGGAACGACTTCTGGAGTGATTTTCAACGCAGGCGGCACGGAGGCGAGTTTTCGTCGGTCGCGAAATCTTTTGATGAGCATTGTGCCAAGGGCGCCTAGGACGAGGGAGCCGACGATGTTGAAAATGAGAATCCACAGAAGCCACGGCGTTTCGAGCGGATTGAGTTGTGAGAATTTTTCGAAAAGCGCCCATTGATCGTGCCCCGCCGCTGGGTCGCCAGCGGAGAGCGCGATGGTTTCGCCCAAGGAAATAAAATAGGAAATGACAATGTAAATGGTGGCGGTCCAAGTCAGTCGTCGTAACGCATCGGCTAAATCAGTTTGATATTGTTTGATCAGTGCGGTGATGGCTAGGCCGGCGACGGCTAGCATCAAAATGGATTGTCCGACAATCAGTGTGATGTGCCGGAAATAAATACTGGACGCTGCAATCAAGCCATCGAGGAGCATGAGGAGAAAAAGCAATTGATGAATCCGGCCGGAACACGGTTTGAGGGGCTCAGATGAAAGGGGTCTTGTCAGCCCGGGCGGTTGGTCGCCCGCTCGTTGAAGCGCCGCGCCTGCTTCCGCGGCGATTTGTTCGCTGGTCA
Source organism: Limisphaerales bacterium (assembly GCA_046595315.1). Classification (GTDB taxonomy): domain Bacteria; phylum Verrucomicrobiota; class Verrucomicrobiia; order Limisphaerales; family CANJXF01; genus CANJXF01. Next base: position 3,943 of record JBKJOZ010000337.1, read on the forward strand.
ATTTTCCCTGAGCTTCTTCAATGAGGGGGCGCAAAATGGAAAAAGTTTTTTGCGCTTTGCGAAGGCGTTTGAGTGAGGAAAGTTCTTCGGTTTGCACGGCCGTTTTTATTTCTGCGATGCAACTGTTTCCGCCGAGCGCATTCAGGATGGCGAAGAAAGCGAACACACCTGCGATACTCCACAAAACCCACAAGCCAACGGTGTCGCTGACGCCGAGAGAAATCAGGCCGAACGTGGCGGCCAAGGCCAGAAAACCACCCGTCCAAATCGTGGCGGAATTGGTTTTGCGAATGGTGAGGGCCTGGATGTCGCGAAGATAAAAACGCTTAAATTCCTGATTGAAATGCGTGGAGAAAACGATCAGCAGATGATCACCGCCCAGCCAGAGTGTGCAGGATTTTCGGACGCCCGCGATCATCCGCGCTCCTTCAAAACGCGTTCCTTTGCCTGGCAATTTTTTATATTCGATTTTCGACATTTACTTCGTGGCAAAATAGATAATGACCGCAATCCAAGCGATGATTTGCAGCGAGCTTAGAATGATGGCGAGAGTGAAGCGCGCCTTGGAACGACCCAAAATGCTGCACGGCTCTTTCCAATAACGGATGGCGACATACAACGAGACGGGAGCGCCGATGATCGATGTCCACACAAACAGCAGGGGTAGAATAGCGGCGGTGAGTGCGATGCGATCGTAGAGGACGCGTTGGTTTTCCAGCGATTTGAGTTTGCCCTTTTTTTGGCCGGATTCCAGGCAAGCCGGGCAAAGATGGGCGCCATCCAGCTCAACGTCGCAAAGTGAGCAAAGAAATCGCCCGCAACTATCGCAGGGAATAAAGGCTTTTTTTTGTGGATGATAAAAGCAACCAGCCTCCCCTTCGAGGATGAGCTGATTGGCTACAGTGACGGCTTGTGTGCGGAACAACGCCGGAAAAACAAATGCCGACATGGCGGACGAGCACGACGGGCAAGGCGCGAACTGGTCCGAATTCAACTGTTCGGCGGGCAGGATCGCTTTGCACTTCGAGCAAGTAACCAGAGGCGAGTGCATTATTTCCGAGAAACTTTGATCACGCGCGTTCCGCAGATTCGATCATGCAACGCACGCTTTTCTACGTCAAAAGCAGCCATGATGTAACCGATCATCAGGGTGAGGGCGCTCAAAATTTCCGCAAAATATCGGCCAAACGCTTTTCCATAACTGACGTTGCTGCCGTCGGCATTGACCACGCGAATTTTCGCCGCCATTTTACCGGGAGTCGCGCCGAATTTGCCGATGAAGTAAGTGTTGTAGGCGGCGTTGAGTGCCAGTGTAAAGGGCAGGATCAGCAGCGGTGCTAGATTCGAGTTAACTCCTTTCAAGACGATTCCGCCCAAAAGATTTACGACTAATCCCATCAGGTTGAGAATAATTCCGTCCACAAATTTTGCGCCAAAACGAATCCAAAACCCGGCGTATTCCATTGTGCCCGCCATGACCGCGCCCTCTTTTAGTTTCTGCACAAAAACCGGCTTGCAGACCGCGCAAACATATCTGTCGCCGTACTTGATGACATCATCAGGCGGAAAAGCTTTGCCGCATTCAGCGCACACAATGCTGCCACGATCCATCGTGGCGGTCGTGGTTGCGGAACCGCTCGCGCCGCCTTTTGCCTGCGAATACGGTGCCCAGCTTGCCATGCCTTCGCGCCACACCAGGGTTTCACCCCGCACACTTCCTGTTTTGAAAAGATTTTCCAAATCGGAATCGGTTACAGGGCCGCGTTGTTCTCCCGCTTGTTCGTAGTACCAGGTCATAGAGGTTTTGGGTTGGTTGGTTTACCGGATCAATGCGCCGAGCCTGTCCAAGACGTCGCTAAAGGTAAAGAATTTTTGCCGCAACAGCCGTGAAAATTACGCCAATAATTTCTCAACAATTTCACCATGCACATCGGTGAGACGAAAATCGCGGCCCTGAAAACGATAAGTCAATTTTGTGTGGTCGAAGCCGAGCAGCTTCAAAAGCGTCGCGTG
>JBKJOZ010000146.1:0-5771 GCA_046595315.1 Limisphaerales bacterium
CGATCAGTTGGATATTTATCCTGGCAGTAATCGGACTTTCTGGATTCGGAATTTATTTGGGCCGCGTGCAACGCTGGAATAGCTGGGATTTATTCGTCAACCCAATCGATTTGTTCAGCGACATTTTCAGACTCATGTTCCGCCCGCACAGAAGGATAGCAGGGATTTATTCGCTGCTTTATGCGAGCTTCCTTTTCACTGCGTATGCCTGTCTGTATTTGTTGACCCATTTCAAAAACGAAAAAGAAACGGAAACAGGCAAAGATGTTTTTATAAAATAAACTGATCCGTTCCGAGGCCGCGACCACGTCCACTGATTGGGCACGACGCGAAGTTTTTCAGATGGATCGATCATGCTTTAAAGCTTTCGTTATTGGATTAGTCGCGAAAAACGTCGGAAATAGGCAAACAAATTTTTAATTTGTTTGTCAGCAAAACTCCACTTGCGTTCACCGTGCTCTTGCTGAAAACTTTTTCTGAATTTATGGCGCATATTAAACTACACATTCCCGGACCGGTCGAAGTCAGTGACAAAACTTTTCAGGCATTTCGTTCGCCGATGATGGGACATCGCGGGCAAGGCTTCAAAGATCTCTACGCGAAGATGCAGCCGCAATTGCAGTCACTGCTTTACACGAAGCAACTGGTGTATCTCAGCACGTCGTCGGCGTGGGGTGTGATGGAAGGCGCGCTGCGCAATCTTGTTTCCAAAAAAGTTCTCTGCTGCATGTGCGGCGCGTTTTCGGACAAATGGCTCGATGTCGCCAAGCGTTGCGGAAAAGAAGCGGAAGGGTTGCAAGTGGAATGGGGTTCGCCGATCACCGCAGAACAAGTGGACAAGAAACTCGCGACGGGCCAGTTCGACGCGCTCACATTGATCCACAACGAAACTTCGACGGGCGTGATGAGTCCGCTCGGGCAAATCGCGTCGCTCAAAGAAAAATATCCCGACGTGATGTTTATCGTGGATGCAGTCAGCTCGATGACGGCGGTGAAATTGGATTTCGATGCGTTGCGCATTGATGTTTTGCTCGCGGGAACGCAGAAGGCTTTCGCAATGCCGCCGGGATTGACGGTGTTCTGCTGCTCGCCTGCTGCATTGCTGAAAGCTGCGAGCGCAAAAGATCGTGGCTATTATTTTGACTTTGTTGAGTTTGAGAAAAATGCACGCGACAACATGACGCCCAGCACACCAAGTATTTCGCATGTTTATGCGCTCTCATCGAAGCTGGATGATTTCTTCACGGAAGGATTGGATGCCCGCTACGCCCGTCATCGCAAGTTGGCGAAAATGACTCAAGACTGGGCGGCAGGTCACGGCTTCAATCTATTTCCAGAAAAAGATTTTGAATCCGTGACCCTCACTTGCATCAGTAACGGCGCGCGACCTGGTGGACGTGTGGTCGATGTGGCGAAGCTGCAAAAGGTCGTCAAGGAACAAGGTTTTCTCATTGATGGCGGTTACGGAAAAATCAAAGGCACGACGTTTCGCCTCTCGAACATGGGCGACGAAACCGAAGCAACGATGAACCAGCTTTACGCCGCGTTGGATAATGCGATGAAGCAGTTGTGATGATTGGAGAGCGAATCTTTTTTGCATCGTGATGCAGCCCGGTTCCTGCAACCAAAAAAAATTACTCCGCCGGATTGATGGACAATCGGAAATACTGGTTTCCGATAAGTGGTGACACCGACACTTGATTGGATGCGTTGATCTGGTTGAGCGGGTTGGTCAGATTTTGCCACAAATCAACACCAGTTGTTAGATTGGATCTGGTCTGCATCGTGTAGCCCCCAATTACAGACGGCCACGATAATGTAAGCGTGTTGGCCAAGGTTCGTTCAGCGGCGATTCGTGTTATGGGCAGAAAGGTGAAGTTTGAAGCCACCTGAGTCGATGGAAGACCTCCATCCCCGCCGGTAAATCCCACAAAGGCCGTTTCTGCACCAAGGGTCGCAGGCAGATTCACTACGAAATTAGTCGTGAACGTGTTGGGTGTGTTCGACTCCACGAAGGTCGCCTTCAACACTCCACCTGTATAGACCAGGCTAACGTGGATTGGGTTTCCACTGGCAAGGTTGACGGAACCAATCGGCGAATAACTGGAGGGAAGTCCGCCGTTGATCCGGTAGGAAATGCCGCGCGTGTTGGGCTGATAAATATTCATCGCGATGGCTGCACTTGGTGAAATTCCAGCGTAACCGAGCCCGCCCCCTCCGCCGCCGAGAGTTGCGGCCCCGCGCGGATCATTGTGCAAACAGAACGTGATGCCGTCCGCTCCACCACCGCCGACATCTACATAATCGAATTGAGCGATGAAGGCACCGATATAGAGGGGTGAGTTATAATAGACATTTCGACTGGTGCTACCGAGGCCAGAGGTGAGCGTCGTGTTGTTCGTGTTCATTGGAGGCAGCGTGGAGCCTTGCAGACTCCAACCCATTCCCGCGGCGTTAAATTTCGGCACGGCCTGAATTGCCACCGCGCTCACGCGGCTCGTGGTTGAGCCTTCGGAGTTGGTAATGAGCAATCGGTAGTTTCCAGAGTCGAAACCGCGCAGCGCATTCGTGACAAACAATTTGTCCGCATTCGCCCCGGCGATGTGCGCGCTGTTCGTCAGGTTCGTTCCGTCTTTCTGCCACTGGAAAGCGAAGGGTTGTCCGCCCGCCACTCGCGTCGGGAGCGTGACCGTGCGTCCATCGTAGAACAATTGAGAGATCGGCAAATCGGTGATGATGATCGGCGCGCCGTTCGTGAGCGTGATGTCGGTAACGCGTAGAATCACGGACGTGGTCGTGTTCGTGAGCTGCATCGCAACGATGTTCGATGGATAGGTGAAGCTGGCGAAAGGGCCGTTACGCGTTCCTGCGCTGAAAACGGTGAACGTGTCGTTGCTCAAAGGAACGAAACCATTCGTAAGCGATACGCGCAACGCGCCGTTCAACGCCACCGCGCCACTCACTTGCAGTCGTCCATAGGTGCTCAGGCTGTTGAACACACACTCCAGCGACGAACTGCTCGTGCACGTGTAGCCGCCGGTTGCGGCAATAATACCGTTACGAATGTCGAGCGTGCCGTAATTGTTGAAGGGGAAAGCAGTGCCGAAGGAGTTGTTCACCGCGAACGTGGTGGTGCCGCTGCCTGTGGTCTTGCGCAAGGTGCCGGCGTTGTCGAAGCGACTGTTGCCTGGAAAAGGATAGAAGCTGCCGTTGTTGCGCACGTCGAACAACGCTCCGGAGCGATTGGTGATCACCGCGCCACTGCATTGGAGGTTGAAGTTGTCAGCACCAGTCCAAAGGATCGTCCCGGCGTTCTCCAACGTGCGGGTGTTCAGAAAAACCGTGCTGCTCAGATTGTTGATGTAGTTGGTGGCCCCCGGCGCAATGACCGTTCGCCCACTGCCGCTCATCGTGCCCGCAGTCCAGTTCAGCACGTTGTTCACCGTCAACCTGCCGCTTCCGTCCAAGGTGGCAATCAGGTCCAGATTTTGCACGTCGAGGTCCGTATTGAGAGCCACGGTGCCGCCGCTAACTTTATAGAGTCCACTGCCACTGAGCAGCGCGCCGGGACTTACCGTGAACGTGCCGGCGGTCCAATCCACCAGTGCGCTCGCCGGATTGGTGAACGTGCCGATGGCCGAACCGCCCCCTGCCATGCGCATTGTCGTGCCGGGTAAAAGATTGATGGTGCCGTTGTTGGCGCACGTCGCACTGCACAGAAGCGTTCCTGTCTGGATCTCCGTCGCGCCGTAGTTGTTGAACGGAAAAATAGTTCCGAAGGAGTTGTTCACTGCGAACGTGGTGGTGCCACTGCCCGTGCTCTTGCGAAAGGTGCCCGCATTGTCGAAGCGACTGCTGGCTGGAAAAGGACCGAAGCTGCCGTTGTTGCGCACGTCGAACAACGCTCCCGGGCGATTGGTGATTACCGCGCTGCTGGCTTGAATACTGAAGCTGTCGGCACCCGTCCAGAGGATCGTCCCGGCGTTTTCCAAAGTGCGGGTGTTCAGGAAAACCGTGCTCGCATTGTTGATGTAGTTGGTGGCCCCGGGGGCAATGATCGTTCGCCCACTGCCGCTCATCGTGCCCGCAGTCCAGTTCAGCACGTTGTTCACCGTCAACCTCCCGCTGCCATCCAGCGTCGCAATCAGGTCCAGATTTTGCACGTCGAGGTCTGTATTGAGAGCCACGGTGCCGCCGCTGACTTTATAAAGCCCACTGCCGCTGAGCAGCGCACCTGGACTCACCGTGAACGTGCCGGCGGTCCAATCGACCAGCGCACCGGGCGAGTTGGTGAACGTGCCATTGCCCGAACCGCCAGCTGCCATACGCATGGTCGCGCCGGGTGAAGCGGCGATTGCACCATTGTTCACACACGTGGCGGTGCATAGAAGCGTTCCTGTCTGGACCTCCGTCGCACCGTAATTGTTGAACGGAAAAATAGTTCCGAAGGAGTTGTTCACTGCGAACGTGGTGGTGCCACTGCCTGTGGTCTTGCGCAAGATACCGGCATTGTCGAAGCGAGCGTTGCCTGGGAAAGGATAGAAGCTCGCGTTGTTACGAACTTCAAACAACGCTCCTGCGCGGTTGGTGATGACCGCCCCGCCGCACTGGAAGTTGAAGGCGTCCGCGCCCGTCCAAACGATCGTCCCAGCGTTCTCCAAGGTGCGGGTGTCCAGAAAAACTGTGCTCGCATTGTTAATAGTGAAAGTCGCATTCGAGTTGATGATCGTTCGGCCTGCGCCCGTCATGTTGCCGCTTGTCCAAAGGCCGTTGCTGTGCACGGTAAGTGTGCCGCTGCCTCCCATGGAAACCGTCAGCCCTGGCCCGCCGAGAATCAGAGACCCGCATTCTGCCGCGCTGTTTGCGACGCAACTGACGCCGTTCAGCGTCAGCACCGCCGTATCACCCATTGCCGGAACCAGATTAGGCGACCAGTTCAGCGCACTGTGCCAGTCCGCACCTGAGGTCGTGTTTGTGAATACCAACGTGTAGTAGCTGAAGTTTGCCCTAAGCGAGCGATCGCGCGTCATCGTGAGTACCAACGTGTTATTCGTGCTGACCACATCACCCGTCCATCCATGAAATTTATCCGAGCCAGTTGAAATCGCCGTGACGGTGACGACCTCTCCATTGGTGTATTTCAGTTTGAATGGTGAAAAGGTGAGCGACCCGCCATCACTCGAAACGGTCAATCGAAACAGAGCGGATGCACTGTTCGTTGGATTCGTCCCATCGCGAAACTCGTCGCCATTGGAAACGCCATCACCATCACCGTCCCCCGAAGCGGTTTGGTTCAAGTTGGTGAAGTAAGTTGTCTCCCACGAATCGGCGAGCCCGTCGCCATCGGAGTCGATCATCAACGCCGCCGGAGCGCTGGTCACGCTGCCGGAACTGTTAAGGAGCACCACGGTGTATTGTCCTTCGTTCGTGGCAGTGACGTTCGTGATCAGCAGCGCATCGCCCGTCGCTCCGCTGATAGTCGTAGCATTGAATCGCCACTGATACGCAAGCCCGCGCGTGTCCGCCGCGACGATGGAGAACGATGCGATTTCACCCGGCTGCACGGTTTGCGATTGTGGATGCGATAGAATCTGCGGTGCGACGCCTGAGGTCGCGCTGTTCTGCAATACGAGATTTCCGCTCGCATCGAAAAGAAATTGTGAGTCCTGCGCCTGTGCCGTGAGCGCAATGATCGCCATGAGAACGGCGAGCCATTTCATTTGGACGAGCCTCCCGAGCCCTGAGGTCCAAACCCGAAAGGCGGGCTGATT
>JBKJOZ010000199.1:0-2519 GCA_046595315.1 Limisphaerales bacterium
TGTCATTTCCTCCAGCGTAAACCACAATCATTTTTGGTTTATACGGCTTCACAATCCGGTCGAAATAAAAAACCGAATAAACCAAAAATGATTGTGGTTTACGCTGGAGGAAATGACATCAATTTTGGGAAAACGCCGGAACAAGTTTTCGGCGCATTCACAAATTTTGTGACGAAGGCGCATCGGACTTTGCCGAAAACGCGCGTCGCCTACATTTCCATTGCGCCCAATCCCGCGCGCTGGTCGCAAGTCGAACAAGTCAAAGGCGCCAACAAACTAATTGAGGATTTCACGAAGAAAGATTCCAAGCTGACGTTCATCAATGTTTTTCCTGAGATGCTGGGTGAAGACGGAAAGCCGAGGCCCGACATTTTTCTGAAAGACAATTTGCACATGAACGCAAAAGGCTACGTGTTGTGGGCGAAAATTGTTAAGCCGTATTTAAAATAGCTAAGTGGCGGGGTTTATTTTTTCCAATTCTTCCCAACGCGCATACAAAGTGGCGACTTTTTCCTTCGCATCGTGGAGGTCGTTTTTCGTTTGGGAATGTGCATCGTGTCGTTTGTAAAAATCTGGCGAACTGATCAATGATTCAAGCCGCACCACTTCTGCTTCCGCAACGTGAATCGTTTCTTCCATCGCGGCCAGTTCCTGCTGCTCCTTGAATTTCAATTTGCGCGGCTTGCCGGAATCTTCGATGGCGGAAACGAATTTAAATTTCGGCTCGACGGCGTCTCGTCCGGGCGTGATGCGAGGTTGCGCGTCGGCTTTGCGTTTTTTTTCCAGATAATATTCGTAATTGCCAACGCTCTCCGTGATTTGTCCGTCGCCTTCAAACACCACCATGCTCGTGCAAACACGATCCAGAAAATAACGGTCGTGGCTCACGACTAAAACCGAGCCGGGAAAATTGATCAATGCTTCCTCGAGAATGCGCAAGGTGGGCAAATCCAAATCATTCGTCGGCTCGTCGAGAATCAGGAAGTTGCCGCCGTTTTTCAAAATGCGCGCCAGTAGCAAACGACTTCGTTCGCCGCCGGAAAGATACCGCACTTGCGCCATGATCCGGTCTTCGGGAAAAAGAAATCGCCGCAGATACGCGCGCACGGAAATTTTCTGATCACCAAACTGCACGACTTCGCTCCCTTGACCGAGTTCTTCAAAAACGGTTTTCTCTTCGTCAAGTTGCAAACGTGATTGATCGACGTAATTGAATTTCGTCAAGTCGCCAATTTTCACCGTGCCTTCAGTCGGCTTGAGTTCGCCCAAAATCATTTTGAGCAACGTCGATTTGCCCAAACCGTTCCGTCCGGCAACTCCAACCTTGGAACCCGCTTCAAACTTAAATGAAAGTTTCTCAAAAAGTTTCCGGCCACCGAGTGTGATGCCGACATTTTCTAAATCCACGACTCGATTGCCAATGGGCGGTGGAGGCGGGATAACGAGATCGACGGCCATTTCGCTCGGCGGCGGACCTTTGCCAGCGACATCGAAATAACGGTCGAGTCGGCTCTTGGATTTTGTTGTGCGCGCTTTCGGGCCGCGTCGAACCCAATCCAATTCACGACGCAAAAAATTTTGCCGCGACTGTTCTTGTTTCTCTTCAGCGGTTTGGCGCTCGGCTTTGGCGAGAAGATATTCGGTGTAATTTCCCTCGTAGGAAAACATTTGGCCGTTTTGCACTTCAACAATGCTCGTGGTGATGCGGTCGAGAAAATAGCGGTCGTGCGTGACGACCAAAAATGCGCCGGTGTAGGCGAGAAGAAATTCCACGACCCATTCGATGGATTCGGGATCAAGATGGTTCGTCGGTTCATCGAGAATCAAAAGATCAGGATGCGACACAAGTGCCTTGGCCATCGCGACACGCCGCTTTTCTCCACCGGATAAAGTTTTAATGTCGCGGTCGCCAGTGGGCGTGTTGAGGTGCGACATCGTTTCTTTCACGCGCGAATCAAGCGTCCAGCCTTCGAGATGCGCGATGCGATGTTCAAGATGATCTCCGCGCTTGGAGTGAGCCGGGAGGTTTTCAAATTCATGAATCAAATCGAGAACGTATTGCCCGCCGGACAAAACATTTTCAAAAACAGTTTTTGATTCGTCCAAAGTAAATTCCTGCGAGAGATAGCCAAACGTCAACTCCTTCGAGCGCACCACTTGGCCTGCGTCGGGCTGCATGAGGCCTGCGAGAATTTTGAGAAAAGTGGATTTGCCGGTGCCGTTGCGTCCGACCATGCCGATGCGGTCGCCTTCGCGAATCGAGAGTGACGCTTTGTTCAAAATGTTTTGTTGTCCAAAACCAATTTCGATTTCGGACGCGGAGATAATTGTTGCGGAATTTTCAGCCATTTTAAGAACGCAAACAATGCGTCAGAATGGCGGGATTACAAAATTGTTTTTGGAACAATCGTTCTGCGGTCGATGAGGACTAAGATTTAGCCCGCAGAACAAACTTGGCGATTCTTTCAACCGCAATTTCGATTTGTTCCAGCGAAGTCGCAAAGCAGCAGCGCAAATAA
>JBKJOZ010000295.1:0-5354 GCA_046595315.1 Limisphaerales bacterium
CGTTATGTCGCGCGCGAAGCTGTAGTCGAGAAAGAAGGAATTCTACGAACACCCCTGCTCACTTTACGCGGCACAAAACTTTCCGTGAACGCCGACGCGAGCCACGGCGAATTGAAAGTCCAGATTTGCGATGTGGACGGAAAACCGATCAAAGGTTTCGCCGCGAAAGATTTTCAAACTGTGACAACGGATGCGGTGGATGCGCCGTTGCGTTGGAAAAAATTGTTATCAGAATTGAACGGCAAACCAGTTCGTCTGGAATTTTTGATGAAGAAGGCGCGGCTGTTTTCTTTCAACTTGGAGTGATAGGCCATTGAAGAATTCTTGAGAACAACTTGTAGAACGCATGGAGTCTTTGAGAAGTTGGGAACGAGTAAGGGCACTTGATTGAAATCCACTTTGTAAAAAAATATGAATCCAAAAAACAATTTGATCCTTCTCACAACACGCAAGCCGATTTGCTGTGCGGTCATTTCTATTCTGTCCTTTGTACTGATGGAACACTCCGTTGTTGCGGCAGAGCGTCCGAACATCGTTGTAATTCTCGTCGATGACATGGGCTTCTCAGATCTCGGCTGTTACGGTGGCGAAATTTCCACGCCTAACCTCGACAAGCTCGCGCAAGGTGGTGTGCGGTTCACTCAGTTTCATAACACGGCACGTTGTTGTCCCACGCGCACGGCCTTGTTGACGGGACTTTATCCGCATCAAGCCGGTGTCGGTCACATGACTGAGGAACACAAGGATGCGAGCGGCAAAGTGCTGCTGGGTTACAGCGGCCATCTCAACGACAAGTGCGTCACCATCGCGGAAGCTTTGAAACAAAAGGGTTACTTCACCGCGATGACCGGCAAGTGGCACGTCGGCCAAAATTTCGGAGTGATACCGACTAGTCGAGGTTTTGATCGCTCTCTCCATGCTGCGTCCGGCGGATTTTATTTTCCTGATTCAGCGCGCGCCGAGTTGTTCCTCAATGGCAAAAAAATAGAGAACGATGACAATCGTTTGCCGAAGAATTGGTATTCGACAGACCTTTGGACTGAGTTCGGTTTAAAGTTTGTGGATGAAGCGCGCGCGGAGAAGCAGCCGTTCTTTCTCTACCTTGCACACAACGCGGCACATTTTCCGTTACAAGCGCCACCGGAAGACATCGCTCGTTGGCGCGGAAAATTTAAATCTGGTTGGGACAAACTTCGCGAAGCCCGTTACCAACGCCAACTTGCGATGGGTTTGATTGACAAATCCTGGCCGCTCTCACCGCGTCTCCCGGAAGTTCCCGCGTGGGATTCGCTGACGTCCGAACAACAGGATCGTTATGACAACATCATGGCGATTTACGCGGCGGTGGTGGAGCGAATGGACAAGGCGATTGGAACGTTGGTGAACGGTTTGCGCGAGCGCGGCGAACTCGACAACACGCTGATTCTTTTTATGAGCGACAACGGCGGCAATGCTGAAGCGGGCGTCCTCGGACGATTGGAAGGCGAACATCCCGGCGACTCGAAATCCACCGTGTTCGTCGGCCAATGCTGGGCAACGCTGAACAACACGCCGTTCGTGCGGTACAAACATTTCACCGACGAAGGCGGCATTGCCACACCGCTCATCGCGCATTGGCCAAAGGAAATTCCAAAAGCGCGCGCTGGAAAATTTGAAACCCAACCCGGACACGTCATTGACATCATGGCGACGTGCCTCGATGTCACAGGCGCGAAATATCCGAATGAGTTCAACGGCAAACTGATCACGCCGATTGAAGGCGTGAGTTTGCGTCCAGGGTTCGCGGGGAAAAATTTGAAACGTCCGAACCCGATTTTCTGGGAACACGAAGAAAATCGCGCCGTGCTGGATGGCGATTGGAAACTCGTTGCCGTTGCTGACCAACCGTGGCGACTTTACAACGTCGTCGCGGATCGTTCCGAACAACACGATCTTGCGAGCAAAGAACCGGCGCGCACAAAATCACTTATCGCGAAGTGGGAAGCTTACGCTGCTCGCGCGAACGTGCTGCCGCTCGGCGGCTGGAAAGAAGGAGACAAGAAGAAAGGTAAAACTACGTTGAGCAAAAAGACGCGGTTCAGTTTGAAACAAGGCGCGCATCTTGATCGCGAGGAAGCGCCCAATGTAGAAGGACGCGGTTTCACGATCACCGCCGATTTCGATGCAAAAAGTTCGGAAGGCGTCATCATCGCGCAAGGCGCTTCGACTCACGGTTACGCTTTATTTTTGCACGAAGGCAAATTGATTTTTCTAATTCGCGCCGCTGGAAAAGCCACGAGCATCGCCACTGCCGAAACCCTTTCCGGCGCGCACAATGCCGTCGCGCATCTCGCTGCCGATGGCGCAATGACTTTGCAACTCGACGGCAAAAATATCGCGGAAGGAAAATCTTCAACCGCATTGACAGCGATGCCCGTTGATGGCCTCGACGTTGGAAAAGACACCGGAGGATTGGTCGGAGATTATGGCGATGCAAACTCGTTTGTCGGAAGCATCAAATCCGTGATCGTCGAACTGGATACGAAATAGTTTAACGGGCGTTGCTAAAATTTTAACGCGAGTCGCGCAGTTTGTTTGAGAATTTTTCCAGGGCAGCAGTGAATTTTGCAGAATCAAAATCCGGCAACGATTGCACTAGCGAATAAAGCGCGTTGAGTTCCGAGTCCATCGCGATTTTTGTTTTCTTATCCGAAGCTAAAACCAATCGGTCTAGTCCGATTACCAAACGTTCGGCGCGGCGGGCTTGAACTGGTTTGCCAACCGGCTCGCGAATCCCACTGGATGGATTCGCAAAAGTTACTAAAAATTTTTGAGTCAGATTTTCTGGCCACGACATGGTTGCTGCGGCTTTAGCCAGCTCGTCACTCCATTTTTGTGCCTTCTCGAAATTTTCTTTTTCCGGCCTAAAGTTAGTGTCCGGCGGCTGAGGCAAACTTGATTCTACTTCGCTGGCGCAGACAACGAGCCACGTCAATCCTTTGAAACGATTAATTTCATTTTCTGTGGGAACTTTCTCGCGAGCCAACTTCCAGCTCATTTCACGCAACGCGACGGCTTGTCCGACGAGCCACGCCTGCGCACCGTTCCAGTTGGTTTTCTCGCGCCAATGTTTTGGTTCGGAAACGGCTTGACCGTCCAACTCAAAAATCAATTCCGGATGTCCCGCCGCCAATATATTACTCGGAACATTTTGGTGACAAGCCACGCAACTGTTCGCGCGCACGTAAAGATTTTTTAAATCGCGCATTCCGGCGTTGACGCGATCGGCGTGGGTAAAATCAGGTCGCGTGTGACTGAGCAACCAGTTCTCGGCAGGCGCGTGACAATTTTCACAGGAAACTCCAGCGGTGATGTCCAACTTTGTTTTTCGGTCGGTGGCAGAAACGGTTTGCAACGGCGCATGACAACTTGTGCAACTCGAATTTTTAACAGGAGAATCAATTCCCAAAACTTCCGCCATTCGTTCGGAACGCGCGGTCGTCAAGGTCGCAAAAGCGCGCGAATGAAAATCGCTTTTGGCCCAAATAACGCACTCATCCCGCTTCGCAGCTGCGCCCCCGTGACAACTGGACGAACTACACGAACTCATCCCCACAAATTTTCCTGCTGCACGAGCCTCGCCTTTTTCCTGGGCAAATCCCATGAAGACGCCCGCTGAAAAAAGGAAAATCGCAGGTAAAAAAGGAGCGCTAAAAATGGAAATCCTAGAAGTAAAATATTTACTCACCACGCGCGGCTTGTTAAACAATCCTCTGCCCGAATGCAATCCATTATCCAGAAACTGCAATCCACTTTTGACGGTAGCACCGGGCTTTTTCTCGGTTGGATTTTGCTCGGCGCTCTGGTTCTGAAAATCGTTTTGATGCTCTATTCCTCGTTGCGCGCGGTTTTCTACGAGCGCGAACAGAGGCAACTTTCTCGCGAGCGTTTGAAGCTGCAAGTGAAAGCCGCTGCGGCGCAATTGCAACAGGCCGAACAAAGCAAAGCGCTTTGGAACGGTTATCGAAAATTTCAAATCGCGAAAAAAGTCAAAGAGTGCGAGGACGTTTATTCTTTTTATCTCGCGCCGCATGACGGCAAACCGCTTCCCGGATTTAAGCCAGGTCAATATCTCACGTTCGGCCTCGACGTTCCCGGACGCGATAAACCGGTTGTGCGTTGCTATTCACTTTCGGATTGTCATCGCAAAGATTTTTATCGCGTCACAATTAAGAGAGCGCTGGCGCCACCAGATTCGGGACATCCACACGGAATCGCGTCGCAACTTTTTTGCGACACGCTGCACGAAGGCCACATCCTCAACGTCAAAGCGCCGAGCGGACATTTCTTTCTCGATGTCAACAAACCGACCCCCGTCGTGCTGATTTCCGGCGGTGTCGGAATCACTCCTATGTTGAGCATGGCCAATGCGTTGCTCGAAGGTGGTTCCAAACGCGAAATCTGGTTTTTCTTTGGCGCGCGCAATGGCGATGAATTTATTCAACGCGATCACTTGTTGAAACTCGCCGTCGAACACGAAAACTTTCATCTGCACGTTTGCTTCAGCAAGCCGCGCGAAACCGAGCAAATCGGTCGCGACTTCCAACACGCCGAGCGCGTCAGCGTGAAATTGATGAAGGAACTTTTGCCCTCAAATAATTTTGAATATTACCTCTGCGGCCCCGGCGCGTTCATGAAAGCAATCACCGACGATCTCAGCGCGTGGGGCGTTCCTGATACCGCCGTTTTTTATGAAGCATTCGGTCCGGCGACGGTAAAAAAGGCAGCGCCAAAACTAACCGCAGCCGAAACCGATTTGATTTCAAAATTTCAAATCACTTTTGCGCGCTCAGGGAAAATTTCGCCGTGGAAACCAGGTTTGGGCTCGATCCTTGAACTGGCCGACGAACTTGGAATTAAGATTGAATCGGGTTGCCGCGCTGGAAATTGTGGCTCCTGTCTCGTCGCAATTAAATCCGGCAGCATTGATTACGTGAGCGAACTGGGAGCGACTTCTGAAGACGGATCGTGCCTCACCTGCATCTGCAAACCGAAAAGCGATTTAGTTTTGGACGCCTAATTTCAATGGCAACTACTCCGCTCATTTCAGACAGACCCGGACGCTGGGATGCTTCGTTCGATCCAGAAATGCCGGAGTTAGAAGTGGACCGCATTTTGTCGTTTGCGCCTTTCACCGAAATGGATGCGAGCAAATTTCCGAAACGAATTTCGTTGCGGGACATTTTACAACACGACACGCGCATCCGAAAATTTCGTCGCGGAGAAATCGTGGTGCGCAACGGCGACTACGGAACGTCTGCCTTCATGATTATGTCGGGCAGCGTGCGCGTCGCGCTGACCGATTTGCCTGCGTC
>JBKJOZ010000218.1:0-3770 GCA_046595315.1 Limisphaerales bacterium
GGCATCGTAATCTTCCCCGCAATCCAAATGGCCCGACGCCGAGGAATCCCACGCGCCGGGAAATGTGTCTTTCATCATCGACCGCTTCTGCAAAAAAACTTCGCCACGGGAATTAAAAACCAGCACATGCACTGCGCGATGTTTGTCGCCGTCGCGATGCACTTCACGGCGCGGTTTTTGGCCGATGACTTCATCGCGGTCGTTGACTACATCAAAAATTTCTTCACTCATGCACCGAGGAGCTTTGTTAGATTTACAAACTTTTCGAGACTGACTTTTTCCGCACGTTCTTGTGGGGAAATGTTCAACTCAACAAACGCGCTTTCTAGTTTTTCCTTCGGCCAATCCTGTTTCAAAAGTTTCAACATCATTTTGCGACGCTGCGAAAAAGCGCGTTTTACAATCTTTTTGAACAGCACTGATTTTTCCGCATCAAGAAATGGAACGGGGCGGCGAACCAAAACGATGCAGGCGGAATCCACATCCGGCTCTGGGAAAAAACAGGCGGCTGGAATTTTAAACCATTCTTTCGGCTCGTAATGAAGCTGCATCAGCAGCGACAAAATCCCGTAATCGTCATCGCCCGCTTTCGCCGCCAGCCGTTCGGCCACTTCAATCTGCAATGTTGTCACCATTGTCTTCGGGGGGCCGATTGCTTCGGACAAATCCACCAGAATCGGTGAGGCAACCGAGTAGGGCAAATTCGCGACCAATTTCCAATCAGACCAATCAATCTTTTCACGCCGCACATAGTCCAAGGCATCGTCGTGGATTAGCGTGAAATTTTTGGCGCTGGAATATTTTTCATTCAAAAAATCGACCAGCCGCTTGTCTTTCTCGATGGCCAAAACTTCATTTGATTTCGCCAGCAGCAATTCGGTTAACGGCCCAAGGCCTGGACCAATTTCCAAAACTTTATCCGACGAGCTAACTTCGGCAGCGGCGACGATTTTCTGGAGTTGATTCTGGTCGTGCAGAAAATTTTGGCCGAGCGATTTCGACAATTGAATGTCGCCCATCGCCAAAATTTTTCTCATTTCAGAAAGTGTCATGATGTCAGGATTTAGAGTTCAGAATTTCAGCCAAAACTCGAATCATACGAATTAATTCATTTTTAGAAATGGTCAGTGGCGGCGTGAAACTGATGACATTCGCGTGTTCCCCTTCGGGTAACAAAAGGAAACCGCGATGCAACATGGCTTTGATGATTTGCAAACTGGCATGGGTCGCGGGCGAACCATTTTGATTTTTCAATTCCAATCCTGCCATCAAACCGACGCCGCGAATTTCAATTTGGAATTTTGAACTGCTGATTTGTTTTTGCAATTCCCGCAGCAAAAACTTTCCGCGCACTGCACTTTGCTCGACGAGTTTTTGATTTTTGATTTCCTCGATTTGCGCCAACGCCATGGCGCAACCGACCGGATGACCGAGGAATGTGCTGGTGTGAATCGCTTCTCCCGACGACGGCGGCCAAGCTGCGTCCATGACATCGGCACGACCGACACAGGCGGAAAGCGGGAAGCCGCCGGTGAGCGCTTTGCCGAGACAAATCACGTCAGGAATTGTCTGCGTGTGTTCACTAGCGAACCATTTTCCGCTGCGGCCAAAGCCAGTGTAAATTTCGTCGAGAATCAAAAGCGCTTTTTCTTCGTTACAAATTTTCCGGAGTAACGGCAAAAATTCCGGCGGCGGAATGTTAATGCCGCCACGCGCCTGAATGGGTTCCACGAGAATCGCGCCGATTTTGTGACGACGAAAATGGGAGCGAAGGACGCTTTGAACTTCAGCTAAATTTTTTTCGTTTTTTGGGAACGGCGCAAAATAACAAAACTCGCGAAGTTGTGTGCGAAACGAAGTGCGAAAATGATCGCGATGCGTGGCGTTCAGTGCGCCGTAACCGAGGCCGTGATACGCGCCGGAGAATGCAATCACGCCGGGTTTTCCGGTGGCGAGAACCGCCGTTTTCAGCGCGGCTTCGACGGCTTCAAAACCGGAATTACAGAAAATAGTTTTTCCAAAGTTTTGAATTTTAAGTTTTGAGTTTTGAGTTCTGCTCCATCGCTCAAAAGTGATTTTGCTCAGGTCTCGCGCGAGTTTTGCTTTGAGTTCATGCGGATGAACATCGCCCATCGCGTGGAGCAGTTTCGCCATTTGTTTTTGGCCTGCTTTGACGACGTTTGGATTGGCGTGGCCAGCGGCGGCGACGCCAAACGCGGCGGTGAGATCGAGATATTTTTTCCCTTCGGCATCCCAGACGTGGACACCTTTTGCGCGCACCCAAACAATCGGCCACGAGCCGTCCGCTTCCACGTATGTCACGTTGCGTGATTCGTAGTTGCGGAGCAGTTCGAGAGTTTTTTGGGTTTTAGTTTTCAACGCGGAGACGCTGAGGCGCGGAGTTAAACACCTTTTTTATCAGGCGGCCAAATGAATTTGTGCATCTGCAATTGGAAACGCACCGATAACGAATCAGTAGTAATTTTCTCGACTAGTTCCTTACGCGAAATCGGCGTTTGGCCTTCGGGAATTTTTTTTAACGACTTGTCTTGTTGATGTGACAGCAGCGGCGCAACCCACGATAATAAAACAGGGCAAATCGCCGCTAGTTGATGCTCCGCAATTTTTTCTTTTGCCCAGTCGTAATCCTGCTGCGTGCCGATGACGAATTTGATTTCGTCGGTGCTTTTGAGATGCGGGATATTTTCCAAACGATTGCGTTCCGATTCGCCGCTGCTTGGACATTTCAAATCCATGATGCGATGGACGCGGGAATCTACTTGCGAAATATCGAGCGCGCCGCTCGTTTCGATGAGCACGGTAAAGCCGTCGTCGCAAAGCGATTTCATCAGCGGCAGAGAATTTTTCTGGAGCAACGGTTCGCCGCCGGTCAATTCAATCAACGGCAGTTTTGAATTTTGAGTTTTAAGTTTTGAGTTGGAAAAAGGTTTCGCGAGTTCATCTATTTTTTCACGAATTTCGGCCAATTCTTTTTTGCTGCCCTCAGTGAAGGCGTAGGCTGTGTCACAGTAAGAACAGCGCAAATTACACGCGGTGAGCCGGACGAAAATGCAGGGCAATCCGGCAAACGTGCTTTCGCCTTGGATGCTCAAATAAATTTCGTTGATGGTCAGCGTTTCGGACATTTCTATTTTTAATTTAACGAACGCGGCTCGGTTTCAAAGCGCAGAAATTTGCGGATGAGGCAATTGACCGATGGGACACGAATGTTACCGTCGATTTATGGAAATTTATGATCACCCCACTTTCCACATGGCGTGTCAGCAATTCGATCTCGTGGCTGACCGTTTGCAAATTCTAGAGAAAGATCGCGCGCGCCTGAAATTTCCAAAACGCTCCATGATCGTGGCGCTGCCGATTCATTGCGACGACGGCTCGGTAAAAGTTTTTTCCGGTTACCGCGTGCAACATCATTTGACCCTCGGGCCGACGAAAGGTGGGTTGCGTTATCATCCTGACGTGACGCTCGGTGAAGTCGCGGCGCTGGCGATGTGGATGAGTTGGAAATGCGCGTTGACCGGCCTGCCTTATGGCGGCGCGAAGGGAGGAATTCCCTGCGACCCACGCGCATTATCCAACGGCGAACTCGAACGACTCACGCGGCGTTACACGCAGGAAATGATTCCGTTCATCGGGCCGCAAATCGATGTCATGGCTCCCGACATGGGCACGAACGAACAAACGATGGCGTGGATGATGGACACGTATTCGATGCACACCGGCCACACCGTTCCGAGCATCGTCACGGG
>JBKJOZ010000290.1:0-25337 GCA_046595315.1 Limisphaerales bacterium
TGGCCATCGCGTAGAGTTCCGTGTCAGATGTTTCGCCGTCGAGCAAGGCGCGGTTTTCTTCGAGATCGGCGACGGTTTTCAAATAGGCTTTCCCTTGAGCCACGAGCTCCCGCAAACCGGCATATTCGCGCGCCATTTCCTGCGCGCGTTGCGGATTATCAAAAATCTTCGGATCGCTTAGCGCCGCTTCAATTTCGGCAAAGCGTTGCGAAAACTTTTCAATGTGTGGGCGTAAATCCATTTCGATGAGCCGGATTCAAAAAAGAGTGCTTCCGCAAAAAAACAACCGCCCGCAGGAGACAAATCTCAAGCGGGCGGTTGTGGTGAAAAGCAGCTATTTCTTTTTCTTCTTCGACGCGGCGGCCTCCTGGGCGGCTTGAGTCTTGGCCATGCGCTGTTGGAATTTGTCCACGCGACCAGCCGTATCAACGAATTTTTGCGTGCCGGTGTAAAACGGATGGCAAGCATTGCAAATGCCGATGATCACGGTTGGCTTGATGGAGCGCGTCTTAATCACATTGCCGCAAGCGCAGCGGATTTCCGCGTCCGCATATTTTGGATGAGTATCAGCTTTCATAAAAGGGGCGACAACCTAGCAGCGGTCAACTTTTTGACAAGTGCTAATTTGAGATTGCGGTTGAAAGGTTGGATTGCAAAACGAACGAGCCGCTTTCATTTGAGCCACGAAAAAATCCCGCGCCGAATTGTTGTTTTTGCAGCAGCGCGCCCCTCAAGGCGGCGGGTTGACCGGATTCGGGATGAATAAAACTTCCTCGCAACAAGCCGCGCGGGCGGATGATGTGCAGCGAGGTGCGGTTGGTGGAATCAACGATTAGATTATTGTCAGGAGACCGAGTGACCGCATTAGTTTGGGGTGTCGAAAGATTGCCGCCGCTGAGCTCAAGCGATCCAAAATCCCAATTCAACCAAGGCGTAGCAACTGGCGGAACGGAATAAAGAGAGCCGACCACTGGGCCTGCCACGGAAAATCCATTCGTATATAATTTACGCGTCGCGCTGGGGGATTCGACCCAGATTACCGAATCCCCACGCACGTCTGTTCCAGGTTCGTCGGCGAAGGTCAGCCAGCCGGATAAAACTCCTTTTCCGCGATGGAGCGAAGCAAACAAGGGCCAACGTCCGCTTGCAGAAACCTGCGCGCCTTGGCTGATGTGCGATCCTTCTCCCAACGTGCCCGCAAACCGCAAGCGCCCTTTCAAATCCACCGAGGCACTGCCAAAGCCGTAGCCACCGGGGGCCATCGAGGGATTCTCTCCGGGCGGAATTAACAAAGTAAAAATCCGACGCGCAGAGTTGGTGGACGACTGCGCCACTTCTGCTTCCAAGTCTGACGTCTCGCCCCCCTGTTCAATTGAGCCTCGGAGCCCACCGCTAAAATCCAACTGTAGATTCACGTTCAGCGACGGTTTGTTTGGCCGCAGAATGATTTTGGTGGCTCGACCCGCCAAATCGAAATTACCGGTGAACGAATGGCGCGAGTTGCCGATCAATATTTTCCCGCTGAACGAACCGGAACTTTTAACGGTCGCCGTAAAGAACCCCGAGTTGGTCGGAGCGACGTTGTTGGGGTTGGAAAAAAGTCCGCTATAACTACCGGTCGCAGCAGGAATAAAGGGGTTGGGAACAAAGAACGGTTGCAGCAAAAAATCAGGCTCCATCACGAAGGTCAGAGTCGGGTTGGTAGAATTGATGGTGCCGAGCCATTCCACGAAAACATTGGAGGCGGCTGGCCTTGCCGTAATGGAATAAGCTCGGGTCAATTCCAAGAGCTGCCCATTGGTCAGGCTGGTGGTGCCGTCGCCATTGATCTCGACGGTCAAAGGGCTTGGGACGACATAGAAAAAAGTTCGTGTCAAAATGGGGGATTCGTTTCCGTAAATGTCTTCACTTTTGACCTGCACCACGTTGGTTCCCGGAATGAGCGTCGCATCCGCTGTCCAATTTGTCGTTCCCGTGGCGCGGGCAAAAGCGTCTTCGCCCACACGAAAAAAAACATCCGTTACGGCGCGATTGTCGCTGGCCGTGCCGGTAATTTGCGGCATCAAAAGGCGGCCATTTGCGACCGGCGAAGTGATTTTGACGGTGGGCGCAATTTTGTCTGCGGGCGGCAGGGCGGCGGCACCGGAAATATGAACGGAGTTTAATGTAAACGGCTCTCCCCCAACCGTCGTGTGCGTCACCGCGTTCCGCCCGATGACCGCGATCGAGACGTTGGTGACGCTAAAGTCGCCAAATCTGATTTGGGCGAAATAAGTTCCGTGAATCGGGCCGTTTTTACCGAGGTAATTTTTGGCGCCAAAATAGTTTTCAAAAATGCCTTGGTTCAAGTTGCGGATGGTGCCGGAGATGGTGAAAACTTTGTCCGTCCAAATGGCATTAAACAAAGAGTTCGTAAATTCTCTACCCGACGAGTCAACGTCGGTTTCGAGGAATCGCGCGCGCCGATCACCGTCTTGGTAATCCGACGACTCGGCCAGCACGTGGACAAATTGAAAATCGCCGATGGAAATATTAATTTCCGTGCTGCCGTCAAAACTCTCAGGATTCACTCCATTCCAAGGCAAAGAAATGAGCACTGTGGACAGACCTGTCCCGGCCACTTCATTCCCGATGTCGGTGTTGACGACTTGTTCGGCATAAGATTCGTCAAAAGAAATTTCGTCGGCTGAGGCAACGGAAGAAGCGGCGCTGACCCAAAAGAGAATAAAGAGAACCTGGCAGCCGCGCATTTTACCAAAGCTTCCAACGTGGTTGAAAATGGTGGAAAAATAATGAGCCATTTGAGCTGGAGCCTAGCAGAAATTGAGCGGCGCGAACAAGGCTATTTCCAGCAACGCGGCCGGTTCAAAATAAACAGAGTTGCCAAGGAGACACGGAGCGGGTTCGGGAACCCGATGGCCAATCTTTAAAACAACCGCGCGAAAATCATTCGGCGGGCGCGGGCACGACAATTTTCTGGCCAATTTTTAATTTGTTCCAGTTCACGCTGGGGTTGGCGTTCATGACTTGCGTCATGGAGACGGTTTTCATCCCCTTGCTTTTGAACTGTGAATTAAAGTCATTCAAAATCGCACCGAGCGTGTCGCCGGATTGAATCACGTAGGGATAACCTTTTTCCGGGCCGGAATTCGTCTCCGGCGCAACCACCGGTTTTGAACGCGGCGCAGGGGCTGCCAACGTTTTTCCGATTTTGCCAATTTCAGCGAGAATCAATTCCTTATCGGACTCGCGCTTTTTGTCCACCTCCTGAATTTTTTCCGCGAGTTTTTTTAAACCGTCCGTCGCGCTGTTGTTGTTGGCGCTGCGCGATTGTTCTTCGCGGACTTTTTGCAATTCGTTTTCGAGGGCGGAAACTTTTTTTTGCAATGAGAGATTGGCGGCCAGTACGCTTTCGACATCCGCGCTCATCCGCTTGTAGTGCTCCTCGGCCGCCTGCTTGTCGGCAATGGCGGCTGCGGTGTTGGAATCTTGCGCGACAAGCGGGAATTGCAACAAACCGAACCCGAGGGGAAGTAAAAGCAGAAATCGTTTCATGCCGTTGAAAATAAAAGCGCCGCGCTCGTTCTTCAAGGCTCGAGTGCGCCGAATCGCGAAAGATTTTTACCTTTTGAAACGCCGTGACAAAATTTAGCTTTCGCGCGTGACGGTTCTTGAAGTGATCCAACGCAGCGCGGAATTTTTAGCCAAAAAAGAGGTCGAATCGCCACGGCTACAAGTGGAGCTTTTGCTCGCTCACATTCTCGGAATGCCGCGCATGAAATTGTATTTGAACTTCGAACGGCAGTTGACCGAAAACGAATTGGAAAAACTTCGCGGATTTGTCAAACGACGCGGAATCCGCGAACCGCTCCAGCACATCGTCGGCACCGCCAATTTTTGCGGGCTTGAATTTCTCGTCAACCGGCACGTTTTAATTCCCCGTCCTGAAACCGAGATTTTGGCCGAGCGTGGGTGGAAATTTCTTTCAACTGTCGGCGCGCCCTCGTCCAACGCTTTAGATTTTGGCACGGGGAGCGGATGTCTAGCCGTGATGTTGGCGGTGAAAACTCCGGACGCGGAAATTCATGCGCTGGATATTTCCGAGGAAGCAATTGCGGTGGCTCGGGAAAACGCGACGCGTCATCAAATGTTGGAGCGAATCAAATTTCATCAGGGCGATGGATTCGCCGCGCTCGCCGAACCGAAAAAATTTGATCTGATTGTCGCCAACCCGCCTTACATTCCGAGCGATGAAATTTCGGCGCTGGAACCCGAAGTGCGAGATCACGATCCGCGCATGGCGTTGGATGGAGGCGCCGACGGCTTGCGGTTTTACCAAATGCTGGCGGAAAAAGCGGCCCCGTGGCTCGCGCCGGATGGGCGCCTGATGATGGAATTTGGCGAAGGTCAGGCGGAATTAATCGGGGAAATTTTCATAAAACAAAAGTGGGTTGTCGAAGCGGTGGAGGCTGACTACACTCAGCGCCTCAGGTTTTTAATCGCGCGGCAAAATTATTCTGGAGATCAAATTTAATGGATAGCTTATCAATCAAAGGCGGAGTTCCGCTTCACGGCGAAGTAACCATCAGTGGCGCAAAAAATGCCGTGCTGCCGATCATGGCGGCGACTCTTTTGACGGGGGAAAAATGCGTCATTCACCGCGTGCCCGATTTGAGCGATGTCAAATTCATGGCGCAGATTTTGCAATCGCTCGGCGCGGAAGTGAGGCTCGACGGCGACACGCTTTCTGTGCACGCGAAGAAAATTAATTCTCATGGTGATTACGATTTGATCCGCAAAATGCGCGGCTCGATTTGCATTATGGGGCCGCTGCTCGGCCGTTTGCGCAAGGCGACGGTGTCATTGCCGGGTGGATGTGTAATCGGCGCTCGTCCGATTGATTTGCATTTGAAAGGATTTCAAGCACTCGGCACAAAAATTAAAATTGAAGCCGGTTACGTTCACGCGACCGCGCCGAAGTTGAAGGGCGCTGAATTGTTTTTGGGCGGCCGTTCCGGGCCGACGGTTCTGGGCACAGCCAACATCATGATGGCCGCGACGTTGGCGGACGGGGTCACGATTATAGAAAGCGCCGCGTGCGAACCGGAGGTGGTGGACGTCGCGAATTTTCTCATTGCGATGGGCGCAAAAATTACGGGTGTGGGCAGTCCAACGATCACGATCACCGGAGTCAAAACATTGCACGGTGCCCAGCACGAGGTCATTCCAGACCGAATTGAGGCGGCAACATTTGCCATCGCTGCGGCCGCCACTGACGGAGAAATAACGATTCACGGAGCGCGTGCCGACCACTTGACCGCAGTGCTGGACAAATTGCGCGAAGCGGGCGTGAAAATCGAACGGATCGGTTCTTCTTTAAAAGTGAAACGTGGCGGGAAGTTAAAACCGGTGGACATCACCACGCTGCCTTATTCCGGATTTCCGACCGACGCACAGGCGCAAATGATGGTGTTGATGGCGTTGACGCCGGGCATCAGCATTATCACAGAGCGTATTTTTGAATCGCGTTTCATGCATGTGAGCGAGCTGGCGCGGCTCGGTGCGGACATCGCGATCGAGGGGCCGAGCGCGATTGTCAAAGGTGGAAAACCGTTGAGCGGCGCGCCGGTGATGGCGAGTGATTTGCGAGCCTCGGCGGCGCTGGTGATTGCGGGCTTGGCGGCCAAAGGAACGACGCAGGTAAATCGCGTTTATCATTTAGACCGCGGCTACGAAAAAATTGATTCTAAATTGCGCAAACTGGGCGCGCGCATCGAACGGGTTCAGGAAACATGAAAGCACTAATTGCAATCGTCATCATCGTCGGCGCCGCATTTGGCGGGTGGCAAATTTATTCCTATTGGGTGGAAGTTCACGGCAAAGATAAAGCCAAGGAACAGGCGGCCGAAGTGCAACCAGCGCCATCGGGCAACCAGTTGGCCGGGCTCGTGCCGACGTTGGAACCGCAACTGCAAGCGGCGCTCCAGCAGGGCGCCACGGGTTTGCGCAATTTTCTCACCCGCTACGGAAAAACGATCAACGATCCGCGGCTGGGATCGATTGAGTTGGACTACGTGGTTTTAGTCGCGCGGGAAAATCCGGTTGAAGCGAAAAAAGTTTTCACACGAGTAAAACAACGAACGCAGCCCAGCTCGCCGAATTACACACGAGTGAAGCAATTGGAAAAAACCTACGAATAGAGCAGTGGTAAAGTTTGGCTGGAAATTTACGGTCTGAACTTTTAACGTTTGGGCGAAGCCAACGTTGAACCAAAAATATTATGGACCTGATTTTTAAATGTGTTCATTGCGACCAGGAATTATCCGTCAATCCAGCCGGGGCCGGGACGGATATCGAGTGTCCGACATGCGGCCAGACCATCACGATTCCTGAGGCTGAGCCGCAAATGATTCGGACGGTCAATTCGATCTCCACATCTGCGGCCGCCAAAGAAGTTAAGCAATTCAACGTTCCACTGCGGACCACGCCAACCGAAGTTTTGGTGAAAAAGAACGCGCGCACGGTGGAAGTGGCCACCAAAGAGGGAGAGAAAAAAATCCGCATTCGCACCATCAAACGAACGGAATGTCACGAGGTTGGTCACGATCGGTTCGATGAAGTTGTTTCGGAATTCCTTACAAAAGTAGGCTCGGAAAACGTCGTGAGCGTGAATCCCATCACTTATAGCCACCTCGACTTGAACACGCGCCAGAACCTGACCGATTATGGCGTGCTGATTGTTTTTAAAGGGTAGAAACAAGTTCGGTCACGCTCCCGGGTTGCCCGCCATTGACTTGAGAAAACCGCTTCGCTACGGTCTCGCCATGAAAAGTTGGTCTGTTCGCACCGCTCTGATTTTATTTTGCCTGACCGCCTTGCCCTTTCGCTCGCCCGCACCGCTGATTTTTAACCCGAGCGAAGGCTGGACTTACGAAACGCCAGGGACAAAAGGCAATTGGCAACGCACTCGCGCCAAGGATCAACTCGAAATTGCCCAAAAAGCCCTTGACCAAAACGATCATCGCCTCGCCCTGAAATCGGCCCGCCGAGTGGTTAAAGTTTGGCCGCTCTCCGACTACGCACCGCAGGCGCAATACCTTGTCGGCCGCTGTTACGAAGCGCAAGGGAAGGATGAAAAAGCATTCAAAGCGTACCAGCAAGTGCTCCAAAAATATCCGAAGATCGAGAGCTACGAGGAAATTCTCGGGCGCCAATATTTAATCGCCAACCGGTTTTTGGCTGGCCAATGGTTTAAGCTTTTCGGGGTCATTCCATTTTTCCCGTCGATGGAAAAAACCTCCGATATGTATGCGAAGATTATCAAAAACGGGCCTTACAGCGAAATTGCTCCCAGAGCGCAGATGAACATCGGGGCCGCTCGTGAAAAACAAGAAGCGTATCCGCAGGCCGTCAAAGCTTACGAGCGTGCGGCAGATCGATACAATGACCGCAAAGACATTGCCGCCGAAGCGCTCTTCAAAGCTGGCCTCGCCTACAACAAGCAAGCGAGGACTGCGGAATACGATCAGAGCGTTGCCGGGTTGGCGATTGCGGCATTCACAGATTTTCTAGCGCTTTATCCCAACGATCCTCGTGGAGCGGAGTCGCAAAAATTAATCGCCTCGCTGAAGACCGAACAGGCGCGCGGCAGTTTTAAGACGGCGAAATTTTATGAAAAAAATCATCGCTGGGACGGCGCGTTGATCTATTACAACGAAGTTTTGCTTAAAGATCCTGAATCCAAACTCGCTTCCACGGCGCGCGAAAAAATCGATGTGCTCAAGAAACGAGCCGGCCAAAACTAATGCGATTCGCCGCTTCCATTTTCTTGTTGCCGCTGCTTTTGCTCGGCGGTTGTGTCGGCTATCAACTCGGCCCAACCAATGGCTTGGCCGCAGGAGAAAAGTCGATACAAGTCAATCCCTTCGAAAACAAAACCTTCGAGCCGCGCCTCAGCGAACCGGTCACGCTCGAAGTTCGTAAACGTCTGCAACAGGATGGAACCTACAAACTCGCGACCCACGACGACGGCGATTTGGTCGTGCATGGAGTGATTACCAGCTTTGACCGAAGCAGCCTTTCTTTTCAGCCCAACGACGTGATCAAGGTTCGCGATTACAATTTGAGTCTGACCGCGCGTATCGTCGCCATCGAACGCAGCACGGGCAAAACCAACATTGATCAATTGGTGCGTGGTCGAACGGTTGTCCGGGTGGGAAATGATCTGAGCAGTGCCGAGCGCCAGGCTATTCCGTTGTTGGCGGCGGACTTGGCGAGAAACGCCGCCGCCGTGATTGCTGATGGCACTTGGTAGCAGCGGCTTACCAAAGAAAAGATTTTTGTTCGGCCAACTGCGCGTCGTTTTCCCAGAGCGAAACGCGCCATGCGATTAAATCCCCAAACGTTTTGTAAGTGTCGTCACGCAAAGTGAGTGAAGACCAACGGCTAAACCAACCGGTTTTTTTGACCGGCAATTCCAGAGTCTCGATGCGAATGTTGTCCGCTTGAGCGCCTCGCATTTCGACCCGCAACCGGAGGTTTTCACTTTTACTCCCGCCGCTCCATTTCACATCGAAGCGAAGACCGGCACGTTTAGCGGGATTGTTGCGCAAAAAAAACTGATACGCGTCGCGTTCGTACAGACTCGGCGCGAGCGAATTTCGACCTTTGGCGTCAATGAAGTGTGGTAAAACTTTTTTGATGCGCGCACCGGCGGCGTCCACGGAGATCGAAAAAGCCAAAGACAAGCAGAGCAGGGTCAGAAATTTGAAAGTTCGTGTGAACACGGGGCGCATTATAGGAGTGGTATTTGTCGCGGCAACGAATTTTAGTTTTGCAAAACCACAGCTTGGGTTGGGTTCACGGCGTGGGCTCTACAGGCAACGTCGGCGCAGCGGATGTCTCGTGCTTCTCCGATCCCAGCGCTTTTTTGATCGTGTGAAATGGCCGCAACGTCATCATCAAAAAATTAGGAATGTAAACCGGTTCGCTTTCCGGTTTTGCCAATGTCCCGGTCACTCGGTATTCAAAAAGTTTGCTCAGCGGACTGAGGGCCACGCTGATCATCTTGCCGACGAGCCAGGTATCGCGCAACAGGTCGGCTTCCACGCGCGCGTCGAGCCGCTGCTGAAAATCAACGGCGCCTTGATATTGCAATCGCATCGTCGCAGAACGCACCGCCAGATCGTCCGTATAAACAATTCCATCCCTGACCACAAACTTAGCGGAGGCTTCACGCGCGCGACTGTTTCCGGAGCCAGGTAAAATCGCGTTTAACATGGGTGATAAAACCCCAAAAAGCGGGACGTCCCACAAAAGTCCGTCGCGTAAATTAACCCGTCCATTGCCGCGCATTGTTTTCAAATCGCTCGTATTGCCCGACTCCAAAGTCATCTGCCCGTGCAGCATTCCTTCCAGGCGATTGGTTTTTCCTTTGAAACTTTTCACCACGCTTCGGACGTCGATGTCGCCCGCCGCGATGTCGAATCGATAATCAGCGCCGGGCGTTGCCGAAAAATCAAAATCCAGCCAACCCGCCACGCGACCTCCGCCGTAAGCGCGCGCGACCACGTTGGTCACAGACAATTTTTCGCCAACCCAATCGATTTGGCCCGCAATTCTATCGGCGTTGAAATAGGTCCAGTGAAATTGTGTTCCATCCACCGTAAAATGCAGATCCGCGTCGTCCGTTTCACCGATGGTTAAACCGCCGTTGAGTCGGACGGCAGGCGGTTCCGCGAATTGATACGGCTCGATGTGTTTTGCCACTTTGCGCCCGATCAAGCGCGTGACCAGGTAGGGATCGACCGTGCTGTAAACATTCGTGAAGAAAAGCCTTTTCGTGGGCAAAGCTAATTCGACTTTTTGCGCGGTGATGAATTTCCCATCGTGTTCGAGGCGACCTTCCGTGGCTTGCAGGATTTGGTTCGTGAACGAAAAAGAGCAGGTCAATTGATCAATCGAATTACTCCGGTAGGAAAAATTTTTCGCGATGACCTCGCCCGCACCGGAAGTTTTTTCCATTTCATACCAATGGCCGTAAAGCTCAGCGCGAATCGTGGGTGGCGTCGTGAATTGAAAATCATCAAAAACGCGCTGCGGTTTTTCCCCCAGCAAATGACGGATCGCTCTCGGATCAATCTGGCTGTGAATGCGCCAATGATATTCGCGGGTCCGATCACTGGCGATGAGGCTCAAATCCGCGCCGCC
Organism: Limisphaerales bacterium; assembly: GCA_046595315.1. Lineage (GTDB taxonomy): Bacteria > Verrucomicrobiota > Verrucomicrobiia > Limisphaerales > CANJXF01 > CANJXF01. The sequence continues at coordinate 10,210 of JBKJOZ010000290.1, forward strand.
CTCGGGCCGATCCACCCGCAAATGCGGCAGACTCCACACCAGATTCGAGTAGGTAAACTCGGTGCGGGCGGAAGTCGCCGTGACTTCGCGATAAGAACCGCGCCCCACAGAAACGTTTCCATCGAGCCAGAGCGTCGGCAAAACTTCCTCGCGCCAATTTGGGGCTGCATTGGTCCAGACGGGCAAAACCACCCGTAAATTTCCTTCAACTTTTGGGGGTGTTTCCCAGGTGTATTTGGCGATCCAACGTTGGCCGAACGGCGTGAGGAAGGGCGAAACTTTTTGAGGATCGAAGTCCGAAATAATTTTAGCGTTAGCTGCGCGCGTCGCGACATTGAGTTTTCCCGCCAATTGAATCCCGCCCTCGAAAAGCTGCGCCTCTAGCTTGGAAACGATTAGCTCAGGCGCAAGCCAGGAGCCGCTGCAAAAAACTTTTTCCATTTTAATTTTTGGACTTTCAACCTCGGCCAAACGGGTTTCCCAAGTGAAATGAAACGGCTCAGCTTTGCTCCACGCACCCCAATTATTTTCAGCGATTTTGGGGGAAGTATTTGTGGCTCCAGCAAAAACCAGTTCCGCCGAAGCCACCTTACCCCATTTGGTTTGGGCATCCACCAGCCCGACGGTTCCGGTGACGTTGATTGGGGCAAAATTGGTGAGCGATTGCGTGCTGCGCGCGCTGAGTTGAGCGGAGTTTGCTTTGCCAAATTCAGTAGCGAGTTGTTTGGCCGAAATTTTTAATTCCGTTTGGAAAAAATCGTTGGAGACGGACAAAAGTTTAACAAAAAAATTGGCGTTGGAACTTGATCCCCAAATGGTTTCCGCTGAATTAATTTTTAGTCGGACAAAATTGTTTTCGGGAATCGTTAAGTTGCGTAATTGAGCGTTGAGTTGGATGGCGTTTCCTTTTCCCCAAGGCGTGTCCGCGTCACCGGCGGAAAAACCGAGGGCGGCCCTAAAACTTTTTGGATCGGCCGCATCGCCAGAAAAATTTAGTGCCAGTTGCGGGTGGCCCGACAAACGAACCCGCCCCAGCGCGGTCGCAAATTTTTCCAAGCCCCCCTTTTTTTCCGTCCTTTTCGGCTGAAATATTTTCCAATCGCGCAGGGCCGAGGCGTTGGTAACGGAGCCGACCACGTTGATTTGAGCTCCGATAAAATCCGCCTGAAGTTGAGTCACGTTAATTTCTTCCTTTGCCCCGAAACGAATGTGCGCGGTGAGATTACTGAAAGAAAATTGGTTGGTAGCTGAAACCGGCCAAAGAAAATTTCCCTGTTTGATCTGGAGTGAGTCGAGTTTCAATTTTGAATCGAGCAGCGAGCGGTAATTCAAATTTAACTCAGTTTCGGTGGACGAAAATTTTGGTCGAAGCGGCTGCTTGAGAAAGGTGAAAATGGCGTCATCCACCACGATGCCGCGATACCAGCGGAGGCGCATTCGGCTGAAATCGACCTCCACCCCTTGTTCGCGAAGTTTGGTGAGGAGCGGACGTTTTAAAAAATCAGGCAGGCCGACGAGGTTCAAATAAAGGCCGGCAATGACCAGCAGCAAAACCCCGAGCAAAACCAACACGCGGCACCAGCGCAAAACGCGGCGTAGTCTGGTGGGTTTACGTTCGTTGGCCATGTCAGGGAATCGTCAGACTATCCTGCACCTCAAAAAACAGCGGCCACGGAAATTCAAAAACCAGTCGAGCCCCATCCAAAACGGTGGCGGCGTAGCGGGTGCCAAATTCGGAGAAGCCGCCAAATTCCAGAGACAAAACTTCTGTTTTGCCGCCGCGTTTTACCTCGATGGCAATTTGATGAGCGGCTTCTTTGAAGCCGAAGCGACCGGAGTTTTTTTCATCGCGCGCCACCCAGAAAACAGCTTTTAACCTGCCGAGGCGAAAGAGCGCTTCGTCGAACGAAAATGGATTAAGAATGCCCTGCGAGCCGGGTGCAAAAGCCCAATCACCGCGTTCGTTGCGAATTAATTTTCGCTCCTTTCCCTTTTGATGAACGGCAACGCTCACCACGTCGGTCGCGGTAAAGTTCCAAACCTGACGGTCGCGAAATTGCCAGGAGGTTTGCGGGAGTCGCGCGAATTGTTCGGGATGAATTGTTTTTACGGTCTCGGGAAATTCATCCAGACGCCGCACAAATATTTTACCCGGCTGATTTGTTCCAAATTGAATTTGGGCGAGGGCGGAATTGGTTGAAGTGCGCGTGTTGCGCAAGGTGTATTCAAGGGCGGGAGGTTCCAGGCCGTAGGAAACGAAATCGGTCACGACTTCTTTTTCAATGTCCACCTCGACGCGGCTGAGCAGATTGAGAACGTCGCTCACGAGCCCGACATCCACCGTGAAATTCGTGACGCCCGCGATGACCCAGCCCGCGCCGTTTCGCTTGAGCACAAACCGGTCTTCGCCCCGCACTTCGATTTGCTCGACCGTGTTGGAGGAAAGATTCACCAGGCCGCGGTCGACAAAATTTGTGTAAGAACTGCGCCACTCGCCGAGCGGCTCTAGATCAACGCGGTAAATGTTATTTTGATTTTGGAGGCGCGCGAAAACATGGGCGGGATCGTTCGTCGGACTTTTTCCAACTTGCAAGGTGGCAAGAATATTTGTGCCGGAGGCGAAGGTCAGTTCCATCTCGGGCGTTTGCAAACCGAACGATTCCAGATCCGCTTTGGGATCGTCCGTTTCAAATTTGGCCACGCGCAAGGCGAGCGTTTTATGCAATAGCTCGTCCACTTTTAAAGTATCGGCGCGGGCTTGGGGCATTCGCCATAAACCGTTGGTGTGGGTGAGCGTGAAACTTTTATTTCCGGAGCGTGCTTTTATGGAATTGATCGGCGCGGTCGTGCCGAACACCGCAGGGTCGCGCCAATCATTGGCCGTTTGCGGTAAAAATTTGAGAAAACTATTATCAACGACATACACGCCGACGTCGCCGACGACTTGCAGGTAAACTTGGTCGCCGACGGGCGTGTTGGTTCCGACGAGCAAGTTCAACGGCGCGTCGCCCTGTTGGACGAGCAACCGCGCCACCGGCGCCGCGAAACCGAATTCCTCTTGCGCCTTAGGTCGATTTTTTAATTCCCCAGCGCTGATGTGGGCTTGCCAACTGAGCTCAGCGAGAGTTTGTAAGAATTTTTCAACCGTCGCTTTGGCTGCGGGATAGACGAGCGGGCTGGTCAGAAGCCAGGAATCATTGGTTCGTTCCACGCGGATTTTTCCATTGCCGCCGCGCACGAGTTCAATGTGGGTCGCGGCCTTGGCGTCGAACGCGGGAAAAATTTTAGTGCTTTGGCTGAGGACAGACTGTTCGCGAAACGGGTGTTCCACGTAAAAAATAAAGGCGAAAAGAATTCCAGCGATGGCGACGCAACTCCATGTCGTTTTTGATTTCATCAGACAGAAGGATCAGCTTCGGCGACGCAGCCAGACTAACCCGCCGAACAACAAAATCACTCCGGGCATTCCGGCGAGTAAAATCCAGCGCAACGTTTTGGATTGAGATCCAGTGACGACGAGTTTGTATTCCTTGATGGGACGCGGGCCGACTCCGGCGAGCAACATTTGCGGACGGTCCACGAGCCAATTGATGGCGGAATTCGCAAAGTAATGATTGGCCTTCGTGTCGATGTTTTGGTTGTTGAAACAGTCGGAGTCACCCAGGACGAGAATGCGGGTGACGCCTCGCTCCGTTTTCACATTTTTGATGGAGCCTTGCTCGACTGCCACGACGACCGGGAAAACACCTCGTTGCTCGCGCGCTTCAGGGGTTCCATTTGTGCCAATCGTTTTGAATCGCCCCACCGCATTTGTGCTGGTTGCGGCGAGGATTGTAACTTCAGGAGCGTCTGCGACCGGCGTTGCTTTGTAGGATTTAAAATAAACCGTGCGCGGCAAGATGAGATAAATTTGCAAACCTTCGGAAGCGATGGATTTGAAAATGGGGTGTTCTCCGGTCACCTGGGCGGGCACTAAATCGGATCCGTCCAGGGTAAATTTAGGGTCTTCCAAAAGGAGGCCAGTGACGCCGACATTCCATTTTGCCAAAACTTTTTCGATTCCTGAATCGCTACCGGCGGAGACATTGTTCAACAGCACGAGCAGCCGACGTCCTTGTTTTAAATAATTTTCAACTTTCGCCAACTCTTGCTCGTCGAAGCGCGCTTTGCTCGGTCCGGCAACAATGAGCAAGCTGCAATCGGCAGGTATGTCGTTTGTCCCTGGCAGGAAAAGTTTTTTCCATTCGATATTCATTTCGTCTTTGAGGATGGAAGCGAACTTTGCGTAGCCGGAAGTTTCGCCGACGTTCTCCGGATCATTCTCGCCGTGGCCGTAAACGAAATAGGCCTTCGCCTGTTGCGGAAAGGTCACCGTGAAAATGGCCGACGAAAAAAGAAGTTCGCCCTTGAACGAGTTGCGACGCACGGCGTTCCCTTGACCGGACAGGACGGTGCTCAAATCGTAATCGTACAGTTCATTGCCAAAAACAACCTTTGATTTTCCGTTGCAATCAAAGGCCACGAAATTTTTGTCTTTGAGCGTCGTCAGTTTGTATTTGGAAAGCAGCGCGGTGGCTTTGCCTGGGGAGCGAGTGTAATCGACGGTCTGAACAGTGATGTTCGGATTTAAATAGCTGTATTGTTTGAGCAAACCGGCGGTGAGTCCGTAAATTTCCTGGTTGCCTTCCTGGTCGAAAAAAATGGTGACGTCGATCTGGTTGGTGAGCTGCTTCAACAATGTTTGTGTTTGCGGCGAGATGGCAAGATGCGAATTGGCGCTGACTTCAAAACGTTTGAAATATCCCGACGCGAGATAATTCGCCATCGCCACGAGTGCGAGCACGGCTGCGATGCCGATGATGGTGTTGAACCAATTGAGCCAGCGGCGCGCGGGATGAAAACTCGGTTTGGAAGGTTTGTCGTCCATATTATTTCCAGCGGCGGCTTTCCACGACGCGATAGGTCAGGAATAAAAAGAAAACAGTGAGGCTCAAATAGAAAACAACGTAGCGCGTGTCAATGATGCCACGCGTGAAGTCGCGCATGTGTTCGCGCATGGCGATGTAATTCAAGGCCTGCGCGCCCCAACCTTTTCCGAGATTGATTTGCTCGGACAAAAAGCTGAGCAGAAAAAAAGTAATGCCGATGGCAAAGCTAATCATCGCGGCGATAATTTGGCTGCGGGTCAAAGCTGAGGCAAAACAGCCGAGCGACATGTAAAGGCAACCGAGCAGGAAAATTCCCAAATAAGTGCTGGCAGCGGTGGCGAGATCGAACCCGGCTGCTTCATTGGTGAAATGTTGCACGACTAAAATGCAGCCGATGAGCGGGAGCCACATCACCATGTAAAAAATCATGGCCGCGCAAAACTTCGCGAGCACGACTTGCAAATCACCCACCGGCGTCGTCATCAAAGTTTCAAACGTGCCGGAATATTTTTCCAGAGCGAAAAGGCGCATGGTGATGACCGGCGCGCAGAGCAAAAGAATCAGCCAAAAAAATGCGGTGACGTAAAAAATCTCGGTGACGGGCATCGGCGTGGATTCGCCGTTCAAATTGTTGAGCAGGATGACGAAACTCAATCCCATTTGGAAAACGGCGGCGGCTATGATCACGTATCCGGTGAGCGAGACGAAAAAGCCCGCCAACTCGCGGCGCGTCAAGGTGAGGAACGCTTGCATTAAATGACTTCCTCCTCGTTTTCAGAGCGAGTGACGCGCATATAAATGTCCTCCAGCGATTGGCGGCGGCGCGAAAGTTCCCGCATCGTCCAGCCGCGTTGCTTCACGATAGAAAAAATCTCCGGGCGCAAATCTTGTCCGTCGCCGGGAGTGAGTTGGCAACGATGAAAATCGCCATTGGTCGGGGAAATTTCGAAATGCACAATCGTGGCCATTTCTTCCCAGCAAGTTTTTAAATCTGCCAGCGGCGCGGCAATTTCAGTGATGATTTGGCCGTCGCTCATTTTCTTTTGCAAATTTTCCGACGTGTCCGAAACCAAAACTTTTCCACGGCGCATGATCAACACGCGGTTACAGGTCATCTCCACTTCGGGTAAAATATGCGTCGAAATTAAAACCGTGTGATTCTTTCCGAGATCTTTGATGAGTTGGCGCACGGAACGAATCTGGTTCGGATCGAGACCGATGGTTGGTTCGTCGAGAATGATTAACTCCGGCTCATGCACTAGCGCGTCCGCCAACCCAACGCGTTGTCGATAACCTTTTGAAAGATGGCCGATGATTTTCTTCTGCACGTCGGTCAGGCCGCATTGTTGCAGAACCACATCGACGCGTTCGCGGGAACGGCGAATTCCCAAACCTTTCAGGCGCGCCCGAAATTTTAAATATTCGCGCACCCGCATTTCCTGATGGAGCGGATTATTTTCCGGCATGTAGCCGATGCGGCGGCGAACTTCATCGGCTTGCGAAAAAACATCGAAGCCAGCCACGCGCGCGGTGCCCGACGAGGCGGGAAGAAAGCAGGAAAGAATCCGCATCGTCGTGCTTTTGCCGGCACCATTGGGTCCGAGCAGTCCGACAATTTCACCACGCCCGACCGAAAAAGATAAATCAGAAACCGCCGTATTCCCCGCGTAACGCTTGGTTAAATTGGCGACTTCGATCATCAAACTGTTGGTCATTGGCACTGGAGAAAATATCAGTGGTGATTCATTCGGCGAACAAATTCGAGAACTAACGCGCCTTCAATGTGATGTTTCCCGGTTGGTAACCGAGGAGATAATTGCCGCGCCGTTGCGGAATCAAAACTGTCAAATTTGCCGGATCGCCTTTTTTTAAACTCGAAATTGTTTCAATCGAATTGAGAAAATCGGGAACACGTTTGCCGTTAATTTCAGTGATGACAAAACCGGCGGCAACTTTGGCCTCATCAGCAGGACTGTTTTTTTCCACGCCTGCGACGAGCAACCCGGCGGAAGGTTTGAGCCCAAAACTTTGGGCAAGTTCTGCGCGGATTTCTTGGGTATCGAGACCCAGTTTTTGCCGGATCAACTGCCCGAACGGGACCAGTCGTACGTTGGCGTTTTGTCGCAGGTTACCGCGTTGAATGGCGAAGATAAAATTCTGGAGGGCGTCCTCGCGCAACCACTGGTTTAACTCGATAAATCCTTTAGGCGTTTTCCCGTTGACCTGAAGAATTTGATCACCGACACGCAAGCCAGCCTTGTCTGCGGGGCTCCCTGATTTTATTTCGACGACCGTGAGCGGGCTTGAGCTGAGGCTCATTTTTGCTCCGAACCAGCGAGGGTTGACCACATTTCTTTCGGGAGTAAAAATGTCCACAATCGCTTCGCTGATTTGCATGATCGGAATTGCGAAACCAATTCCTTGTCCCTGGGCGGCAATGGCCACATTCAAACCGATTAATTCTCCGCGCAAATTAACCAAAGGCCCGCCGCTGTTTCCCGGATTAATGGCCGCGTCGGTTTGCAGCCAGTTTGGGACGGCCAGCGGCTCTCGTTCTTTCGGGGCCGCGCGACGTTTGGCGCTTAAAATTCCGCGACTGATGGAGCCGCCGAGGCCAAACGGATTGCCGAGCGCGATGACCGTTTCGCCCAAAAGTAAATCGTCGTCTTTGGCGAATTTGACCGCTTTAAATTTTTCGCCTTTTTTCTTTGGAACAATTTTCAAAAGGGCGACGTCAGTGAGCGTGGTGCCGATGATCGGCTCGGCTTCGTATTCGCCGCCGCCCGCTTCTTCGGAAAGTTTGACCTGAATTCTTTTCGCACGCTGCACGACGTGGAGGTTGGTCAAAATGTAGCCGTCCTCGTCGATGATCACGCCGGAGCCCAGACTGAACGGGTTGGCTTGTTCGCGACGGCGATGATACGGATCGAAAAATTCGCGAAACAAATTTTCAAAGGGATCGTCCACCGTTTCCACGGCGTTTTCGGTGCCGATGTTCACCACGCACGGCATGACGCGCTGGACCGCCTCGACCGTCGCGTCCCGGCGGATATCCGGCTCAGCCGCAAACAACGAGGGGAAAAAAAGCGCGAAACCAAAACCTAAAAAGATTTTGCGCAAAAGACTAAAATTGCCCGGCAACGAATTCATAATGATCAGGACACAATTTTTTCCGCGTCGTTCAAGTTAAGGTCGAAGTTCCCGCGGTAAAAAATTAGATTCAGCCACAGCGGGACAGAGAACACAGAGATTTTATTGGGCTTTTTTCAATCCTTCCTCGTTGGCCTCTGGGCCTCTGTGGCAAAAATTTTTTAAAATCTACCGCTACCCGAGCTTTCCGAGACTTGACTTTGCAAAAGCATCCATCGAAAAGCAATGCCGGTGTCCTCCTTTGCCACAACGTTCTATGCCGACTGGCGGCTGCAATCTGGAAAATCCGTTTTTTTGCACGAGTCCCACTCTGCGGTGCCCGAACGTTTTCTGCAAATGGTCTGGCATCATCAACGCCTCCTTCGCGATCAATTGAAAACGTTGGACGGCCAGACGGTGCGCGTTCTTCACCCAGGTTTTTGGAACCATGAAGCCGGACCCGATTTTCGCGGAGCCGTGCTGCAAATCGGTGATGAACTTGTTAAAAGCGGTGACGTGGAAATTGATTTGCGCTCTGAGAATTGGCGCCATCACGGCCATGATCGCAATCCTAATTTCAACCACGTGATTTTGCATGTCGTTTGGGAACCCGATGACGGATCAAAAATTCCCGCGCCAACGCTGGCGCTGAAACCATTTCTAGATTCGCCGATTGACGAATTGGGTTTGTGGTTGGGGAGCGATTCAGCAGAAAGTTTTCCGGCTAATTCTGCGGGCCAGTGTTGCGCGCCCCTGGGCCAGCTCGCCGCGGAAAAATTAAAGGAATTGCTCCAACAGGCGGCGTTTGTCCGACTGCAACGCAAAGCCAATGCATTCCAAGCGCGCGCCCGGCAAGCCGGATGGGAACAGGCTTTGTGGGAAGGAATTTTCCGCGCGCTCGGCTACAAACAAAATATCTGGCCGATGCAGCGGCTCGCGGAACTTTTGCCAAAATTTCCGCGTGAAAAATCTGCGGCAAATTTTTGGCAGGCCTGCTTGCTGGGAGTGGGCGGGCTCTTGCCGACAGAACCGGAAGGAACCAAAAGTCATTCCTACCTCCGTAAAATTTGGGATATTTGGTGGCGCGAACGCCAAGCATGGAGCGAATTAATTTTCCCGAAAACGTTGTGGCGGTTCAACGGAATTCGCCCGGCCAATCTTCCGCAACGGCGCCTGGCGCTCGCGTCACACTGGCTCGCTGACGAAAACTTTTTTCGAAAACTGGAAAAGTGGTTCACGACCTCCGAAGACGTGCCTGAAAATGCGCTTTTGAATTTGTTGCAGGTGAAGGACGACGAATTCTGGTCGTGGCACTGGACATTCAACTCTGTTCGCCTGCCGCAACCGCAGCCGTTGCTCGGTGCGGCGCGAGTCACCGATCTGGCCATCAACGTCATTCTTCCGTGGTTTTGGATTCGCTCGGCGATGGGAAAAAACGAAAAACTTCAGCGACGCGCGGAGCAAATCTATTTCAACTGGCCAGCTGCGGGCGACAATTCCGTCCTGCGTTTGGGGCGGCAGCGGTTACTCGGTGGACGAGCGCCCCGCCAGATGCCGACGGCTGCGTTGCAGCAAGGATTACTACAAATCGTTAAAGATTTCTGCGATCACTCGAATGCGATCTGCACGGAATGCCGATTTCCTGACTTGGTGCGAGGTTGGAACCTCCAGAGCGACGAACGCAGCGATTGAAAAATTATTCCTGATCCGCTTTGGAGTCTAATTCTGCAAAGGCTTCGTTGGCAGAGGAAGGCTCCGCTTCAGAATCGGCGGTAATTTTTTTCTGCTTTTGTTTGGGCTCGGCCTGTTCGCTCTTTTTATTCCTCTCTTCTGCGGCGCGTTCGGCGGCTAATTCAGCATCGCGTTCCGCTTGTCGAGGGTTTTTCGCGCGCTTGTTGCGAGGGAGCGGGCTCAGCATCACGTTGATACCTTTGCCGATCAATTTCGGAGCCGCGTCGGGATGGCCATACGGCGTGACGTCGGTGATAAATTTTTGGATTTGTTGAAAGCCAACTTCCTTGTGCGCCATTTCACGACCGCGGAAACGGAGCGTGACTTTGACTTTCATGTCTTCGCAAAGAAAATCGACGGCATGACTCAGCTTCACTCCGAAATCGTGCGGATCAATATTGGCCGACAGTTGAATTTCTTTAACCTTATTGGCGTGCTGATGTTTTTTGGCATCCTTGTCGCGCTTGGCCAATTCGTAGCGATATTTTCCGAAATCGATGAGCCGGCAAACGGGCGGTGTGGCGTTGGGCGCAATTTCCACCAAATCGACGCCGTTGGCGCGGGCCATGTTGATGGCGTCGCTCAGAGTTAAAACGCCGACTTGTTCGCCATTGACGCCAATGATGCGCACTTCGCGGGCACGGATTTTTCCGTTCACTCGAATAAATGACGCAGCGGAAGGAGCGGGACGAGGAGAATAAGGGCGACTCAAGAGGCCCTCACCAGTTGAAACTTGTTCATGCAGTAATCAAAACACTATTGGGCAAACGCCCTTTTCAAGGAAAGAATTACGCCTGAACTTAGATTGCTGCAAGTTAAAATCCGGTGACAGATCCCCAATTACTGCTCAGGGTAAAGATGAGTCGCAATTTTATCGTGCGTTTTAGAAAGCCTCTAATATCTTGCGCCGAATTTTATGGCTCAAATAAAACCCTTTGCCGCATTGCGACCGAAAAGTGAATTGGCTGCGCGTATTTGCGAATTGCCCTATGACGTGATGTCTTCCGAGGAAGCGCGGGAAATCGCCAAGGACAATCCCTTAAGTTTTTTGCACGTGAGCAAACCGGAAATTGATTTGCCTGCCGGAACGGATGTGCATGACGATTCCGTTTACGCGCAAGGCAAAATAAACTTCTCCAAACTCATTTTGCAAAGTGCGCTGAAGCAAGACGCGCAACCCTGTTTTTATTTGTATCGGCAAATCATGGGCGGACACAGCCAAGTGGGGATCGTGGCCGCGGCGAGTTGCGAAGAATATTTGCAAGGTGTCATCAAAAAACATGAGTTCACGCGCCCGGACAAAGAAGATGATCGCGTTCGCCACATTGAAACGTTGGATTCTCAAACCGGCCCGGTGTTTTTGAGTTATCGGGCTACGGCAGGAGTGGACGAATTCGTTGCCAGGAATATTGCCGAGAAACCAGAAATCGATTTTGTTGCGCAAGACGGCGTTCGCCATTCAGCGTGGGTTGTCTCTGAGCCCGCCGACATCGCCAAACTCGAATCTGAATTTCAGCGCATCCCATTTCTCTATATTGCCGACGGGCATCATCGCAGCGCAGCGGCGGGGCGGGTTTATCAAACGCGCAAAGGAGCGGGCCACAGCGCGGAGTTTCTCACCGTGATTTTTCCGCATAATCAGATGCAAATTCTTCCCTACAATCGCGTGTTGAAAAATTTAAACGGTCTCACACCCGAGGCCTTGCTGGAAAAACTAGATGCCATTTTCATCATCCAAGACGCAGGCGAAGCGAAGCCAGCGCGGAAGCACGAGCTTGGTTTTTATCTCGGCGGAAAATGGCGCACGTTGAATTTCCGCCCTCAATTTGCCGCCACGACCGATCCTGTCGAAAAGTTGGATGTCACCCTACTGCAGAAATATGTCCTCGCGCCACTTTTTGGTATCGACGACCCGCGCACGAGCACGGCGATCCAATTTGTGGGCGGAATTCGCGGCACCGCCGAATTGGAGAAACTGGTCAACAGTGGCGAGGCCGCCTGCGCGTTTTCCATGTTCCCCACGAGCATTGAGGATTTGATGTCCATCGCCGATGCCGGCGGAATCATGCCGCCAAAAAGCACTTGGTTTGAACCCAAGCTGCGCGACGCCATGTTTTGTCACATGATTTGAAGAAATTTTTCTTTGCCCAAATTGCTTTTACGCCTCATTGACACGAGACATTGCCTTCCTACAATTCGCCGATGGACTGGCTTTCTGACCCGCAAATCTGGATTAGTTTATTTACGCTGACGCTGCTCGAAATCGTTCTCGGCATCGACAACATCATTTTCATTTCCATTCTCAGCGGCAAATTACCCGCCGAACAGCAAAAGAAGGCCCGCCGTCTCGGCTTGGGCCTGGCGTTGATTACCCGAGTTCTTCTTCTCGCCGCTTTGGCCTGGGTGGTGAAACTGGACAAACCGTTTTGGACGGATTCTTTTTTTCAAGGGTCGCGCTACGCCTTTGAGCTCGCCGTATCAGGCAAAGATTTAATTCTCGTTTTGGGAGGCCTTTTTCTCCTCGGCAAAAGTACTTTTGAAATTCACGAAAAACTGGAAGGTGAAGATGGAGAGGTGACGAAACGAGTTACCCCAACCTTCGCGAACGTTATCGTGCAAATCCTGTTGCTCGACATTGTTTTCTCGCTCGATTCCGTCATCACCGCCGTTGGCATGGCGCAACATTTACCCGTTATGATCGCCGCTGTGATTTTAGCGATGATTGTCATGTTGGTCTTCGTCAATCAAATCAGCGATTTCGTCGATCGCCATCCGACGATCAAAATGTTGGCGCTAAGCTTTTTGATTTTGATTGGCGCGATGCTCGTTGCGGAAGGGCTGCACCAACATATCTCGAAGGGTTATATTTATTTTGCGATGTCCTTCGCCGTGGGAGTGGAGATGTTGAACCTCAAGTTGCGCAAAAAGAGCACCAAGGTGGAATTGCACAAGCCGTATCGCTGAGCAGTTAAAATTCCTCAGCAGGATCAAACCATTCACCGCGCAACCACTTGACGAGCAAGTCAACGGAGTGCGTGTCCAAGATTTTGTCTTCGCCATAAGGGGGCATGCGATCGTTTTTCTTCCCGTAAAACTTTGGATGAGCGGGGTTAGAAATCATTTCCGCCAACCATTGATGCGAGCCGTAGCCCGTCAGGTCGGGCGCGGACGCTTCTTCGTCTTTGTTTTGAAATTGATGACATTCCGTGCAACGCATCGTCTCGCTGGCCATGAGGACGCGACCTTCCTTAATCAGCGCAGCGTCGCGTTGATCCACTTTGCGCTGCGATTTAAGCCATGCCTCAGCGGAGAGAGCCGCAATGGTTTTTTCCAATTGCGCCTTTTGTTCGGCAGTAAACTCGGCGACATCGCGTTTCACAAATTTTGCCATTTTCCCCTCCTTGAACTTCGTCCCGCCGAAATAATGCGCGCTGCTGATTTTGCCTGGGTCAAGCAATCCAGCCAGCCAATCGCGGCTAGCGAATCCTTTTAAGTCAGCGCCTTCCGGAGCGTTGGTGGAGACAATGCCTGTTCCATCATGACCATCGTAGCGATGACAACTGGCGCAATGTTTCGCAAAAATTTTCGGGCCCTGCGTGAGCGGATCGTTGCGCAGCAAAGTGACTGCGCCCGTTGCCGGAATTCCCAGAGACGATTGGGCTAATTCTTTGACGCGTGTTGCGCTTTCCTCGGCTTCTTTGACGGAGCGCACGTAATCGCTATTTCGCGCATCTTCGGCTACCGCAAAATAAGTGAGTAGCGCAACCCCTGCGAGCAGGCTCCAAAGCAAACCAAGGTTGAAACGATGACCGAGCTTCCAATTTCCAATGAACGGCATCAGAAAAATGATGGCGACCAGCAAACTTGGGATGATGATGGCGCCCCAAATTTCTGTTCCGCCGGGGAAATATTTTAAAAATTGAAACAGGAAAAGAAAATACCATTCCGGTCGCGCCGCTGAATACGGCTCCGAGGGATCTGCGGGAGCTCCGAGGTCCGCGCCATGACTTCGCACTACAAAAAATAGAACGGCGGCCAAAACCGCCAGGCACGCGACGGCATCTTTGAGGACTTGATCGGGCCAAAAGGCGGCGTCGGGTTTTGCGAGCGGTTGCTTCGCTGTGATTCCGTGTCGTCGGAAAAGATAAATGTGACCGACCAAAAGCGCGATGATGCTGCCGGGCAAAACACCCGCGTGCAGCGCAAAAAATCGGGTCAACGTGTGATGTCCGTAATCGGAGCCGCCGATAATTATTTTCTGCAAACTCGGCCCGATGACGGGCGTGATGCCCGCGATATTTGTCGCCACCTTCGTTGCCCAAAAACCCTTTTGATCCCACGGCAACAAATAGCCCGTGAGCGAAAGTCCGAGAACGAGCAGCAACAAGACAACGCCAAACCAAAAGTTCACTTCGCGCGGGGCTTTGTAGGCGCCGTCGATGACCACTTGCATCAAATGGAGCACGAGCAAAACATTCATCGCTTGCGCCGTGAAATGATGAATCCCACGCAAAAACCAACCGCCCCACATTTGGTTTTGGATGTAATAGACGCTTTCCCAAGCCGTCTGCGAACTGGGCGCGTAAGCCATCCAAAGCGCGATGCCGGTGATGAACTGAATCATCAACGTAAAGCTCAGCGTACTGCCCCAGACATAACGCCAACGCGAACCGCCCGGGATATTTTCAAAAAGCGCTTCCCGAGTGATGTGCCGATAGCCGGTGCGTTGGTCTAGCCAATCGAAAATCGGTTTCATACTTCAGGAATTTTTTCGGGGACGCCGGACCGGAAGTTTTGAAATTTTACGAAAATTTCTTCGCCCCGAATCTCCACCGGCAACGTATCGAGCGCGCGTGGGCTGGGGCTTTTGGGGTCATTGATTGAGCCATCCATGGCAAAAGTGCTGTTGTGACACGGGCAAAGGAAGCAGGTCCGTGACGGAACAAAATCGACAAAACAACCGGCGTGTGGACAAACCACATTGAGCGCTTCCACCGTTTTTTCGCCGGTTCGTCGCAAATAGACTGCGCCAATCGGAGTTTCTGGAAATTTGTTCCACGCGTCCGTGCGGCTGGAAACCACCGGAAATTTGTAAGGGCGATGGTCGTTCGGCAAAGCGCTCAACGAAGCAATGCGAATCGCGCTGGTATCGATTTTGTTTTTCCGGCGCAGCGGATCGAGAAAAACCAAAAGGCCGGCGAGAGCGGGGACCAGGCCAACCACGCCGCCGATGGCAATGGCGGCAGCCCGTTTAAAGAATCCGCGCCGAGGCAGAGCCTCAGGATTTTGATTGGAAGGTTCGTCACTCATCAGGCGGCGCAAATAAAACGGGAATTTTCG
>JBKJOZ010000311.1:0-8251 GCA_046595315.1 Limisphaerales bacterium
GATCACAAACTCGGCGCGCGTCTCGTGGCTGACAAACGCGTTCCGCTCATTTCCGCCACCGGTTCCACTCGAATGGGTCGCGCCGTCAGCGAAGTGGTTTCGCGTCGCATGGGAAAAACTTTACTCGAACTCGGCGGCAACAACGGAATCATCGTCGCACCCAGCGCAGATTTGGATTTGGTCACGCCCGCGATTCTATTTGGCGCAGTCGGAACCGCCGGACAACGTTGCACCTCGACGCGTCGCGTTTTTGTTCACGAATCTATCTTGTCCGAATTGACGCAACGATTGCTCGTCGCCTACACACAAGTTCCCATCGGCAATCCCACCGATCCCAAAACTTTAATGGGACCGCTGATTGATTCCGGCGCGGTCGAGCAAATGCAGAAAGCGATCAAGGAACTTCGACGTGAGGGTGGGACAATTTTATACGGTGGGGAAAAATTGCGCGGCGCAAATTATCCCGGCGGCGGCTACGTCACTCCGTGCATCGCAACAGCCAAAGCGAATTTCAAAATTGTCCACGAAGAGACCTTCGCGCCGATTCTCTATTTGATTCCGTATCGCAATCTCGAAGACGCGATTGCAGCGCACAATTCCGTTCCACAAGGACTTAGCTCTGCAATCTTCACCAACGAACTGCGCGAAGCGGAATTATTTTTGTCGAGTCGCGGAAGTGATTGCGGCATTGCGAACGTGAACATCGGCACGAGCGGCGCGGAAATCGGCGGGGCGTTCGGTGGCGAAAAAGAAACCGGCGGCGGCCGCGAGAGCGGCAGTGATTCGTGGAAAAATTACATGCGCCGTCAAACCGTCACGATTAATTACTCGAACGAATTGCCACTGGCGCAGGGAATCAAATTCGGCGGTAGTGCGACCGTCTGACGCCCGAATTACGGCACTTCGGCAATGTGATAGAACCGTTGTGTTCCGTCCGTTACGGAAATATTTTGTGTGACCAAATTCCCGTCGCCGACGATTTGTGGTCCGAAGTCGGTCCACGTTGCGTCTGACAAATCGCTCTTGAATTGAACTTGATATTTACGACCGGCAACGGTGTTCCATGAGAGCGACATGTTTCCATTGGAATCGGTTTGTGAAAATTTCAAGGTTCGCGAAACGACGCGAGCCGTGAACGTCCGCGACGCCGTTCGTTCGGGTGTGCCATTGTCCGAAACCACGACAGTGATTGAGTTGGTGCTGTCGAGTGAATCGCTGGGCGTAAGCCATGTAAAAACGCCAGTCGCGGGATCAATGACCGAATCTGGAGGCGCGCCGGGACTGATGCTGAAGGTCAAATCCACCGGAAAATCGGCATCGGAAGCGGTGTTGGTGAACGTCAACAAATCTCCAGCGGAAACGTTTTTGGCGGAAATTGCCGCTAAGGTTGGCGCGAAATTATTGGTCTCATCCACGATGATGGTGATGGTTTCAAAATCTGCCAAGGCAGGCGTTCCGTGGTCCGTGACCCGAATCGTAATATCATAAGCTCCGGGACCTTGAAGCTCCGTCGGCGTCCAAGTGAAAACTCCCGTAAGCGGATGAATGGTGGCGCCCGCCGGTGCGCCCGCGTCGAGCGTGTAGGTCAATGTGTTCGAAGCGACGACGGAAAAATTATCGAGATAAACGTTATAAACTCCACTGCCCGCGTCCAAGGGACGATAAATTAAATGTTCCAAGACGGCGAGACCGGACGCTGTGGAAAGAGTGCCGTTTCCGGTAAATCCAGCGACGGATTCAAAAGGAAAATTGAATTGAACGGTTTGCCAACTGCCCGCGTTGATGGTTCGCGTTGGATTTGGTGCGCCACCGGTGGAGTTGGTGACTCCGGCCCATTCAATGGCTCCAGTAGTTCCGCCATCTGAACCTATCGCCGTGCCAGACGCGTTCGTTGTTTCCCGTACGCCAATCCCAAGTTTCAAAGTCTTATCCGTATAAATATCAAATTTCAAAATTTGCCCGATATCGATGACCGGATTGGGAAAACCAGAGGATAAAACCGTCGTCAGCCGCACCCAATTTGTGTTCGGACTCGCGCCAGCGGAGGTGAAGCTCCATGAATTTCTGAGGACGGCCGTTCCCGAATGACCTGCTGGAAAAGTTGTGGCGATGATACTGTAATTCGTGATGGCGGGATCAATGCCGCGGGTGGAACCAGAATAGCTTGGTTTCTGAAACATGACACTGGCGGTGCCCGCCGAATTTCCCTCGAAGTCGGTGATCAGCGTTACCGCGCCCAGCCCCGGATCTGTCGCCCTAGCGGTGAAGGTCAACATTGAACCTTCCACCACCGATTTATCGCCGATGGCCGTTAACACCGGGGCCGTGTTTCCAGTCGTCGCACTGCGAACATTGGAGTAAGCCGAGTCACCACTGGCGTTGTAGGCGCGAACGCGATAATAATAAACCGTCGATGCAACCAAGCCGCTGTTCGTGTAAGTCGTGATATTTATTCCCACTGTTGCAATTTGCGACCACGGCCCAGCGGCAGCAGTAGCGCGTTCGATCTTGAAACCTGTTTCATTCGTCGCGGCGTCCGTCCACGTCAGCTTCATTTGCGTGGTGCTCAAAGGGGCTAACACCAAATTGCTCGGCGCAGCGGGTCCGCCTACGATCAACGCCATAAAGTGGCTCCAATTCCAATTTACGCCGGGATCGACATGGCTGTTGCAGACCGGATCAATTCCAAGATTGGCCGAAGCATAGGTCACCCATGCGGAATTCTTTTTTTCATCGTGGCCGATAATATGATTGCGATCCTTGGCGAACCCGAATTTATCCGCAAAATGCCGCTGGAGCGCAGCCGAGGCGACATACATTTCTTCCGTGTACCAGGCGGGATTGCTGACAAATCCTTCGTGCTCGGTGCCAACGCAGTGCGTGTTCCAACAAACCGCATGCCATGCGTAATAAGCTTCGCGCACCATTTGCGTCACTTCGCCGCGTTCCGCATCGCTCGTGTTGTCTTTCAAACCGTTGATGCAATAATGCGCACTAGATCGGCCAGCGCAGGTTCCGTCCGACCGAACGCTTTGACATTCGCGTTGAAAAAATGAAATCGTCGAAAGGTAATATCCTTCCATGTCGTGGATCACCGCAAACTTGTGACCATTTCCAGACGTGTACCAATGACCCGAATACGCCTCTCGATAAATAGCGGGCGCGTAATCCGTGCTGGCATCTGCCGACCACAATCCCAATCGACACAAAAGCAGCGTGAAAAACAATTTTTTCATAATGGTAAGAGCCACATTGTGCACATTTTCAGTTTACACGCAAAACCCATTCTTGCTGACCAAACTTCGCCAGTTCGCCCATTGTTTCAATTTGCCTAACCGCCCTTCGCCACTAACTATCACGTGATGTTTGCGGCCATACTCACCACCATTCTCTGGTCAATCTCCGTCGTTTGCGCGCATCGCTCAGCGAAAATGCTCGGCGGCAGCGAGGCGAATTTCTGGCGACTTTCGCTCGCGTTTCTTTTTCTCGCGAGTTGGGCTTATGTTTTTGGCCAAGGTGCGACGGGCGATTCATTTCCGCTTTTTTTGTGGAGTGGCATCATCGGAATCGGTGTAGGCGATGTCGCTTTATTCCAAGCACTCCCGCGACTTGGTTCGCGCGTGACGGTGTTGCTGATTCAATGTTTATCCACGCCCTTCGCCGCCCTCATCGAATGGCTTTGGCTCGATACAAAACTCACCGGTGCACAACTCCTGTGCGGCGCCGTCATTCTCAGCGGTGTCTTGCTCGCACTCGCGCCTTCGGAACATTTAAAAATCACCCGACGCCAAATGATTATTGGAACTTTGTTTGGCATCCTCGGCGCGCTCGGCAATGCGTTCGGCGCGGTTTTCACTCGAAAAGGGTATGCCGTTGCTGCCGCCGCCCATCAAAACATCGATGGCGGCACTGCCGCGTTCCAACGAATTCTCGGCGGATTATTCGTCGCGGGAATTTGGCTTTTGATCATCAAACAGCGCGCGCAACCCGTGATCAAATTTGCGTCGCTGCGAGAAAAATGGCGCGTCGCTTTTCCGTGGGTCTTGGCCAACGGATTCGCCGGCCAAACCTTGGGGACGACATGTTATCAATTTGCATTAAAATCCGCGCCCACCGGAATCGTCATGCCGATCATCGCAACAACTCCGCTTGTCGTAATTCCGTTCGCGTATTTTCTGGAAAACGAAAAAGTCACGGCACGCGCGATTTTCGGCGGCGCCATTGCCGTGTTGGGCGTGATTGGTTTAGTTCTGACGAGATAATTTCGCGCGATGAAATCTGGACTCGAACTCAGCAAAGTTGTTTTGCTCGGCAGAACGTTTGAAGAATATCTGCGCTACTTCGCCTTGAGCCCAGAAGAGTTGCGCGGGAGAAAAATTTTAGACATCGCCAGCGGCGTCAGTTCATTTTGCGCCGAGGCCAACGCGAAACAAATCGATGTCACCGCGTTCGATCCGATTTACGAATTGTCGCCGGAAGAAATTAAAAATCGTTGCGAACCCGACTTGGAATTCGTCGCCAACGAAATCGGAAAAGTGAAGGCTTACAAATGGGATTTTTACAAAACGCCGGAGAAAATGCGGGAATTTCGTGAGCGGGCTTATCGTTTATTTCTTCCCGATTTCGCAGAAGCAAAAGGTGGCCGCTACATTTCCGGAAAACTTCCCCGCACGCCATTTCGCGATGGTCAATTTAATCTCACGCTCGTCTCCTATTTTCTTTTTGTTTACGAGGAACAGTTTGATTACGAGTTTCACAAGCAATCGCTCGCAGAGATTTTGCGAATCACGTC
Source organism: Limisphaerales bacterium (assembly GCA_046595315.1). Taxonomy (GTDB): domain Bacteria; phylum Verrucomicrobiota; class Verrucomicrobiia; order Limisphaerales; family CANJXF01; genus CANJXF01. The sequence continues at coordinate 4,793 of JBKJOZ010000311.1, forward strand.
GGATGAAGCGCGCATTTATCCGTTGGTGAATTTCAAAGCCAAACGGTCGCACTTCGTCGATCAAATCAAAAACGAAGCAGACTTCGCAGATTGGAAGTTTGAAGAAGTCGCAACTGATTTTGAATTTTTGAAAAACTCGAATTCATACTTGCGAATCCGAAAGACGAAGAAAATTTAACAGCAATGGACAGGATTTCATGTTCATTCACCTCTTTTGGTTATAGCCGGTCTGCGAATATTTTTCTTTTGCCAAAGTTTCGGCACAATCCGCGAGATCTGTCTCAATCAAAAAATCCTTCCAGACCATTTCGAAATTCTCATGTGCCACATCGCACATCGCTTTTTGCCAATCCGCTTTTGCCAAAGAAATCGGCGGCGGTTGGATGGAGCCTTGAATCAACAAACCGGATTTCGTGCGACGCTGTGCGGCACCGGCGATTTTTCTTCCGTGCCAAAGCACGTCAGATTTTTCCGCGCCGACAAAACATTGGCCGGGAATTTCTTTTTTGCAGCAGGGGGACAACTCCGTTGCAACTTTCATTTTCAAAAATGCGTCTCGAATCCATTCGTGAACGCGCTCGTAACTTTCCACGGCTTTCAGCGCATACCACGAGTGATGCGGGGGAAAAATCAGACTGTAAGTCCAGTCGGCATCGTGCGGGACGAGTCCGCCGCCCGTGGGACGACGAATCAGCGGACGCAGCAACGTGACGCGCTCAACTTCTGAAAAATGTTGTGAGTAACCAAACGTTCCGGCGGGCTCCGTCCAACCATAAAAACGCAAAACAGGTTGGGCAATCTGCGGCGAATTTTCCAAAAGCGCTTCATCCAGCGCCATGTTCCACGCGGGTTCACCAAGGCCGGATTGAAGTAAAAGCCAAGTCTCAGACATTCGTTTTTCCACTTTTGAGTTTGCGGGTTTTGCTGGCAACGCGAATGACGTCCGTGGAAATTACCGCTGACAAACGAATTTTTCCTGTCGGGCAAAGCTGCTTTAATTCGCAGTTTTCACAGTCAGGACTTCGCGCGAAGCAGCGGCGGCGTCCGTGCCAGATCAACAAATGACTGAATAAACACCAATCGTTTTGCGGAACGAGCTTCTGCAAATCGAGTTCAATTTTTTCCGGTGAATTTGCTGCGGAAAATTTGAGCCGTTCTGACAAACGCACCACATGCGTGTCCACCACGACGCCGACATTGATATTAAAAGCGTTTCCAAGAACGACGTTGGCCGTTTTGCGCCCAACTCCGGCGAGCGCGGTCAGCTCGTCCATTGTTTTAGGAACTTCGCCGTCATGCTTTTCCAAAAGGGAGCGGCAGCACGCCTGAATATTTTTTGCTTTGTTGCGAAAAAGGCCGATTCGTTTGACGTCGTTTTCCAATTCTTCCAGCGGGGCGTTCGCAAAACTTTTTGCGTCGCGATGTTTTTGAAAAAGATTTTCGGTGACGAGATTGACCTGCTTGTCGGTGCATTGCGCGGAGAGAATCGTGGCAATCAAAAGTTCCAACGGATTGGAAAAATTCAGTTCGCAATGCGCATTTGGATAGGCGGTTTTGAGTCGCGCTACGATTGCGGCGGTGCGTGATTTTTTTTCCTGAATGATTTCTCTCATCGTCTTAAAACTCCTGCGGAATTGCAGGGTGACACAGCCGAAATGCTGCCATAAGTTTACCTCGAAAGCGTATGGAAAATTTTGATCCATTTCTTCCCGCAAAATTCAAGGTGCTGCCAGACGGCGTTTTAATCACCAATGCCGTGGGTGAAATTCTATGGTTTAACGCGGCGTTCGAGGCGATGTGCGGCTTCTCGCTCAACGAGGTGCAAGGAAAAAAACCCGGTTCGTTTTTACAAGGACCCAAGACCAATCCCGCCTTGGTGCAAGATATGCGATCTGCAATCGATCTGGGGATGCCGTGTTCGGTGCAGATTACGAATTACCACAAAGACGGGCACGAATACCTGGTGCACATTACGTTCACCCCGGTGAGGCAAAAAAACGGCGAAATTCAATATTTTGCGGCGATCGAACGCGAGTTCCAGCAGGAAGAAGTTGACCAAATGGGACGCGAAAATCTTGAGCGCCTTCTGCAGGAGCAACTCGCGGAATTAGTCAAAGAACTGCAACGCGCAGGGGATTAATTCGGGAACGCGAATTATGCCCACTTGGGGACGTGGAAGTTTTCTGTTTCTTTGTAAACTGGAAAATTTTCCGATGGTTTGTAGGCAGGTGGAGTGCTTCCGCCTTCGATGTACTCAAAAACCTTGCCCTCAAAATTACGAATCACAACACGATCTTTGTTTCGGCTTAAAATGTATTCGGGATTGATCGGAACTTTTCCGCCACCGCCAGGAGCATCGATCACGAATTGCGGGATTGCGTAACCAGTCGTATGACCGCGCAAGCCGTCCATGATTTCCAAACCTTTGCGAACACTGGCGCGCAAATGGGCGGAGCCGGAAATCAAATCGCATTGGTAGAGGTAATACGGTTTCACACGGCACATGAGCAATTTTTGCACGAGCGCGGTCATTGTCGTGAGATCGTCGTTCACGTGTTTCAGAAACACAGATTGATTGCCGAGCGGAATTCCGGCTTCGGCGAGACGCGCGAGCGCATCACGGACCTCCGTGGTCAATTCGCGAGGATGATTCGTGTGGATGCTCAGAAAGAGCGGATGATATTTTTTTAACATCGCGCAAAGTTCAGGCGTGATGCGTTGCGGCAAAAAGATCGGGATGCGCGTGCCAATGCGCAAAAATTCAACATGCGGAATGGCGCGAAGCTGTTTGAGCAAATTTTCCAGTTTATCGTCGCTAAATAACAGTGGATCGCCGCCGCTCAACAATACGTCGCGGATTTGTGGGTTGTTGCGGATGTATTCGATTTGGCGGTCGAACTCGGGATGAAAATCGTAACCGCTGGCGTTGCTGACGAGCCGCGAGCGCGTGCAATAACGGCAATACGCCGCGCAACGATCTGTGACCAAAAACAAAACACGATCGGGATAACGATGCACCAGACCAGGAACAGGCGAATGCGAATCTTCGCCACACGGGTCGCTCATTTCCCAGTCGGCAACTTGGGTCTCTTCGATGCGCGGGATGACTTGGCGACGAATCGGACAATTTTCATCCGCCGGATCAATCAAGTTGAAAAAATACGGCGTGATCGCCATCGCCAGTTTGGTGTCAGACAAAACGGTTCCGGCATGTTCTTCGGGCGTCAACGTCGGCATCAACTTCTGCAATTGCGCCAATGACGTGATGCGGTTTTTTAACTGCCAATGCCAATCGTTCCATTGCGCGTCGGGCACATCGCTCCAAAACCCGCGTCCGGCGGAGCGAAATTGTTTTAAAAGTTGGAGTTTGCTGGAATCAGGCGCTTCTCCGTGGCCGCCTGCTGAAGAATGACTCTGCATTTTTCGCACTATAATTTTGATCGGCGTGGTGTCAAGTGA
>JBKJOZ010000392.1:0-11010 GCA_046595315.1 Limisphaerales bacterium
GCCATGAGCAAATGCGTGTTGATCAAAACGGTCAACATGCAGAGGCCTTTGTTGAGTTCGATGAATCCCATTCCGCCCATGTCAGCGGCCAAATTGTAAACGACGCTGGCGTCTTTGAGCGCAGTCTCGGCAGCAACTTTTTCACCGAGATCAAGCTGGAGATTTTCGACGTTTGGAAACGTTTGATACCATTCGTTGAAGGGCTTGATATCAACTGAACGAATGTTGGTATGCCCCTGGCGAATTAAGTCTGCAATGAGATGACCGCCGATAAAACCACCGCCGCCGCACACCACAATTTTGTCTGATTTCATAGGTAAAAATGAGGCGGGAGTGTAGTTGCGCGATTATTTCAGCGCAAATTTTTTATTCCAAGGGCGTGGAACCGAAGATGGAATATCAAAAGCTAGGGCGCAGGGGTCAGTTGTGCCCTGCCCACTTCGCCGTCGGGGAGAACGAATTCGCCCGCGCCGCGATTTTGCTTTTGAAGAACGGCCCCGCGAAACGTGATGATGCGGTTATCGGGATGAAGAAATCTGCCAGTGAAAAGCCCGGCGCTCGGGACGACCGTGAGGGCGTCTCCCGTGAGGCGGGGATTGAAGACAAATTTATTGGCTGTCGTAAGAGTAACGTCGCGTTCGCTCGGCGTTTCAAAACCACCCGCATTCAACGTTAATCTCACGTTATTGGTCGAACTGCTACTTTGAAGAACTGGATTATTTACAGTCGAAAAATAGCGACTTCCCACCGCCTGCACGTCTCCAGAAAAGCCGGGAACAAAAGCATTGTTCGGTCCCGGCACCTCGGGTCCGAGCCAGGCCAGCATTCCACTGAAGTCGCTCGCGCTGGTGTCCTGGAAAGTGATCCAACCAGAGTAAATCCCTTTGGTTGAGCCTCCTAATTTGACGAAGACCGGCCAGCGCCCGCTCCGGGTTAACGCCGCACTTTGAGTGAACGCCCAACCATCGCCCGATTTTCCGCTCGCCCGAATTCTACCGTTGCTCGAGACCGAGACGGTTCCGAAACCTGCGCCGGCCGGCAGACCCGGGTTGCCAGAATTTTCAACTAAAAAACTGTAGCGGCCGGTTTGCGGCGCGGGGTTGGCTGCATCGAAGACCGCAACCCGTTCCAATTCAACCGTGGAAGAATGGGTTAGGTCGGTGACATTGCCATGAATCCGAATGGGCGACCCCACGGGATCCAATTGTAAATCAATCACGCGCGCAATGGCGTAGCGGGTGTCGGTGACAGGGGGCCCTTCAAAGTGATACGCGCCGTTCTGATCGAACTGTCCGGTTTTTGAATAGGCGTGACGGCCGATTTGATTCACTCCCAAATTGAAACGCACGGTGAATTTACCCGCAGAGGTGAGAGTGAGTGTCATAAATCCAAAACTTTCGTCGTTTTTACTGTCGGACTGGAGCAACCCTTGAAATGTGCCTGGTTCAAAAACCATTTGGGCCAGAGCGGTGTCGCCGAAAAAAAAGGTCAGCGCCAGAAATGCGAAGCCCAGCATTCCCGGGAAGGGATAATATGTTTTTTTCATATCGGCTGAAAGTCTGAGCAGGAGATTGCTCGCGCACAATCAGGCGCAACCTGACGAAGCCTCAGACTTTTCCTGCTACGGAGCTAATCTCATCCGGGAGGGGGAATTTTTTAATTCCAACGAGCTGGCAAATCGCACCGACGACGAAGCGCGGATTATTTTTGAAATATCGTTTCCAAAGCCGTTTCGGTTCCACACACAAACGGAAGAACCATTCCAATCCCATGCGTTGCATCCAGCGCGGCGCTTGCCGGATGCGGCCACTGTGAAAATCAAACGCTGCGCCAACCCCGACCATTAAAGTCACCTCAAGTTTCGGCAAATATTCCGCCATGAATTTCTCCTGTTTCGGCGTGCTCAGGCCAACCCACAAAATGTCCGGCTTAGTTTCGGCGACGAGTTGTTTGAGGATTTTTTCTTCATCAGAATTCAACGGACGAAACGGCGGTTCGTAAGTGCCGACAATTTGTATTCCGGGAAAACGTTTTTCGAGTCGCTCCTTCAATTCCTGCGCGACGCCATTGGCGCCGCCGTAAAAAAAATGGCGAAAACCGTGCGCGCGGGAAATTTCCAGAATCTCCAACATCAAGTCTGGCCCGTAAACCCGGGACATCTGTTTAAAACCTTGCAACCGTCCCATCCAAGTCATCGGCATTCCGTCCGGCGTGACCAAAAATGCGTGGTTATGAATCTCCCGAATTTTCGGATCGTCCTGCGACTCCATCACGCCGTGAACGCCCGTCACACAGACGTAACCTTTTTTCCTATTTTTTAGCGCATCAACAAAAGCCTCTTTTGCCAAATCCAAATTGATCGCGCTCACGCCGACTCCCAAAACATTGACTCGCTGGATTTCCATTGCTGTTTCATTGAAACCACCCAGACGCTACGAGACCAAGTTAAAGTTTTGGCTTTGTGTCTGGTGAGCGGTTCATTAACTTTGCGCGGCAATTGCCCATGAAACTCGTTGTTTTCGCCCACACCCCGCCTCCGCACCATGGCCAAAGCTATATGGTGCAGTTGATGTTGGATGGATTCGGTGGCGACCATCGGAAAAAAACTTCACCGCAACCTTCCGGCGAAAACACCGCGAAATACGACGTCGTTTGTTATCACGTCAACGCCCGACTCTCCCGTGATCTCGAAGATATTGGTGAACTCCGCGCGAAAAAATTTTTCCTGCTCTTCCGTTACTGCGTTTGCGCGATCTGGTGTCGGTTCCGTTACGGTGCAAAAAATTTGTATTACATTCCCGCTCCCGGCAAAAGCTCCGCGCTCTTTCGCGATTGGATGGTGATGTTTTTCTGCCGCCCCTTTTTTTCTAAAATTATTTTGCACTGGCACGCGGCGGGTTTGTCGAAGTGGCTGGAGACCAGCGTGCAAATTCGTTCGCGGGCCTACACCTACAAATATTTGAAACAAGCCGACCTGAGCGTCGTGCTTTCCGCCCACAATCGCGCCGATGCCGAAAAACTTTTGCCGAAAAAAATCACGCTGGTGGCCAACGGAATTCCCGACCCGTGCCCGGATTTTGAAACGACACTTTTGCCCATTCGCCTCGCCCGACAGGAAGCCCGAAAAAAAATTCACGCCCGCGAAATTTTATCTCCGGACGAGCAAAGCCGTTTAAACAATCCACAAATTTTTCGCGTCTTGTATTTGGCGCATTGCACCAGGGAAAAAGGTTTATTCGACACGATTGAAGGCGTGATGAAAGCTTCTGAAAAGTTGAAGGCCGCGCAATCGCCTTTTTCAATTCAGCTCCAAATCGCGGGCGGATTCGTCAATCAAGCCGAGGAACGAGAATTCAAAAATATTTGCGCCTTGCCGGGCGCACAACCGGCCATTCAACACATTGGGTTTGTTTCCGGCGCGCAAAAGAGTGAAGCGCTGAAGAATGCCGATCTGTTTTGTTTTCCGACCCATTATCGCAATGAAAATCAGCCGGTAAACTTAATCGAAGCGATGGCTTTTGGGTTGCCGGTCATCACCACGCGCTGGCGATCTGTTCCAGAAACCTTGCCCAAAGGTTACCCCGGAATTGTTGACCCAAAGTGCCCCGAGCAAATCGCCGAAAAACTTCTCGCCATGATGACGCAGGATTTGGGAGATACTTTTCGGCAACATTTTCTTGGCCATTTCACCATTGAACGACACCTGGAAAATCTCGCCGCCGCGTTTCACAGCATCGAATGAAATTTTCCATCGTCACGCCCAGTTTTAATCAAGGCCGCTTCATCCGCGACTGTATCGAAAGCGTCCGTTTGCAAACTCTCGGCGATTGGGAACACATTGTCATCGACGCTGGTTCCACCGATGAAACGATTTCCGTTTTGAAGGACTATCCGCATTTGAAATGGATTTCCGAGCCCGACAAAGGGATGAGTGACGGCATCAACAAAGGTTTTCTCAAAGCCCAGGGTCAATGGGTGATGTGGCTGAACTGCGACGATTATCTTTTGCCTGAAACACTCGCGAAAGTCGCCGCGTTCATTGAGAAACATTCCGAAGCCGACATAGTTTATGGCGAATGTATTTTCGTGGATGAATCGAAGAAAGTGATCCGCCACCGCTGGGAACACGGTTTTGATTTTCCCATTTTACTTTTTTACGGCTGCTACATTCCATCGACGTCCACGTTCATTCGCCGCTCTGTCATCACCGCGGGCGAACTCTTGAAAATCGATTACCGCGTTTGCATGGATTTCGAATATTACGTCCGGTTGAGCGAACGTGGATTCCGTTTCAAATTTCTTCCCGATGCGCTCGCTAATTTTCGCTGGCATTCCACCAACACCAGCACGACCCAATCAAAACGACGTTATGAGGAGCGGGTCCGCGTTCAACGGGAGTATCTGTTACGCCACGGAAAAAGTTGGTTGGCGTCGGAAAAAATACTGGCGATACTTTGGCGCCTCTACGTAATAAAGAGACTGGTTCTGCGATTCGTCTCGCGTTATTTTCAGCGCTGAACATGTTGAAGTTTCGCCATATTTTCAAAGCGGCCGACGCTCGGCAGGAACGCGAATTTGAGCGTCAAAATGTCGAAAACAAACGCGCTCGCTACCTCGAAACTAATCCCCTCACCCGCTACGAAACCGACCTCAACTACCGCGAAAAAGTAGATCGTATCAAAGCCGGTCTGGGCGCGCCCGGCGGCCTGGTTCTCGACATCGGCGGGAACACCGCTGGGGAAGCTACGCTGCTGACGCAACTCGGCTACAACATTGTCGTGGGCGACATCAACGAAACGGCGCTTGATATCTCGCGCCAGCGCGTCGAGAAATTTGGATTAAAACCACCCCGCTATATCGCGCTCGATGTGCATCATTTGCCGTTCAAAGATGAAACGTTCAGCGCCGTAACCGTCATCGAAGCGCTTCACCACTTTGTCAGCTACGAGCAAGCCCTGAAAGAGATTCAGCGAATCCTCAAGCCTGGCGGAACACTTTTTTCTCTGGAGCCTTACGCGCTGAACCCGCTTCGACGTCTCTCCGAAGTTCGTGATCGCCTGCGAGGCACGATCGAAAAAAGTTTTTACATCTCGCAACTAAAACAACTTTGCGAAGCGGCTGGCTTCGAGCAGATAACCATTCGGACATTGGCCACCGGTCGTTCGAGCTGGAAGCTGCAAGAAGTTCCGCTCTATCGCCGCCCGGTGGCGCGTTTGCACGGCTGGCTATCCGTGAATTGGCCCTCGGTCTTCGGCACGTTGCGGATCGAAGCAAAAAAGGCTGGCTCGCTCCCGACCGAACCGTCTGTCAATTTGCAAACAGTCTTTCGAAGTCCAATCTCCGGCGAGGAACTTTTTTATGATCAAGAGAGCAAAACGTGGATTGAGAAGAGTGGCAAACGTTGCTTCCCGGAGTTAAATGGAATTCCCATTTTGATCGCTGAAGATGCCGTGGAGCTTGACGGACGCGAGCGAGTGAACGCATGAACTGGCTCGCAAAAATCAGCGCATTTCGTGTTCTTTCTGCCCTTCCCGGCGGCTCCTCCCTTTACCGTTTGGTCCAGGAAAAATTTACCCATTCGCTGGTCCCGATTCCCGCCCGGGTGCACCAAAAAATTGCAGTCGGGTTGCGCTATTTTGATTGGATGCAGCAAAACAATTGCGTGGAGCAATTGCGGAACGGTACCCATCTGGATTTTGGGACGGGCTGGCAGCCGACCGTTCCTTTTCTCTTCCACTCCTTCGGTGTCGATCGACAATTACTTTTCGACATCGTTCCCGTTTTGACGTCCGACGTCGTCGCGGCCACTGCCAAAACTTTTTGTGAAATTGCCGACGCGCCCGACTGCATTTTTCGCCACCAGCTTCGTCGTTTGCCGCAAATAAATGGCGACGCGGAAACAAATCTGTCCGATCTTCTCCAACAACTGGGTCTTCAATATTTCGCGCCCTACCAGCCCAAGCTCGACCAACTCGAAGGCGCCATTGACGTCATCAGTTCCACGCAAGTTTTGTTGCACATTGATAAAAATATTTTGCGACAAATTTTTCGCGATCTGCATCGTGCTTTAAAAAAAGGTGGAAAATTTTTTGCGACAATTCACCTCAAAGACCTTTTTGCCAACGACGACCGCAACATCACGCATTACAACCACCTGAGGTACTCGGAGCGAACCTGGAAGCGTTGGATCAATTCACCCTTGATGTCCTATAACCGTCTGAAAGCGCCGGATTATCGCGAGTTGCTGACGGAAGCTGGATTTATTATTCGGCATTTTGAAATCGAGCCGCCGACCGCCTCCGATCTGCAAGTGTTGAACTCGATCAAAATAGATCCATTTTTCTCCAATTATTCGCGCGAAGATCTCGGCGCAAAACATCTGTTCTTCGTCGCGGAAAAACCATGATCCTGATTTTGACATATCACAAAATGGCGAGGAGCAAGGGCGTTGGAGAGACGGATTTTTACACCATTTCTGAAACCACTTTTCGCCACGAATTGAAGATGTTGCGTGAAGCGGGACGAAGCGCTCTTGAACCGCATCGGTTGCAGCAGAAAGATTTTTCGCCGGATAATTTCGTGCTCACCTTCGATGATGGCACGATTGACCATTTTGAAATTGTGCTGCCGGTTCTGGAAGAATTTCAGATGCGCGGAATTTTTTTTATACCCACAACCAAGATCGACGGCAAAAATTATGTCAGCCGCGCGCAAGTCCGCCAGATCTCTGAGGCTGGGCATGTCGTCGGCTGCCATAGTCATGAACATCGGCGCCTGGATGAATCCAATGACGCCCAAATTCGCGAGCAACTGAAAACCTCCACCGGAATTCTCGAAGACCTTTGCGGCAAAAAGATTTTGTTTTTTTGTCCGCCTGGCGGTTATTTCAATCAGCGCATCCGCGACATCGCCGGGGAATTCGGCTTTGAGGTCATTCGCACGATGAAGTGGGGTTACAATAAAAACCTGGATTTGAAGGCGTTGGAAACCATTCCGGTCAACTCGAACATGGACGAAAAACAGTTCAAAAAAGTTTTAGAATTTCAGCGAAATGGGCTGCTTTACGCGGGCAAAGAAACGTTGAAACACGTCCTGCCGTTGAAATCTTACGAGCGACTGCGCAACGCTGTTTTTCGAATTAAATCATAAATCATGGAAGAATTTCCGGTCATTATTATTGGAGCCGGTCTCACCGGCCTTTCCTGCGCTTATCATCTGGGCAAAGATTATTTGCTGCTCGAAAAGGAAAACGAGCCGGGCGGCGTCGTGCGTACCCATGTTCGGCTGGGCTCATTTCTTTGCGACGGCACGGGACACTGGTTGCATTTGCGCAACGAATACATGAAGCAACTGGTCGATCAATTGCTGGGTGGACAACTGGTGGAACATGAGCGCAAGGCGGTCATTTTTTCACACGGAGTTTTCACTGCCTACCCGTTTCAGGCGAATACTTACGGCCTGCCGAGCCAGGTCATTTTGGAATGTTTACTTGGGCTTTTGAAAGCAAAGCACCCGGAGGATTTCGGCGAGACACAGCCCTTAAATGTCCCGGAGAATTTTCACGAATGGGTCCTGCGTAATTTCGGCGAAGGTATCGCCAAGCATTTCATGGTTCCCTACAACGAAAAATTACTGGGGGTGAATCTCAAAGAGTTGATGCCGCAATTTGCGGAACGATTCATCCCCCGTCCATCCACTGCGGATGTGATCAAAGGCGCGCTAGGGTTCTCCCGTGAATCGCTCGGTTACAACGCAAAATTTGTTTACCCGCGCTCCGGTGGAATCAGCGCCCTGGCCCGCGCTTTTGAAAAAGCGCTCCCAATCAAGCCGCGGTACAACGTCGAGGTTCGTCACATAAATCTAGCGGAAAAAACAGTCACGCTTGCTACCGGAGAAAAAATTCGTTTCCAGAAACTGGTGAACACCATGGCATTGCCCCGCTTCATTGCCAGCCTGCAAAATCCACCCGCCGAAGTCGCCGCCGCAGCCCAAAAACTCCGTGCCAGCACAGTGCATTATTTTGATATTGGCGTGCGCGGCCCCGGTGATGTCGCCAGTGATTATCACTGGATATATTTTCCGGAGTCGGAATTTGTTTTTTATCGCGCTGGCTCATATTCCGCCGTCCATAGCGACGCAGCACCTCCTGATTGTCGCAGTTATTACGTCGAGATGTCCGGCGGCGCCAGCGCTTATCTGGACAAACCGGAGGAATTTAAAGCCCGTGTTTTGGCCGACATGAAACGCGCAAAAATCATTTCTGAGCAGGACGAAATCCTGTTCATGGAAAAATGCGAAATTCCTTTCGCTTACGTGGTGTTCGACAAAAATTACGAGCAATCGCGCGAGCTTCTGATGAATTATCTCACAGATCAAAATGTCGTTTCGGCAGGACGCTGGGGCGGCTGGGGTTATGGTGGGATGGAAGACGCCATGCTCGATGGAAAAAATGCGGCTGATTCGACGCGATGAAAAAATCAGGGTTTAATGAGTCCGAGTGCTGGCGCATTTCCCGCGAGGAACTCAATCCGGTTTTTCAGGGACTTTCACCTGAGCCTTACCTCGATTCGCGAAACGTTTTTTACCTGAAAATGCTGGCCGAATGCGGTGCATTGGAAAGAGGAATGCACCTGGGCGATCTGGGGGCTGGCCTTGCTATTTTTGGCCCATTGGCCGCAAAGCTCGGACTGCAAGTTACCCTCGTGGATGATTTTGGAGGCGGCGGAGGCATCGACCGTGCACAGCGCGAAGCGGGCGACAAAGTTTTAAATGCGTTTCGCGACAAACTGGGCATCGGCCTCGCGGAGCAAAATTTCTTGGAACAACCTTTGCCCTTTGCAACTCAGTCCGTCGACATTGTGACTTGTTTCCACAGTCTGGAGCATTGGCATCATTCTCCCAAAAAACTTTTTGCGGAAATCCATCGCGTGCTCCGTCCGGGCGGCGTTGTTTTTATTGCCACACCCAACGCGGTGAACATTCGCAAACGTATTTCGGTACTTTTTGGCCGCAGTAATTTTCCGACCTTGAACGAGTGGTATCACGAAGGTGACCCGGTCTTCCGCGGTCACGTGCGCGAGCCAGTCATTCGAGATTTGCATCAACTTTTACGCTGGAATGGATTTGAAGTAATTTCCACCGAAGGCCGCAATTTCATCGGGCGCCAGAGCATTGCCCTCTCCTTTCTGCCACGACCGTTGACCAATTTCATCGCCGCAAGTTCAGACCGGTTGCTTCGTTTTTTCCCAACGCTTTGCTCGGACATTCATGTCATTGGAAGGAAAACATGAAAAAAGTTCTGATGATTGCGTATGCCTGCAATCCTGAGGGCAGCGGAGAACATTGGCTTGGTTGGGGTTGGGCAGAACAGGCGGCAAAACAATTTGACGTCACATTGATCACCACGCCCAACGCCCAAGACGCCATCCTAAAACACGCAGAACAAAAACAAATTCGTCCCCACTTCGTCGCCGTCCCCGAAATCGTAAAAAAAATCAGCTCTTTCCTTGGCATGGCCGGAATTTGGTTGAGAAAAATTGTCTGGCAACAACGCGTCTGGAAATTAGCGCGCGATCTGCACGCCCAAGAGCAATTCCAGATCGTGCACCAGACCACGTTTCACAGTTTTCGAGTGCCATTCGCCGCCGCGGGCTTAGGCATTCCTTCAGTTTGGGGACCAATCGCAGGCGGTGAAACCGTGCCGGATGGGTTTTACCACTTTCTTGGCTCAGCCAAATGGAGCGAACGTGCGCGAAAATTTATCAATCAGATTTGGTTAAAAGTGCCTTCCATTCAACGTTCCCTGCGCAACGCCAGTGTCATTTTTCTGTCGAACAAATCTTCGCTGAAATTTTTCCCGCCTGAATTTCACCCAAAATTCTTAATCGTTCCCGCCAACACCGTTCGGCCTAGCGAAAATTTTTCCGCTCAGCGGCAGCGCAAAACCGGCGACGCGTTTCACCTGCTTTACGTGGGCAATTGCGTCATGACTCGCGCCATCCCCATCGTGCTGCACGCCTTGTTGAAAGCAAACTTGACCCACGCAAAGCTTTTTATCGTCGGGCAAGGACCAGCGATTCCTCACTGGAAAAACCTTATGACTCGCTTGGGGTTGAATGCGCAGGTGGATTTTGTTGGCCAAGTTGCCTCCAAGGAATTGGCGGCATTTTATTCGGACGCCGACGCATTGGTTTTTCCCGCGTTGCGCGACAGCGGCGGTTCCGCGCTGCTCGAAGCGATGTCAAAAAGTTTGCCGGTCATTTGCCTCGACTGGGGTGGGCCTGGAGAAATCGTCGATGAAATGTCTGGCATAAAAATTCCAGTGCGCGACTGCGCCGAGACCGTTGACCTCATGGCCGAAACATTCAAAAAACTTGAGGCAAACCCGGGCCTATGCCGCGAACTCGGCTCGCACGGATTCGAACGCGCCAAAAATTTTACGTGGGAAAATAAGCGGCGTTTGCTTGAGGAGATTTATCACCGTCTGTCCCCATGAAGACGACCCGGATAAATTTTTTGCGGCGACTCTTCCAACTGCTCGATCAGCGCAACGTCGTTTACTGCGTCAATCGCAATTACCGGGATCTTTATGAAGTCACAGACGGCGATGTTGACATGCTCGCATTGCCGGAAAGCGTCGGGCTGATCTTGGAAATCAGTCGCAAGGCTGCCAAAGAAAATGGTTTTCTCCTGGTTCAAAAAACCCGCTTCGTAAATCACTCCTTTGTTTTTTGGCATCCGATTTCCGGCTTTGTTCGGCTCGATATCGAGACGGAGACGCGCTGGAGAATTTTCCCAGTGCTGGCTGCCGGAGAAATCCTTGGCCTGCGTCAAAAGTATTCTGATTTTTACATTCCCGCGCCCGAACACGAAGCCGTCGTCCTGTTGACGCAAACCGCTTGGATGAATTCCTTGACGCCACGGTATTCCAGCCGCTTGGAAGAATTACGAAGGGAAATAGCACCCCAAAAATTTTCCGAAACAATCCACCGCGCGTTTTCTTTGAAAGCC
>JBKJOZ010000355.1:0-10236 GCA_046595315.1 Limisphaerales bacterium
TCCGGACGAGGCCCCACCAGACTCATCTCGCCTTTGGCCACGTTAAAAAGTTGAGGCAACTCGTCTAATTTTGTTTTCCGCAAAAAGCGCCCGAGCGGTGTAATGCGAGCGTCTCCCTCCTTGGTTACGCTGGATCCAGCTCGTTCCGCGTTGACAATCATGGTGCGAAATTTCCAAATCTGAAACGGCTTCCCCTTCAGACCAATCCGTCGTTGGCAAAAGAAAACAGGCCCATGATCCAAAATCTTGGCGAGCGCCGTGATCACTAGAAAAACCGGACTGAGCACCAATATGCCCGCCAAAGAAAAAAACAAATCGTAGAGACGCTTGGGCGCACGGGCGCTGGGAGGGGTTTGATTCATCGCTTCGAAAAATTTTAGGCGAAGACCGGTGCGTTCTTGTTTTCCAATTCCTCAGCATCAATCGAAATTTTCACCGAGGTTTTTTTGTGCTGGGCGATGATCTGCTTGAGTTTTACGCAAACATGCGTGACATCGGCTTCGCTCATTTCGGGGTAAATCGGCAGGCTAATTATTTCTGGATAAAGCTGGGCGGCTCGCGGCAGATCGTTCGGCTGGTAGCCAAATGTTTCGCGGTAATAAGGATGCATGTGAAGCGGCATCCAATGGACGCTGGTTCCGATGCCTGCCTTTTTTATTTCTTCGATGACGCTCGCCCGGTCCAAGGTGAGTTGATCAAGTCTCAATCGAATCACGTAGAGATGCCACGAATGAATCCGGTCGCGTTGCAACTCGGGTAAAATCAATTCGTCCACTTCACTGAGGGCGCGCGCATAACAGTCCGCCAGGCGCGTTCTTTTTTTGTGAAGATCATCCGCCTTGATGAGTTGTTGCAAACCAATCGCAGCCGCGATGTCGGTCATGTTGTATTTGAATCCCGGCGCGGTGATTTCGTAATACCACGAGCCTTCCGAGGTGAATCTTTTCCAGGCATCACGAGATATTCCATGCAACGACATGATGCGCATCCGTTCGGCGTAATCGCCGTTGTTGGTGCACGCCATCCCACCCTCACCGGTGGTGATGGTTTTGTTAGCGTAAAACGAATAGCAACTGATGTCCGCTTCCGCTCCGACGCTCTGCCAGGGTTCGGTGCTGCTTTGGCGATAAAATGCCGGGCAACAATGCGCCGCGTCTTCGATGATTTTTAAATTGTAGCGCCGCGCCAACGAAGCAACTCCCGCGATGTCTCCCACCTGACCGCCAAAATGAACCGGAATGATGGCTCTAATTTTTAGGCCTTCCGCCAGCGCGATTTCTATTTGTCTCGCGGCATCGGCGACATCGAGATTGAAATCTTTAATGCGACAATCAACCAGGAGCGGGCGCGCATTGAAGTAGCGCACCACCTCGGCGGTCGCGGCAAAAGTCATCGTCGGCACCACGACGGCTTCGCCCGCTTGCAGACCAATCGCTTCCAAAGCCAAGTGGAGTGCCGCCGTGCAGGAATTGACGGCAACGGCGTGTTCGCTTTTCAAATAGCGCGCGAAATTTTCTTCGAACTTTTTCGTCTTCGCTCCCGTCGTAAGCCAGCCACTTTTCATGGTGTCCACGACCGCGTCGATCTCAGCCGAGTCGATACTCGGTTTGTGAAAGGGAATAGTTTGCATAGCTTGGCCGCGAGGAAATTGATCGACGACGAATTTCAGATGGGTCAATGGGTCTGATACCAATCAAGCGCTACATCCAAACCTTGTTCGATGGTATGAGTCGGTCGGTAACCGAGAATGGTTTGGACTTTGTTGATGTCCGCTTGCGAGTGAAGCACGTCGCCTGCGCGAAAGGGCTGATGCTGCGGTGTGAAATTTTCCAGATGCGGAAAATCTTTGAGCAATTTGCTCTGAATCATTCTGAATAATTCCAGCAACGTAGTGCGTTCATTCAGTGCCACGTTAAAGATTTGTCCAATGGCAGCGGGATTACACTCGGTCGCAGCCAACAGATTCGCTTGCACGGCATTTGCGACGAAACAAAAGTCGCGGCTGGTGGAACCGTCGCCGTTGATGAACACCGGTTCGTTTTTTATCATCGCCGCCACCCAGTGTGGGATTACCGCTGCGTAAGCCCCGTTTGGATCCTGGCGCGGGCCGAACACATTGAAATAACGAAGCCCGACGGTTTGCAGGCCGTAGTTTTTCGAGAAGACTTCAGCGTAAAGTTCGTTGACCAATTTTGAAACTCCGTACGGCGAAAGAGGGCTTCCAATCTTTTTTTCAGTTTTCGGCAAGTCTGCTGCGTCACCGTAAATCGCACTGCTGGAAGCGTAAACAAAACGGCGCACTCGATGATCGCGGGCCGCCACCAACATATTTAAAAATCCAGTGACGTTATGATCGTTGCTCGCAATGGGGTCTTCAATGGATCTCGGCACTGAACCCAAAGCCGCTTGATGCAACACGTAATCAACCCCGTCACAAACCTGCTGGCAGGTCTCGAGATTGCGAATGTCTCCTTCGACCAACCTGAAATTTTTTTGTTGCGCCTGTGAGAGAAGCCCGAGCACCTCAGTCATATTTTGTCTTTTTCCCGTGGAAAAATTGTCCAGACCCACGACACGCTGGTCGGCGCTCAACAAGGTCTGAAGCAAGTTTGAACCAATAAATCCCGCCACGCCAGTCACCAGCCAGGTTTGCGGTTCATTCTTCAAAAGGGTGAGAAGCTGGTGATATACAGTCATAATTTTCCGGAAGAATTTTGCCGCCTGACCTTCAAGAGCGCGTCGTGGGCAGAGCTCCGCACGTGGTCGTTTGACCTGCAACTCTCGAATTTTTCACCCATTTGTTTCCCGACTAAGCCCTTGCCATCGTGCTGGAGAGCAGATTGGCGGGGAGAGGACGCCGCATTGAAATCACTGACGCTAAACTGATTTCCACCATGGAGGTCCTTCCCAACATCTCGAGCAAGACCTGAACCCGCTGTTTCGCAGGCATGACCTTGAGCACCACCGCCTGCAAACCATCCATCAATGGCCCGCTGATGGTCACCGTGTCTCCCTTGGTTGGAATTTCTTCTGACAATTGCAAATCGCTTTGCCCAAAGCTTTGTCTCAACTCCTCAATGATAAATTTAGGAATTGATGGGTAACGACCACCGAACTGCACCACATGACTCACGCCAGCGGTAAATTTCACATCTTCGAGATCCGAACGTAAAAAAAAGCGTGCAAAAAAATAATTTGGAAAGAGAGATTCCGTGAACCAAACGGGGCCGCGCCGGGTGATTTTTCGCGAACGAAGTCGCGGACTGAAAACCTCCATGCTGGAAAGACGCTTCAAATTGCTCGCCGCAATGTGTTCACGTTTGGGCTGAGAACGAATGCAAAACCAGGCTGGTTCTTTCTTCATTCCCATCTGGACACACTGTTGTTCGTAATCAATTTCCATTTCGCTCGTCATTTAAAAACTTTAACGAGTCAAACTACTGCGGAGGAGAGCTCTCGCAAGAAGGAGGAAATTGCAAATTCGGTTAGATGATCGGACTAGGCTTCTATTCGCACCAAACCATCGTTAGCCCCGCAAAATTATGGTCAGCCCTCTAACGGAGTTCACTTTGGAAGTTCTGCTGCCGCAACGCTTCGTAAAGAACTAGCGCCACACAGTTGGATAAATTAAGCGACCGCGATTGCGGATTAAACATCGGGATGCGCAGCCAACTTTCTGGAAATTGTTCCAACAAATTTTTTGGCAAACCGGCGGTCTCGCGGCCAAAAACCAAATAATCGTCGGGCGCATAGTTTACCTCCGCGTAATTTTTCGCTCCGTTTGATTCCACAAACCAAAGACGAGCCGTGGCTGAAAGCTGCTTACGAAAATCGTTCCAACTCGCCCAACGATGCCACTCCACCTGCTGCCAATAATCCATTCCGGCCCGCTTCAATTGCGAGTCGTCCAGCTTGAAGCCAAGCGGTTCAATTAAATGCAATCGTGAATTTGTCGCGGCGCAAAGCCGAGCCACGTTGCCGGTGTTCGGCGGAATTTCAGGTTCAACTAGAACAACATTCATATTTTTACCGCGGAGACGCAGAGGCGCGGAGGAGGATAACAATCACAAATTTCCTTTCTCCGCGCCTCTGCATCTCCGCGGTTTATTTCCGTAAAAAACTTTCCACAAAACCAAGCCATGCGCGGGCGCAGTCATCCCAGCAACGCGTCGATCTTTGCTCGCTAGAATTTTAGGAATTTCGCTGGCGGCAATCTTCCCCTGCCCGACTTGCACGAGAGTCCCAACAATTCCGCGACACATTTTATAGAGAAACCCGTCGCCTTCGATCATGACCGTGAGCAACTCGCCACTTTTCCTGATTTCACACCGACTCAAGGTGCGCACCGTCGATTCCATTTCGTAACTGCGCGTGCCCGCCAGAGATTTGAAGTCGTTTTTCCCCAGGAAAAACTTTGCGGCGGCGCGCATCGCCTTCAAATCCAATTGCAACCCGACATGCCACGCTTGCTGACGCAAAAGCGGATTCATCGCAAAATGATTCCAAATGAAATAACGATATTGTTTCCCCTTGGCATCGAACCGGGCGTGAAATTTTCCCGTGCACCGCGTGGCCGCCATCACCCGAATGTCCGGTGGCAAATGCGCATTGATGGCGAGCGCAAGTTTGTTGACGGCCATCTTGAATTCCAGTTTTGGAATTTCGACATGCGCCACCATGCCGAGGGCGTGAACGCCCGTATCGGTTCGACTCGAACTGTGGATTCGTTTTACGTTCGGAAAAATTTTTACCAGTGCTTCTTCAACTTTTTGTTGAACACCCAGCCCAATTTTTTGGATTTGCCAGCCGGAGTAATTCGTCCCGTCGTATGCGATGATGAGTTTAAATTTGAGCGGAGCAGACATTCTTTAGCCAAGGATAAAACACGGGTTGAACACAGATTCAAA
Organism: Limisphaerales bacterium; assembly: GCA_046595315.1. GTDB lineage: Bacteria > Verrucomicrobiota > Verrucomicrobiia > Limisphaerales > CANJXF01 > CANJXF01. The sequence goes on from JBKJOZ010000355.1 coordinate 4,908, forward strand.
GACCGGACTTTTCCCTCCCACTCAGGTTTGTGCAAAACTATCTAAATAACTTTGCAATAAAATCGCGGCAGCCGTTTTGTCCACTTTCTCTTTCCGCTTGTCGCGCCGAACGTCGGCCTGAATTAAAAGCCGATTCGCTTGGGCAGAAGTCAGTCGCTCGTCCCACATTTTGATGGGGATCGCGATCGTTTCCTTCAATACCGCAACGAACTCTTGAACTTTCAATGCTGCAGGGCCATAGCTGCCATCCATGTTGCGCGGAAGTCCGATGAGAATTTGTTCCACTTGTTTCTCACGAATGATTTCTTTCAAGCGGACGAGAAACGCCGCGAACGGTTCGGCGAGAATAAATTCCAACGGTTGAGCAATCATTTGCATCTCATCGCTGAGGGCGACGCCGATGCGTTTGGTTCCGTGGTCGAGAGCAAGAATGCGCATGTTTGAAGGCCACGATTCAAGCTCTCTGTCGAAATGCCAACCTTAATCTACGCAACCCCAAGTTCGAGCGGTCTAAATTGCCTAGACCTTTGAGAAAATCTCGGTGGGCAAGAGCTATTCCTTTTTTGAAGCTAAATGATTTTTTCTTCGCAATTCACGACGGGCATCTGCTTCCGCCTCCTCGTAACCCAAGGCATCCGCACCATAATAAGTGAAAACCTTTCGCTCTAATTTCGGATCCAATTCAGAACCGCAATCTAAGACGGGTGCTTTACTGACCTTCTCCTTGGTGAAATCGACCGCGACGTAGGATTTCCTCGTGTCCAATTTCACTCCTTTGGCGGGCAGCAGGTGGATCTCATTCGAAAGCGCCCCGATGTCAATTCCGAGCAGCACCGGTTTGCCTTCCTCATGTTCCCAAAAGCAGGCGAGCGTGCCAATAGGACTGCCCTTGATGTCCACAACTTCTTCGCCAAGGAAGTCTTCAAATGTTTCAGAATCTGCTTGAGCCATAACGCGAGAATGTCGGAACAGCAAATCTTCGCAAGCAGGGTGAGTCCTCGCCGTTGCTTGGGAAAAACCCGTAGCTCTCGCCGTTTACAGCTAGGCAATTGTTTTTAAAACTTTGGCCGCCGCTTGCACCGTTTGATTGATGTCCTCTGCTGTATGTGCCGCAGAAATAAATCCTGCTTCGAACTGGGAGGGCGCGAAATAAATTCCATCGTTCAACATGCCGTGAAAATATTTTTTAAAACGTTCACGGTCGCTGTGCATGGCGTCGTCGAGATTATGAACGGGCTTGTCGGTGAAGTAGCCGCAAAACATGGAGCCGATGTTGGTGAATTGAACGGGGATTTTTGCGGACTTTGCGGCGTCGCGCATTCCGGCAGCGAGTTGTTCGGCGAGTTCCTCCAGTTTGCAATACGCGCCGCTCGCCTGAAGTTCTTCAAGATTGGCGATGCCCGCCGCCATCGCGAGTGGATTTCCACTGAGCGTTCCCGCCTGATAAACTGGACCGAGCGGTGCGAGCAAATCCATAATTTCCGCGCGACCACCAAATGCGCCGACGGGCAAACCGCCGCCAATAATTTTTCCGAAGCAAGTCAGGTCAGGCGTAATGCCAAAAAGTTTTTGCGCACCACCGAAGCTCAAACGAAAACCGGTCATCACTTCGTCGAAAATTAAAAGTGATTCGTGCGCGGAAGTAATTTCGCGCAGAAATTCGAGGTAACCCGGTTTTGGTAAATACAAACCGGCGTTGCCGGGAACAGGTTCCAAAATAATTCCGGCGATTTGATTTTTGTTCGCGGCGAAGGCGGCTTTGACGGATTCAATGTCGTTGAACGGGAGAACAATCGTGTGCTGTGTGAAGGCAGCGGGAACTCCAGCGCTGTCGGGATTTCCGAAGGTGAGCGCGCCGGAACCGGCTTTGACCAGAAGCGAATCGGCGTGGCCGTGATAGCAGCCGTCAAACTTAATAATTTTATCACGCTTGGTGAACCCGCGCGCGAGTCGGATCGCCGACATGCAGGCTTCGGTGCCCGAGTTGCACATGCGAACTTTCTGCACGCTCGGCACGGCTTCGCAAACGAGCTTCGCCATTTTGACTTCGAGGGGATTTGGAATTCCAAAACTCGTCCCCAGCTCTGCCGCTTGTTGGATGGCAGAAATAATTTTTGGATGCGCGTGACCCAGAATCGCCGGACCCCACGTACCGACATAATCAATGTATTCATTGCCATCGACATCGAAAACTTTCGCGCCTTTGGCTCGGTTGACGAAAAACGGTTGTCCACCCACAGCACGAAAAGCGCGCACGGGCGAATTCACTCCGCCGGGGATATATTTCAGCGCTTCGGTGAAAAGCTGTTCGGATTTGGTGTGCAAAATCATCGAGGAGAATTAACCAGCATGGCGTAAAGACACCAAGAACAATGAAATCCAATCCCCGAATCGCAACGACCAACTGCGCTCTTGCGCAGCTTCGATGGACGTCAAATTACGGAATCAACATCACGCGGTAAAAACGTCGCCCTGAAAAATTGACCGCGTCTGATTTGGTGGCGAGTGACGAGGTCGCTGTGACATCGCCGACGATGTCTATCCAGTTCACCTCTTGCAGCGTGGACTTAAATTGCACGCGATATGTTTTTCCGACGATGGCCTCCCATGAGATGGAGAAGACAGCATTGGAAATGTTGGCGGACAAAATTGCGGGTGCTGAGACGACTTGCACCAGGACAGTTTGTTCATTGCTCAAACTCGGGCTTCCGTTGTCGGCCACTCGCACCGTAATCGAATTTGTGCCCACCTCTGCCACCGCCGGTGTCCAAGTGAATCGACCGCTGGTGGAATTGATCGCGGCGTTTCCCGGCGGCGACAACAGGCTGAAGGTCAGGAAATTTGCCGGAAAATCGGTGTCGGTGGCGGTGTTCGTGAAACTCAACAATTCACCCACATGAATAATTTTTCCGCTGAACGGAGTGAGCGTGGGCGCACTGTTCACTTCGCGCACCAGAACGCTGAACGTTTGCGTGGCGCTTTGGCTGGGTGACCCGTTGTCGGTTGCGCGTATTGAAATAGTGAACAAACCGGGCCCTTGATTTTCCAGCGGCGTCCACGTGAAAACCCCGTTGGAACTGATGCTTGCACCCAGCGGTGAGTTCACAAAATCAAATGTGATGGAACTGATCGGGCTGTCCACATCGGTCACCACATTTGTCATCGTCAGGGGCGTCCCTTCGTTAACGGCTTTGTCGCCTAATCCAGTCAAGACCGGCGCGTCATTCACCGAGTTGACGATGAAAGACAAGGTGCGCGTTGCGTTCGTCTCGCCATCGCTCAGGGTCAAAGTGATTGTCCCGGTGCCAAATAGATTTGTAGCCGGACGAATCGTCATCACTCGATTAGAGGTCGTTCCGCTGAACGTAATGTTTGCGTCGGGTAAAAGTGTTGGGTTGGAGGAGGTGGCGGACAAGGCCAAAGCTGCGACGGGCGTCTCAACATCACCCACCGTTGTGTTGAAAGTGCCTAAAGTGTCTTCGTCAATGATCAGGCTGGTATTTCCATCCATCACCGAAATGGAATCCACAAACCAACCGACGGCCGAGACACTGCCATCGGCGGAAAACCGCCAGCGTAACCGCACATTTTGTCCAGCAGCCGAAGCAGGGAGATTCGCAATTGTGGTGATGAATCCACCAGAATTTCCGCGCCAAGCAGTAATGGCGTTGTATCCATTCGTTGCAAAACTTCCACCGATCGAGGTCAGGTTTACAAAGGAGGCGCCGCCGATGGAAATTTCGATAAACCCGCCGTCACAACAGGCCTCGGTATTAAAATTATGGCGGAACGTTAACACCGCTGAACTCGTCGTGATGGGAATCACTGGCGAGTCTAACTCTGCGGTGCTGGTCAAACCGGGGTTGCTCGTGAAAACAGAATTAATTCCGGACGAAGATGCGTTGGTTGTTGTTACCCACGTCGTGCCAGCGCCGGAAACAGTCGTCACCCATCCCGGAGGTAATCCCGGCGCGCTGGTAGAATCAAAATTTTCCGTAAACGCAGTTCCATCCGGCGGCAAGGTAGGCGCATCGTTGATCGAGTTGACCGTGAGAACGAAGCTGTTGCTGCTGATATTCAAGCCGTCGCTGACCCGCAACGTGATGGTGCTCGTGCCAAACCGATTTGTCGCAGGGAAAATTTGGATGGTGCGGTTGCTCTCGTTTCCAGTGAGGAAAATATTGGAAAGAGCCACGAGATTCGTGTTGGACGATTGCACCGTCACGATCAGGTTGGTTGCGGCCGTTTCTGCATCGCTCACCGTGAAGAGCCGCATTGGGGTTGAGGTATCTTCGTCAATGGTCAAATCAGCCAAAGCGGAAATGGCGGGCATTTGGCCCAAAACATCGAATGGATTACTCAAACCGATATGGCCGCTGCCGTCGTTCGCCGTCAAACGCACGTTGCGCGCTTCATTCTGGACGGTGACAAATCCATTCCAAACGCCATTGCTAAAGCCACCCGTGTTCGTCGGTGTGAATGAAACCAGAGCCGTCGTGTTGCTTTGTGAAAGTTTTACCGCGTTGGCAATAATTCGATCCATGCCGGAGCCGATCGTAAAGAAATCCGTTCCAATCATGACGACGCGACCCAAGCCGAGATCGCGCTTAATCACGATGGCGTTGCTCACCGTGTTTTGCACAACGACCACACCATTGCCAGCGGTGTAGCGCGATACATCCGAATTCGCAAATGGAAAAACGACTCCCTCCGTCAATGGATCATCTACCCCTTTAATCATCGTATCCGAACTGAAACTCAGCTTCGTCACGGAAAGCAAACCGCTGTTAATCAATACCTGCGATTCGTCCGAAGAATGCGAACAAACAATCATCGTCCCACCGCTGCTCACGAAGTTGGTCAACACCGAGGCCCAAGCCGTCCCCAGCGGTCCCATCTGCCCGGCCTGAGTTTCCTGCTCCACCACGATGAAAACTTTTTTGCCCACCAACAAATTTTGCAGGTTTGTGGCATTGGTCTCAATCGTCGTCGTTTCAACAAAGCTTGTGAAATGATTGGAGATCGCCCTCAAAGTATTGAGGTATTCCCCGCTCGGAGTGATGTCTGCGAAACGGGTGAAAGTCAGCACCGGAACGGCTCCTGCGCTCGCGCCGGACGAACCGCTCGATAAATTTACTGCACCGGTATGACTGAGAATCGTCTCTCCATTTCGATCCTGCGCCGTGATTTGTGTGGCGAAGGGCACATTCAACGACTGCGTTGAGCCGATTGGACTCCACGTAAAATGGTCCAGAGTGGAGGTGGCGATTCCCGCCAGTGAAACGTCCTGAGTGGCGCCAATGCAGGCGAGCGATTGAATTCTGAGCTG
>JBKJOZ010000348.1:0-4144 GCA_046595315.1 Limisphaerales bacterium
CGGAGGAGAGGGCCGGGGTGAGGTCGAGTGTTTCTTTGCACTGATTATTCCTGCTTTATTGTCCAAAATCGCGAATGGCTTTCACGAATTAAAATTTGCGCTGAAGAAATCACACCATTAAAGTGCCGAACTTTTTATTTATGAAATCAGACAAAATTGTTGTGTGCGGCGGCGGTGGATTTATCGGCGGACATTTGATTGCCGACCTGCAAAGCCAGGGTCACACCAATATTCGCTCCGTCGATATCAAACCGTTTAACGAGTGGTATCAAACGTTGGCCCAAGTGGAAAATCTCCAGCTCGATCTCAGCGAAAAAGACGCCTGCGAAATTGCCCTCAAAGATGCCAGTGTCGTTTACAATCTTGCCGCTGACATGGGCGGAATGGGCTTTATCGAATTGAACAAGGGCCTCTGCATGTTGACCGTTTTGATCAACACGCATTTGCTCATGGCCGCAAAAAAATACGGCGCGCAGAAATTTTTCTACGCATCGTCCGCCTGTGTTTACAACGCCGACAAACAGCGCGATCCCAATGTCACCGCGTTGAAAGAAGACGATGCTTATCCCGCAATGCCCGAGGACGGTTACGGTTGGGAAAAACTTTTCAGCGAACGGATGTGCCGCCATTTTCGCGAAGATTTTGGTCTGCACACCCGCGTCGCTCGCTACCACAATGTTTATGGACCGCTCGGAACTTACGAAGGCGGACGTGAAAAAGCGCCCGCTGCCATTTGCCGCAAAGTCATTGCCGCAAAACTTTCCGGCAAACACGAAATCGAAATCTGGGGCGACGGTCATCAAACCCGCAGCTTCATGTATATCGATGATTGCCTCAAAGGAACGCAGGCGATTTTGAACAGCGATATTCTCGAACCGATTAATCTCGGCAGCAGCGAATTAGTTTCCATCAATCAACTCGTGGACATCGTTGAGGACATCGCGGGAATTAAATTAAAACGCAGTTACAATTTGAGCGCGCCCAAAGGCGTGAATGGCCGCAACAGCGACAACACGCTCATAAAAAAATATATGGGCTGGGAACCAAACGTGAAATTGCGCGACGGCCTGGAAAAAACTTACGCGTGGATTTACGGCGAGATGTGCAAATAAAACACTCCACCGACCGTTCGTTCTGGGGGTTACTTGCGCTGCTTATTCTTGCCTCGCTCGTAGCTATTTCGAATCAAAGTTTGTGGATCGACGAAGCCGTGACGGCGTGGCAGGCCGGTTTGCCAAGTTTAAAAGAATGTTGGCAGCAACAGATCGCCGATCACGGCTCCGAACTGCAGATGCCACTCTTCATGGTTTACCTTTGGAGTTGGGAACAATTTTTTGACGCCAATGAGTGGTCGCTGCGCTTTAGCAATCTTCCTTGGTTAATTTTAGGTTTCGCCGCATGGCTAAAAGCCTCATCCCACAATAAAAATCTTCGCCTCGGCGTGGCCTTGGCGACTGCGTTTTCACCCTTCGTTTGGTTTTACCTGAATGAAGCGCGGCCCTACACCATGCAATTGGGCGGAAGTTTTTTGATGCTGGCCGCGCTCTATCGGTTGGGCTCGGCAGCTCCATCATCAAAAGTTTCCCAACGGCTTTGGTCAATCGCGTTGGCAGTCGGGATTTTCATCGTTTGTGCGAGCAGCATGCTGGGAGTGCTTTGGGTTTTTGCAGCGCTCAGCGGCGTAGCGATGGCATTCGGCGTAAAGCGCACTGCAAATTTGCTGAAATTATTTTCGACGATTTGGCTGCTGACCTTCGTCGCATTGGTCCTGCTCGGAATTTATTTTCTATGGACGTTCCAACAGGGGGCGCGAGCGTCGGGTGCGGCTGGAACAGATTTTAAAAATTTATTTTTTGTCGGTTATGAATTTCTCGGATTTAGCGGCCTCGGCCCAGGCCGATTGCAAATGCGTGAAGCAGGTCTCAAATCGTTGCGCCCGTACGTTCCTATTTTGGTAATTTATGGTCTGGTTCTTTCAGCCTTATTGCTGATCGCCTGGCGAGAACGCAGTAAAATTTCCGCAGCCAGAAATTTAATTTGGCCCGCAGTTTTTTTTATTGTGGCGACGGCAATTCTTTTGATGATGGGCCACGTTGCTCATTTCCGTGTGTTGGGACGTCACTTCACTCCGTTGGTCGTGATCGTTTTGGTCTGGCTGGGCTTCGGATTATCTCAATTTATTTTTCGCCCGGGAACATTTCCGAAATCGATTGCCGCCTTATTCATTGGGCTGAATATTTTTTCTTGTCTGTCCCTCCGTTTTGCGGATCGCCATGAAAAGGATGACTATCGCGCTGCAGCAAAGATCGCAAAAACTGAACTCGCAGAGGGAAAAACGGTTTGGTGGAATGCAGACAAAGCAGGCGCCTCGTTTTATCGCGTCCCGATTTCCGAAGAACCGTTGCCCGAAAAAGTATGGCTTCTGAGAAATCCTGAGACTCATTCACTTCTTCGCCAGTTTCCAGATTTAGTAATCACTTCAAAACCCGATGTTTACGATGCGCAAAACACGCTCGGGAAATTTCTCGAAATTGAAAATTATCGCCCCCGCACCAATCTTCCCGCCTTTAAAATTTGGGAAAAACCGCGCGAGTAAGTTCAAGTGCTTCGTCCGGTTGAACTTATCGGAAAAACCAGTAGTGTATCCGACGACAAGACGATCAACTCTTACAATCTGCTTGAGCAAAACGTGAGAATATTTGTCCTTTAATCCGATTCATGAGCATTGAAACAATTGAGACCGCTCCAGCATCTCGCGAAAATCAACCCGGTTTTCTCGACGAATTGCGATCCTCATGGCAGGCGTTGCCGGGCAAAGGATTTTTCTTCGGACTTCTGGTCGCCTGGCTAGCGCTTTTTCAATTCATCGGCAATTCGACGCTCGGTTATTTCAACAATCCTTCGCTCATGGCGTGGCTTTGGGATATTTACAACGCAAAAAATACCGAGGACGGCCATGGCATTTTGATTTTGATCGCCGTCCCAATTTTATTTTGGTTCAAACGAAAGCAAATTCTGGCGGCGCCGAGTGAGAATTGGTGGCCCGGTTTAATCATCATGGGCGTCGCACTTTTTTTCCATCTGTTCGGGTTCCTCATTCAGCAGCCCAAGATTTCGGTCATCGCATTGTTTTTAGGAATCTACGGATTGATCGGTCTGACTTGGGGGCCGCGCTGGTTGAAAGAAACTTTTTATCCATTCGTGCTGTTCGCCTTTTGCATTCCGGTGAGCGGCAACGTGGAAGCACTGACTGTGCCGCTGCGACTTTTTGCGACGAGCATCACCTACGGAATCACGCACGGAATTTTCGGGCTGACGGTCATCAAAAAAGGGACGCAACTTTTCGACGCAAACGGCGCTTACAATTACGATGTGGCGGCGGCGTGCAGCGGGATTCGCAGTCTGATTTCGCTCCTCGCGCTGACCACGATTTACGCAATGATGACTTTCAAAGCGAATTGGAAAAGGTTGCTTGTTGTTTCCATGGCGGTGCCGCTGGCGGTGGCGAGCAACGTCTTGCGCCTGACATCCATCGTCGTCGGCGCGGAGGCGTTCGGACAAAAAACTGGTGATTTTATCCATGAATGGTCGGGTTTTTTAACTTACGTGGTGGCGATCATCGCGATGCTTTTGATGGGCGCATGGTTGGGCGAACGCGATTCCAAAAAGACGGTTTCCCCACCTCAAACCACATGAAGAAAACCAACTGGATTTTATTCGCCACCGCGCTGGTGTTGATCAGCGCGACCGCCGTTTTTTTGTTCAACCTCAAAGGCAATCAACAACTAGGCAAACCCGGCGTCCGGCTTGGCAACGTGCCTTTGCTCGATGAGAAAACCAATCAAGTCGCCAAGACCACGGTGATTTTACCGGAAAATATTCCTGGCCATTTATCTCAAGCACTGCCCATCACGGAAATCGAAATGAACATGCTTCCGAAGGACACCACTTTCGGGCGACGCCGCTACTGGACGACCAACGGCGCGAACGCCGACGTCAGCGTGGTTTTGATGGGACAAGACCGCACCAGCATTCACAAACCGCAGTTTTGTTTGACGGGGCAGGGGTGGACGATCGAGCGAGAAGAAGTCGTAAATTTAAAAATAAATCGCCCTCATCCCTACGATTTATCAGTCATGAAATT
>JBKJOZ010000088.1:0-4701 GCA_046595315.1 Limisphaerales bacterium
ATGGTTCCAATTCTGGAATTCCGCTGGGCGAATAAAAACGCAGTCACAATTCAATCAAAAACATTAGCAACCTCTCCCACTCGGCAAGCTTCGACGAGTGACTTTCCACAATTTCGCGGTCCGGATCGCAACGGCATTTTGCCGGGACCGCAACTGGCAACAAATTGGACGGCGCATCCACCGCAAATTATTTGGCGGCAAATAGTCGGTCCAGCGTGGTCGGGATTTTCTGTTGTCGGAGACATCTGCCTCACGCAAGAGCAGCGCGGCGAAAACGAATGTGTTGTCGCTCGCCAACTGACAAGCGGCAAAGAACTTTGGATCCACTCTGACAAAGCGCGTTACCACACCATTGTTGCTGGCGAAGGACCACGCGCCACGCCGACCGTCGTGAGCAATCGTGTTTTCACCTGCGGCGCAACCGGCCTTCTCAACTGCTTCGATCTTTTCACCGGAAAAATTCTTTGGAGCCGTGATGTGTTGGCGGTGGGCGGCGGAAAAATTCCTGACTGGGGAGTGGCCAGTTCGCCCCTGTGCGTGGATGGGCTGGTCATGGTTCACGGCGGAGAAGACGGGAAAAACTCACTCCACGCCTTTCGATCCGATGACGGAAAACTGATTTGGTCCAGCGGCGTTATGAATCCGAGTTATGCGTCACCGTCATTTGGCATTTTGGCAGGTACGCCACAAATTCTAGCGTTCAATGACGGTGCGATTTCCAGCCATGATCCGGCAACGGGCGAGACCTTATGGCAACGTCCATGGGGAAACGGAAACGTCGTTTGCGCGTCGCCGGTGGTGGTGAGCGGAAATCGGGTTCTCTTTTCCAGCGGTTACGGCGTGGGTGCGGAGTTGCTGGAAATCTCGCGCACAAATTCAAGGTTCGCGGTGACGGTTGCGTGGAAATCAATTCGCATGAAGGCAAAATTTTCGCACCTGTTCGCGCGCAACGGATTTCTTTACGGACTGGATGACGGAATTTTTGCCTGCGTCGATTTAAAAGATGGTTCGCAACGATGGAAGGAAGGCCGTTACGGACACGGTCAAGGATTGCTCGCCGGCGATCTTTATTTGTTGATGGCCGAATCGGGCGAACTGGTTCTGCTGCGTCCCACGCCCGACGCGCCTAATGAACTCGCGCGCTTCCGGGTGTTCGATTCCAAAACGTGGAACCCCATCGCGCTCGCAGGTAATTTGCTCCTCGTTCGCAACGATCGAGAGGCGGCGTGCCTGAGAATTTCTCTCGCGTCCGACTAAACGAGTTTAATTCCTAAAAAACATATTTTTCATCGGAGAGGTGAGTCAGTGGAAGAGCCAAAGAATTTCTCTCGAAATAAAATTTTCGCATCGCTAACTTTCGCGGCAACGCCCAACCCTTTTTAAAATGGAAACCAAAGAACGCAAACGCAGTCCATGGTGGTGGATACCGAGTCTCTACTTCGCACAAGGCATCCCCTACGTCGCGGTCAACACCATGTCGGTCGTCATGTTTAAGCGACTCGGCGTTTCCAACACCGACATCGCGCTTTACACCAGCTTGCTGAATTTACCGTGGGTTTTAAAACCGCTCTGGAGCCCTTTCGTCGATATTTTCAAAACCAAACGGCTCTGGATTGTCGCGATGCAATTCCTGCTCGCATTCGGCTTGATCGGTGCAGGCGCATCCATTCAAACCGCCGCGTTTTTCTTCATGTCGCTCTCGATTTTTTGGGCGATGGCTTTCGTTTCCTCGACGCACGACATCGCCGCCGACGGTTTTTACATGCTCAGTTTGAACAAGCATGACCAAACGTGGTGGAACGGAATTCGCAGCACATTTTATCGCGTGGCCATGATTGTCGGCAGCGGTTTGTTGATCGTGTTGGCTGGCGTTTTGGAAACAAAAAACGGACTCGCACCTGTAGAAATTTCTTTGCAGGCAAAACCCGGCGCAACCGACGTTTCCAATTTTGATCCAGCGGCGATTCCAGCAACCGTGGCGCAGGCGGGCGAACTTCATCTGGTTTCACAGCCGGAAAATTTAACCATCCCCATCACCGAACGAACCGCTGAAGAAGCCAAGACCATCATCGATCAGGCGAGAAAATGGAATCGCGAGCACGGATTCATTGCGGTGGAAAAACCAGCCGAGAAAAAGGCGGAAGGTGACTCGTGGTGGACTCAACACATTTCCAAACCGATGGCAGATGTTTTGCGTAAAAATTTTCCCAAAGAAATCAAAGCCAAGCCAAGTGTCGCGGGAAATGTCGGTCTCATTTATTTCACGCTCTCCCAAGCACCGCCCAAGGAAATTGTCGTAAATTTCGAGCGCAAAAAAAGCGGGCGCGAATATTTTGGGTTCAGCGCGGGCGATCGCGGATTCAAACTCGTGGAAGGCGAACGGTTTGTTTTCAATGCGACGAATTGGAATCAAGCGGTCGCTGCCGTGGTGCAGCTGGATCCAAAACTGAAACAAGCTTCGTCCGTCGTTTTCACGTCTCGCGCCGGAAATATTCCCTTGGCCTGGTCGATTACACTTTTTGTTCTGGGCGGCTTGTTTTTGATTGGCTGTTTTTATCACCAGTTCGCCCTGCCCCGTCCCGCCGCCGATGTTCCGGTCGGCTCAGGCAAAAATCTTTGGGCCGATTTTTTTGGAACCTTCGGGGCTTATTTTAAAAAACCGGGCATCCTCGTCGCGCTCTCTTTTATTTTGTTCTACCGATTGGCCGAGGCGCAGGCGTTGAAATTAATTCATCCGTTCATGCTCGACCCCCGCGAAGTGGGCGGCTTGGGCATGAGCACCAGCCAAGTCGGCCTGGCTTACGGCACGTTTGGAATTCTGGCGCTGACGTTTGGTGGGATTTCCGGCGCAATTCTCGCTTCCAAACATGGTTTCAAAAAAATGTTACCCATCATGGTTTGCGCGATCCACTTGCCGAATCTCGCGTTTCTTTACCTCGCCTTCGTGCAGCCGGAAAATTTCGTTTTGATCAGCAGCTGCATCGCCATCGAACAATTTGGTTACGGCTTCGGTTTCGCGGCTTACATGTTGTTCCTGCTTTATTTTGCGGACGGCGCGAACAAAACGGCGCACTACGCGATCTGCACCGGTTTCATGGCGCTGGGCATCATGCTGCCGGGAATGTGGAGCGGATGGTTGCAAGACATCGTTGGCTACAAAAACTTTTTCATTTGGATCATGCTCTCAACCATCCCCGGTTTTCTCGTCGCGTTCTTGATCAAGGTTGACCCCGAGTTCGGCAAAAAATCGAAAAGTTAACCTGCGTTTTCAGCTAACGGTTCCCCCGATTCATATTTCGGCAAAGCTTGCCCTTGAGAAGGTTCTTTAGGCTGCGATTTTAAGTGGTGCCAGCGCTTTCGCGCGGACATCAACTCAAGGAAGAACTATGAAAATAAATTCTGTTTTAATTGCTGTAGCTATTTTATCCGCCTCCTTCGCGCAGAGCCAAACCCAGCCGGGCCAAAGTGCACCACCCGCTCCGGGTCAGACCGGTTCCTCGCCAAATAATTCCGTGCGCGGGCGACAACTGGGAATTCCTCGACCCGCCAATCCATCGGCTCCGGGCGTGGGCGGAAGAGAAGACACCATCTTCAATCAACCGGCTGGTGCGAATCGGCCGCAACCGGGCCAATTCGGTGGAACCAATCAAGTGAGCTTTGGCGGAACGAATCAGGTTAATTTTGGCACAAACAATGTCGCCTTCGGTGGAACCAACCAGACCGCATTTGGCGGAACCAATTCGGCTGTGGTCACCAACGGCGCTTCGCCGGTCGCTGGGCAAGGAAGGTTTATCAATGAACCTGCCGGTGCGAACGCGAACACAAACCAGGTCGGGCGCTCGGGCATCAATCCCGCCGATCAGGCATTTTCCCAACAATTGCGCGCCGCGCTGGCCCAAACCGGAGCGACCCAAATTTATTTTCCGCAAACCCGCTCGACCATCACAGTAATGAACCTAAATGGCGTGGTGACGTTGAAGGGATTTGTGGCGAATGACGGCGAACGACAAAGCATCCAAGCACGCATCCAAAACACGGCGGGAGTTACTTCGGTGGACAATCAACTCCAAATTAACGACGGACAAAACCGTGGAATTACTCCCAGAACGCCCGGCATAAATCCCGCGCCCAATTCCCAAAACGACAGACGGTTGTTGAATCCGTAATTAAATCTAAATCGAAGAACTCTCGCGGCGAAAGCTGCGGGAGTTTTTTTCTGTACAATCGCCAACCCAATCAGCAACTGGTTGGAACTTCTTTCAGAACCTCGACGCAATGTGGAATCGCGCCCACGACAAAGCTGAGACATTCCACGGCACCGCTCGGTTTTCCAGGGAGACAAATTACCAAAGATTTTTCCACGATGACCGCGAGGTTGCGCGAGAGGATCGCGCTCTTCGTAATTTTCATCGATTCGATCCGCATGATTTCGCCAAAACCCGGCAACTCGCGAATCGCAATTTCCCGAACGGCTTCCGGCGTGACATCCCGAAGCGCGACGCCCGTTCCGCCGGTGGTCAAAATCAGTTCACAACCTTTGTTGATCTGTTCGCGAATGGCGCGTTGGATTTCGCTCTTTTCATCCGGCACCAAGGCGTCAGCCAAAATATTCCAACCGTATTCTTCCGCCGCTTTTTTGAGCGCGGGTCCGCCGAGATCGTCGTAAAGGCCCTTCGAGGCGCGATCTGAAACTGTGATGAT
>JBKJOZ010000331.1:0-3302 GCA_046595315.1 Limisphaerales bacterium
GCACAAATAATGTGAAGGCGCAGTGACGATATTTGCCGTGGAGAGCAATCTTCGAACACGAGCAGGATGGCGGCTGGCAAATTCGGGAAGGTTCCCGCCGTGCAACGTCAAAAGATATGGCTTGTTCAAACAACGCAAGGTCGCGCAAGCGGCTTCCGCCCAGAAAAACGCCGGACCGCTAAAGACATCCACGTGGGCGACGGCATATTTATTTTGCTGAGAAATCGACGTGATGATCATGTCGAGTAAACGCGCTAAGCGCGCCGATTTATTCGACGTTGTAATCACCGGCGCGCCTTCTTCCGCGAGGTGAATCGAAAGCTCTTCACAAACCCCGCGCGAACCTCCCGCTTGAGAAAGGAAATTGCTGATCATTAAAATAGGAATCTTCATGCCTGCTTTGCCGGGTGATTTGGGAGAGCGAAGGTCACGATTAAAAATCGTGGTTACGGCTTGGGTGGATGCGTCAACACCGCCTCATAGACCTTCTCAATTTTTTTCAGAATGACTTCGGAGCTGTAGGTCTGGCGCACACGGCGGGAAAATTTTTCGCCAAACGCGACCCGTTCTTCAGGCGACTTCAACAACGAGACGATCGAGTCTGACAAAACGACCGGTGAGGTGGGCGAAACCAAAATTCCGGCGGAGCCGTTGTCGAGAACTTCCGCGCATTGCCCGACCTTGGTTGCGACCACGGGTAATCCTGCCAAACCATATTCGATGAGTGCCAGAGGCAATCCTTCGGAACTTGAACTGAGAACGCCCACATCGCACCCGCGCAAAATAGCAACCACATCGTTGCGGGATCCGAGCCAGGTCACATTCGTGGTCAGCCGCTGGGCGGAAATGGATTCTTTGATCTTCACGAGATGGCCCGCGTCATCACCACTGCCCACTAGAATGAGGTGCGCTTCCGGCACGGCGCGCAGCACCATCTTCATCGCGCAAAGAAGATTGAGATGATCTTTTTGGGGGCGAAGATTCGCGACGCAAACAATGCGCGACCCTTTTTTTCCGGGCAGGTCGGGAATCTTTCCCTCACAGGGCGTCTCATGAACAAAATTCGGCACGTACCAAATTCGATGGGAAGGAACGCGCAGTTGCCGGTTCGACCAATCCGCCAGCGTTTGATTTACAGCGATGACGCCGCCCAAATTTTTTGCGGCGGAGCGGTAACGATTGACGGGCCGTTCTTCGGTGCCGCAACGACCAAAATGATCGTGCCAGATCACGGTGGGCTGCGGTTTGAAATGCGACGCAAAAGCGGCAACGAACAAGGACGTTCCGTGCGCGTGTAGAATCTTAATTTGATTTTCGCGAATATATTTTAGCAAACACCACATCGCCCGCAGGTCGTATCGACCCGTGCGCTTGAGGTGAATTTGGTTCACATTTTTAGCGACGAGATTTTCAAGAGGGCCGCTCCTCCGCGTGACGCAGAGGTGGGAGTGGTAATGATCAGCTGGCAAACTGTTGGCCAGATTCACCGCCATCCGCTCCAGGCCGCCAATGGCGAGGGAATCGGTAATCTGCATGACGCCGATGCGGTTCATTCAAATTCGCTCAGTTGCTCGAATCCAACGTCTTTTGCGGTGACGCCGCTAAAACAGGCTGGAGATTTATTTCTCGGTCCATTGGGGAATTCGGAATGGAAACCTCCCAACTTTCGTCCATCAAATTGCGAAGCGCTTCACGCAAACCATCGAGAGAATATTTTTGCGCCCAAAGGGCGGCGCGCGCGGCCATGGCGCGTGATTCGTTTGGATTTTCAACGACGCGTTGCAGAGCCACCGCTAACGCTTCGGCATCGCGCGCGGGAACCAGAAGCCCACGTTCGTCTCCCAACATTTGCGGCATCATGCCGCGTTCAGTCCCGATGCAAACCAAGCCAAAAGCCATTCCTTCGGCGATGGCCTTAGGCCAACCTTCCACGTCAGAAGCCAGCACCAACGCCTCCGCTTTTTCATAAAAATCCAGGACGTGATCGAATCCAATTCCACCAATGAATTTGATGAGCTTTCCGATTCCGAGCTCGGTCGCCAGTTTTTCCAATTTGGCGCGTTCCGGGCCTTCGCCGACAATGTGACATTCAATTTCGCGCTCGGTTTTCAGCATTGAAATCGCCCGCAACAAAACGTCCACATTTTTCGCGGAGGAAAGTCGGCCCACAAAAAGAATGCGAAACACGTTTGGATCTCGCGGACGAGCCGCGGAAATTTGCGCGCGATGAATTTGTTCGTAGGTCAACATCGAGGTGAAAAACGGGATGATTTTCTCCGGTTGATCCGGCCATTTTCCGTAAACGGTGGTTGGCCCGCACCACCACGAGGACCGTAAAATTCTCCGTTGCAGTCGCCAGGTCCACGGTTCGCCATCATAGGGCAACCATTGCGTCGCGTATTTGGCAATCAATCGGCGCGAAAAAATCGGACCCATCACGGTTCCCAACAAGCCGAGGTCGCAGGGACAGCGCGCATGAATGGCGTCTGCCCGCCGCATGTATCCTGCTAATTGCCAAATAATTTTCGGGAGAATAAAAAGTTGCCGCAGCTTGGCTTTGAAACCGTCTCCGCCCGCTTCGGTCACCGGTAAAACGCGGATATTGCTACGAGTGAACGGGGTGAAATCGCCCGGAGGAATTTCATCCAGACAGGTTCCAGCGATCCCCACTTCAGAAAAAAGATCCGCCCAAATATCAATTTCGCGCGCGTAAGGGCTGTAGGAATACAGTTTTCCTTCGTGCCGATAATGGTTCACTCGGGCCACGATTAATAATTTTTGTGCAGAGAACATTTTGCAGGAAAAGCGTTTTCAAGATTCCTGCCGACAGACAGCAGGAGCGCGTTTGCGAACGGGTGCGCGGTGACTGACTAAATATTCCTCTGAACCTTTTTCACTCGTGATCACGGCGGGCACCCCCAAAACCGTGCAGTGCGAAGGAACGTCGCGGTTGACGAGAGAATTCGCACCGATCAGCACGTCGTCGCCGACTAAAATATTTCCCACCACGACAGAATTAACTCCAAAATAAACCCGGTCCCCTACGATTGGGACGCCTCGCATTTCACCGCGACCTGAGACGCCAATAGTCACGCCCTGGCTGATGCAACAGTCCGCGCCGAGGACCGCCCGCCCGTTGATCACCCGCATTCCGCAATGCGGCAGATGCAATCCCGGCCCGAGCTGCGCCGTGCAGGGCAAACTGATTCCAGTGGTGATTTCAATGAGCTTGCCCCAAAACATCAGGAGGATGCGCAGCGGAAATTTGATGGGCGCGGGGAGCCGACTGCGGAACACCGCTG
>JBKJOZ010000395.1:0-2906 GCA_046595315.1 Limisphaerales bacterium
GTCACCACTTCATTTTTGTTCTGGGTAAAACGCAGAATAATTTTCCCGCCGTTGGGCATCGCATCGAAGGAATTGCGAATCAGGTTGTGAAAAACCCGCGCCATTCGCGCTGGATTGATCTGGACTGGAACCGATGGAGGCGGAGTTTGAATTTCAACTTTCACCGAAATTAATTCTGTCTCAGGTAATATTTCTTCCAGCAAACTTTCGACGAAAAATGCGAAATTCACCGGGGCGAGCGCCAGGGTTGGTTGCGAGCCGCGTGCAAATTCCAAAAGTTCATTGGACATGTTGCTGATGCGTTCGACTTGTTTGCGAATGCGTTTTTTAGCAGTGAGCCGCGCCTCAGCAGTGGCGTTTTCTTCGCCCGCCATTTCGGCAGAGAGACCGATGATGTTCAGCGGATTTCTCAAATCGTGCACGATGGAACTGGCGAACCGGCCAACGAGCGCGAGGCGTTCGGATTGCAAAACTTCGCGGACATATTGCCCGTTGAAATCGCGCAAACGCCGGCTGATTTCGCGCACAAAAAAAGCGGACAATTTCGGAATGCATTCGAGCATCTGCATCAGGTCGTCGCGGGAAATGAAAAAAACTTCAGTCGCTTTTTCCGCCAACGCGGTGGCAGAACGTGGATTCTGGTCGAGCACCGCCATCTCGCCGAAAATTTCCCCTGGACCAATGCGCGCCAACACCACGCGATCTGCGTGATTCAACACGGCCGAAATCTGAACCGACCCGCTTTTGACAATGTAAATGCCGTCGCCCGGTTCGCCTTCTTTGAAAATTTCTTTGCCCGCAGGAAAGGAAAGTTCGCGAACCGATTGCTTGACGCGATCAATCTCCTTGGGGGCGAGGCTGCTGAATAATTTGGTGGATTCGAGCTGAATCACGCCGCCATGTTACGAGCAAATTTTTTCGCGTAAAGCAGAGAGATAAAAAACGGTTGTCACCTTTTTACTTCGGCGGACATAAACATTGCAGGGATGCGCTCCAGACATTGAGTGCGTCAATTTTCTTGATGAATTGGAAAAAATGATGATGTTTGGAAAATCTTATTTGGGATTGAGGTGTTTTATGGGCCACATGTTCAACAGAAAATCTTCGGCAAATCAAAATCGTCACGGTTTTACCCTGATCGAATTACTCGTCGTTATTGCGATCATCGCCATTCTTGCGGGCCTATTGCTCCCCAGTTTGGCCAAGGCGAAACAAAGCGCTTATCGCATAAAATGCGTCAGCAATTTAAAACAACTGGGCACGGCAATTGAAATGTATGCGACAGATCATGATGACCGTTTGCCCGGCCCCATCTGGCAAGGCCTTTACGATACCTATTTCGACGACGGCACTCCTCAAGCTCGAATTCGCATGCCGTTTTACATCGCCACTTATCTGGGCTTGCCTGCGCCCACGCCGGAAGTGCGCCGCCTGCTCGTGGCCCAATGTCCCTCGGCGCAACATGCCTGGACTGCCGCGACGCCGGGAACTCCACCGGAATCATTGCGCCAACCGTTGAGTTACATCGTGAGTGTCAAAGTGCAAAAAACCAATGACGCGCTCGTGCGCCCTTTTGGTTATCCCTACGGCAGCCTCCCGTCCGGATCTTCGGGCGATGACGAAATGCCCAAACGCGTGCGCGAAATTCGCAATCCTTCCTCCACTTGGGCCATCGTCGATGCCGATCAATTAAACGCGGTCAGTTTGGCGAGTTATTACCCTTTTTTACCGAAGGAACGGTCGCATAAAAAAGTGCGCAACCAACTTTTCTTCGACTGGCATGTCGCGACGACCAAGGAAGATGCGGTCGAAGAGTTGCAATAATTTCAGGCGCTCTTCCGCAAATTTCCACCTTTGACTTCCCAACGTTGCAAAGTTTTTCCGAGTTCGCGCGGCCAATTTTCTTCCGTGCAGGTCATGAAAACCTGACTGCGGGCCTGTTCGGTGCGATTGAGCAATGGCAAAAATCCCGCACGCCGTTTCGCGTCCAGTTCTCCCATCACATCGTCAATCAGCAGAATCGGCGGTGAGCCGTGGATGCCGGTGAGATATTCGGCTTGCGCCATTTTCAAGGCGATGGCGAGCGAACGTTTTTGTCCTTCGCTCGCAAATTTTGCGGCTGGTTTTTCGTCGAGGAGCAATTGCAGCTCGTCGCGATGCGGGCCGATAATCGTGGAACGAAAACTTCGTTCACGCGCGCGCGATTGCGCGAGTTCCACCGCAAAATCATTTTTCACCGTCGGCTGATAGGTCAGGCGCAATTCCTCCGCGTCGCTCGAAATGCGCCGATACGCCAAACGCGCCAACGGAGAAATTTTCGGCAATAATTCCTGGCGAAATTTGATGAGTTGATTGCCGATTTGCACGAGTTCGCGCGTGAAACTTTCCAGCGCGGCTTCGTCCAAAGTGCGTTGTTTGAGAAGTGCATTTCGGGAACGCAAAGCCTGCGTGTAACGCTGCAACAACGGCAAATAAACCGGATGCGTTTGCGCCAAAAGCAAATCGAGAAAACGCCGCCGCGACCGCGCTGCGCCTTTGATCAGTTGCAAATCTTCCGTGCAAAAAACCACGGCGCGCAACGTGCCGAGATAATCCGAAAGTTTGCGGACGGGCTGGGCGTCGAGGCTCAATTTCCGTTCCGCGCCCGACCAATACATTTTGATTTCGTGGGTGCCCTGCGCGACGACATTGGCGCCGACGAAATAACCTTTCTTCCCGTGCTGCACCATCTGCGCGCCGCCCACTCCGCGAAAGGAACGCAACGTCGCCAGAAGGTAAATCGCTTCGAGAATATTGGTTTTCCCCTGCGCGTTGTCGCCAAGCAGAACGTGAAAGCCGGGTGCAAAATCGACGTCGAGCCGCGCATAATTGCGGAAATCGCGAAGTCTAAGATGAGCAAGTTGCAC
>JBKJOZ010000415.1:0-4969 GCA_046595315.1 Limisphaerales bacterium
CCCAATGATTAGTCGAGGCGTCGGACTTGGCCGCGGAAAGTTCGTCCGGCCAGTTCGCGCCTTGGTCGATCCACGCGCGCAGCAAACCGATTTGCTCCGCCGTAAGCGGGTCGCCTTTTTTCGGCATCTTCAAATCGTCGCGAAGGCGGGAGACGGCTTGAATCATTAAACTCTCCGCGCTTTTCCCGGGAACAATCGCCAGACCCGATTCGCCGCCTTTGAGCGCGGACGTTTTTTCATCCCAGCGCAGTGACGCTTCCTGCTTTTTTGGCCCATGACATTGGTAGCAATGTTCCGAAAAAATCGGCTGGATATCTTTCGCGAAATCGATTTTACGCGTCGCAGCGGGAGGAAGTTTGCCGAGGTCAACCGTCGCGGCGATGATCGACGGCGACAAAACACCCGCCAGCAAAATGGCCGTCGCTAAATTTAAATTGGGCAGACGTAATTTCATCGGCTGGCAAACCAAATTTCTATCGAACAGAATAGAATAAAGATAATTTTTCACAACGCAGCATCGCAACTTTAGCGGCTTATCAAAAGCGATAGGTCAGACCGGCGCGGATACGATAATCAGGCACAATTTGCAGCGCCGTGTTGTCGATGCTGACAGGAAAGTCGGCGCCGATTTCTGCGCTAAATTTTTCTGACCATGTGAAGTTGATTTGCGGCCCGAGGTAAACGGAAGTTATTCCAGTGTCCTCTGCAACAGAGCCTTGAAAGGTATCGCGCTTTTTGTGTTCGCCCGAAACGACGAGTTGTAAAGACGTGGTAAAATTATCGGCCAGCAACAAATAAGCGCCCGGCCCGCCCGACCAAGTGAGATCGTTCGCGTAGCGATAATTAAAATCACCGGTCGAGCGAATTGTGTATTGCGTGTTGGCCGAAAAAAACGCGCGTTGGTTACGAACAAAAATTCCGGTGCCGATAATCCCGTCGTAAGAGCCTGTGCCGAGCGCGAGGTCGTGTCCGTGAATGCCACTCTCCGGCGCGCCCGGTGTTTCGACTTCATTGAACTCTTCTTTGATGCGATCACTGCTGCCTGTAGGAAATTTCACGCCGCCAATGATGTTCCAATTGACCGTAAATTTTTTCGACTCGTGTCGATAAGCGCGCAAGTTGGCGAGCAATGAAACGTCGCCGAGACCCGATTCCGTTCCGCGGTCGATGGCAAAACCATCGGGACGTTTGAAGGCGCGATAAATGATCGGCAAATTAAATTGGAGGCCGACGCGATCGTTGAAATTGTAGCCCGCAACGAGTTGTGAAATTGAACTGTCGAGATATTGCCCAACTTCATTTTTCACTTCGCGACCGTCTTGCTGCATTGTGCCAAAATGCGTGAATTGTTCGGCGACTCCGCCAAAAAAGCCTTTCCCGATTTCGCCGTGCGCTTGAGTCGCGGAATAAACTGCGCACAAATCGCAGGCTTGGATGGAAGTCGCAAACCCGCTGATCAAAACTAAAGATAAATTAAAAGTTTTCATAAAAACAAAATTTCATGGAGCCGTCGAACGACATCCAAGCTGGAAGTTTTTCATTGAAACGCCACCAATTGCCCAAACTCGCAATTGTAAATTGTTTTGCACGCCGCGCATTCGGCCAGGTGAATTTCCAAATCTTTGCTCCAACTATAAATTTTTCCGCAGTGCGGACAGGGAACCACGTAATTTCCTTTCTCGCGCAAAAATTTTTCGCGAGCCGCATCCGAAGATGAAATCAAATCACTTGATTCCAACGTCGCCAAAGTTTTGGGATCAATTTGCGCGAGCGCGGCGAGGCGGGAGGCTTGCGCGGTGATGACATTTTCAAAAGTGTTTCGCACAAGGCGGGCGTTGCCAAAATTTTCGGAGCGCTCGCTGTGCAAAAAATTAAAGTGATGGATCAGCCGCTCTTTCAAATCGGGCGAGATCGAAAGACCGTTCTTCCGGCACATCGAGCCAAAGATTTGGCAAAGTTCCAGCGGCGAGTAATCGGGAAATTCGATGAACCGCGTGAAGCGCGAGTGCAACCCCGGATTGGAATCGATAAATTTTCCCATCAAATCAGGATAACCCGCGACGATCACGATGAGTCGGTCACGATTGTCCTCCATTCGTTTGAGAAGCGTTTCCATCGCTTCCGGCCCGAAATCTTTTTCGCCTTTGTCCAGACTGTAGGCTTCGTCGATGAACAAAATTCCGTCGAGCGCGGAATCAATCACCGCGTTGGTTTTCACCGCAGTCTGGCCGATGTATTCCGCCACGAGCGCAGAACGATCACACTCGATGACATGACCTTTTTTCAAAATGCCAAGCGATTTGAAAATCCGCCCCATCAATCGCGCCACTGTCGTTTTGCCGGTGCCGGGATTTCCGGTATAAACTCCGTGATAACTCGTCGGAATACTTTTTGAACCTTGCGCGATGCGGAGTTGTTGGATTTTCGCGAAGTTCGAGGTCTGCCGGATTTTTTCTTTCACAGCAACGATGCCGACCAACTCGTCCAACTCGTTGAAAACGTGCGAGAGCTTTTCCAGTTCCGCCGGAGAATTCGCCGAGCGAGAATATTCATCAACGATGGCCGCGATTTGCCGCAGCAAATATTGGCTGAACCGATTTTCTTTCGACGTGACGGTGCAATCCATTTTGGAAAAGGCGTTGCAAACTTCCTCGGTGAGAAATTGATAATAAAAAACCACGAGCGGCGGCAGTTCGAGTTTCGTGATGATGCGCACGATTTCCTGAAATGCCTGATCCAGTCCGACGCTCGCCTGTTTTTCCACGACATCATGCAGCTTTGAAAATTTTTCCTTCGCGCTGTCCACGTAATCGGTGATCGCATCCTTGATTTGCAACCGCCGATCCGCTTTGTGATTTTGATTCAGCGCTTGCAACCGATCCTGATAAGCGCGGCGATAAATTCCGATAAAGTCATTCGCCATATCGCTCGGACGATTGGAATAAAGTCCCGCCATCCAAAATTGGGCGGAGGCGTCGGCCAGCAGATCAAAATTGTTGCGCGGGAAAAATTCCGACCACGCGCCGCCGACAATTCGCCGAAAGGAATCAAAAAGCGCTTCGAGCAAATCGGTGGTGCCTTGCGGAGTTTTTTCGTAGGAAAGTTCGGGCGACGTTAAAATTTCCAAATACTCGGACATCAATCGCGCACTGAAAAGTGTGCGCGCCAATGTTTTGGCCGCATCCAAATCGCAGCCGGCAACCTCAGCCGTCTCGGGAAGATTGAGCGAAAGAAGTTTGAAAGCCTGAACGAACTGCGCGTCGCACTTTAAAATTTTCGCGGCCTGTTGTTCGTCGAGCATCGCGCCGTTTTGAAAATGGCCGACGATTTCCGCTGTGTTTTGTTTGTTGAACGTGAGAACGGAATTGATGTCGAGCGGTTGAAGTTTGCGGATTGGCGCGTCGCCGATGATGGAAGCGAGAACGCCGCCCGGCAAAAGCGGATGAGTGGAAAAATCCTGAACTAAATTTTTCATCCGCGCTTTGTAAAAATAAAATGGTGCATCGGGAGGGACTCGAACCCCCAACCTTCTGATCCGAAGTAATCACAAGACTGTTTCACCGCGTTTCTTGCGTTTGCTGGAAAGTGCTTCAAACATTCGTGGAATCAATGCTTTTCTGGATTACGCATCTTGCGGAAGCAACATGAAACAAGGCGCAACATCCGGTGACGTGTTACTACTCACGATACTACTCTCTGCCATCGCGCTCGGCTGCGTTACCGTCAAACGAATCCGCTGCGCTTGTTTAAGCAAATGCTCAGGGCGCACGTCCCCATAAGTCTGCGCGATAATTGCGGGGCCGGTTTTATCACCAATCAGCATCGCGATTTCTGCATCACTCAATCCGCTCTCACGCGCTCGTGTTACGAAATAGGAGCGCAAACCGTGAGGCGTGACGTGTCCAATTCCCAACGCTTCGCAAGCCGTCCGAAGTCGGCGTCTAATTGCTGAGGCGTCAGCGGCTTTGCTCGGTTCAAACGGCGAAGGAAACAAAAGGTAACTCGTTGCGCGCTTCTGCATGTTCCTCAGAAGGCCGTCCATTTCGCTCAGAATTAACACCCAAGGCGTGATCCCTTTCTTTTCGCGTGTGACGTGCAACAACTTTTCCGGCCAGTTCACCATTTCCCATTCCATCGCGAGCGCCTCACCGATTCGCAGCCCGCTGTAAGCGAGGAAACAAACAACATCCGCAACGCTTTGTTCGTTCCTGCCACGCAACCACGATTCAATTTTCACCAAACCCGCTGGCGATGGCGCAACTTCCCGACAGTGGCGCACTTCTGACGCGCAAGTATAGCGGCTGCGTCCAGCGAAAGGATTTGAATGCAACACGCCGCGCCGCACCGCCAAATTCAGTGCGTTACTCAAAACGACAAGTTCCAAATCCACTGCGCGTTTCCCGCCGCGTGTTTGCATCGTTTGCGGCTTGCCACGAACGGTGAATTTCGCAACGTATCCGCCGCTCGTGCGCCAATCCAAATACTTGTCGCAATCCGCCAGCGTGAGCGATGCCGCTGCCATATTGCCGAAATACGCGAGCGCAGGATTGAGAAAATATTTTTCATTTTTAAGAGTGCATGGCGACTTCTGTCGCATCTTGCGCGTAGGCAAACCGGCCTTCACATAGGCTTGGACGATTTCTTCCACCGTTACGCGTTGACGCTGCAACACGACGCCCTTTGGTTCGATGCCGTTCTGGATCAGCCATTCGTCTTTCCGCCACTTCTTGAGCCATTCACGCGCTTCGCGTGGTTCGTTTGTGCCGGTCGAGCGCCAAGTCAATTTGCCCTTGACGCGCAAACGCGCATAAATTTTTCCGCCTTTGCGGTAAAGGCATTCGCCCAACCGTTCAAAACAGTTTTTTTCAATCGGGATTTGTTCAGTGATCATTTTTTTCCTTTTTTGTTTTTTTTGGTTTAGCGGCGTTGCGCTTTTGCGCTTTGCGGGCTTTCGCGGCCAGTTGCGAAA
>JBKJOZ010000173.1:0-3418 GCA_046595315.1 Limisphaerales bacterium
CAAAAACTTTCTGCGATTAGCGAGGTGCCATGGGAAGCGCTGCGAGCGGGTGACGAAGTTTTGATCGATTGGCGCGCGGAGCCTTACAAAGAAAAATGGGTCATCTGTCGGCAAGGCACCGAGAAGGCGCCGATTATCGTTCGCGGAATTCCCGGCAAAAACGGCGAGTTGCCAGTGATCGATGGCGATGGTGCGAAAACGCGTTCGCAATTACGTTACTCTGGTGACGTTCGCAGCGTGATTAAAATCGGTTTGGCCCAAGTTCCGGCACCTTGCATGCCGCAATGGATCGTGTTGGAAAATCTCGAAATTCGCAGCGCCCGCCCGCCGTTCACTTTTAAGGCGGCGGAAGGAGAAGTGAAACCGTATTCGCGCAACGCAGCGCCGCTGTGGATCGAGAAAGGCCAGCATGTGACAGTGCGCCATTGCACGATTCGTGACGGTGGCAACGGCCTTTTTGTCAGCTCAAACAACGAGAGCGCTTCGGGAAATATTTTGATCGAGGGCTGTCATATTTTTGACAATGGCAATGTCGGTAGCGGCCAGGAACACAATGTTTACACCGAAGCTTTGGGAATAACGTTTCAATATAATTATCTCGGACGGCTACGGACCAATTGCATCGGCAATAATTTGAAAGATCGGTCCGCTGGCCTGGTGGCGCGATACAACTGGATTGAGGGCGGCGATAAAGAACTCGATCTGGTTGATGCTGAAGACAGTTTAATTCTTCGCAACGATCCTTCGTATCTAAAAACTTTTATCTACGGCAACGTGATTATCAAACCCCCCGGCCATTCTCATCCGCAGATTGTGCATTTTGGTGGCGACGGTCCCCAACGAAGCTTTTATCGGCGCGAGCTTTATTTTTATAACAACACCGTGATTTCACGTCGAAAAGGGCAAATTACCAGCGTGTTTTGGTTGTCCAACGAAGATCAACACGTCGATTGTCGCAACAACATTTTTTATCTGAGCCAAGCTGCGGGTAAATCGCTCCTGTTGCTCGATAAAAAAGGAAGCCTTCTTTTGAGCCACAATTGGTTAAAGGGAGGTTGGCAAAAAGGTCTGGAGGATCCACAACAGCCGGTGCGCGACGATGGCACTTCGGTAGTCGGAGTTTCACCCGGATGGGCGGACGAAGCGGCAGAAGATTTTCGGTTAAGCGCGACCTCCCCTTGCCGCAACGCGGGAGCGGATTTAAACGAAAAAGTTTTACCGCAAAACGACGTGGAGCGCGAATATCTCAAACATCAGGCGGGGAAAAATCGTTTCCGCGAAAAGAAACTCGACATCGGGGCCTATGGGTTTTCGGGAAATTAACTCAGCCTCGCGTCTCAGACGAAAAGAATTTCGTGGCGCTTAGATTGGCAAACCTGTTGAAACCACCGTTGCCGCGATCCAATAAAAATTAATTGAGCGATGTTGCCTTGAGGCTGATCTTGCTCAACCGTAACGCGTTCGCGATGACCGATACGGAACTTAAACTCATGGCCGCGCCCGCGATGATCGGACTCAGCAGCACTCCAAAAAACGGATAGAGCACGCCCGCCGCAATCGGAACTCCGAGCGTGTTGTAGATGAACGCGAAGAAAAGGTTTTGCCGAATATTCCGCATCATAGCGCGGCTCAAGGTGATCGCATTGACGATGCCGCGAAGGTCACCTTTGACGAGGGTAATTCCGGCGCTCTCCATCGCCACATCTGTTCCCGTTCCCATGGCAATCCCGACCTGCGCTGCAGCGAGAGCTGGGGCGTCGTTGATGCCATCGCCCGCCATCGCAACGATGTGTCCTTGCTGCCGAAGCACCCGAACGCGTTCAAACTTTTGCGACGGTTCCACGCCGGCTTCCACTTGATCGAGGCCTAATTTTTTAGCAACCGCATTGGCGGTGCGCTCATTGTCGCCGGTCAGCATAATAATTTTCAGACCCAGTTGATGAAGTTGCGCGATAGCTTCAGGTGTGGATTCCTTGATTGGATCTGCAACCGCCAGCAATCCCGCCGCGCGTCCGTCGATCCCCACAAACATCACCGTTTGCGCCTCGACCTGTAACGCTGCCGCCTGTTGCTCCATGACTTGCCCTCCAGTGATGCCGCGCGCTTGAAGAAATTCGAGTTTGCCGACAATAACGTTGCGCTCCCCCACTTTTCCAATCACGCCGCCTCCAGTAATGGATTGGAAATCCGTCACCAGCTGAAGCGTTGCGCCGCGCTCTTTTGCGCCGTGAACAATGGCCGCAGCCAATGGATGTTCGCTGTTTTGCTCCACTGATGCGGCGGCGAGTAGCAATTCATCTTCGCGAAAGCCATTGATTGCGAGCAACTGGGTTAATCGCGGTTTGCCTTCCGTGAGAGTGCCCGTTTTATCCACCACCAGCAGCGTCACTTTTTCCATCGTTTCAATTGCTTCAGCGTGGCGGATGAGAATGCCCGTTTGTGCACCGCGACCGATTCCGACCATGACCGACATCGGCGTGGCGAGCCCAAGGGCGCAGGGACACGCGATGATGAGCACGGCAACCGCGTTGACAATGGCGTAGGCAAAACGCGGCTCAGGCCCCAACCACGCCCACACTAAAAAAGTAATGAGCGACACCGCCAAAACCGCAGGAACGAAGTAGCCCGAAACTTTATCGGCCAACGCTTGGATGGGCGCGCGACTGCGCTGGGCCTCAGCCACCATTTGCACAATGCGAGCCAACACGGTTTCAGTCCCGACATGCTCGGCTTGCATCACGAAGCTGCCGTTGGTGTTCAACGTGCCGCCCGTCACTTTGTCGCCGCTATTTTTTAAAACTGGCAACGGCTCGCCCGTGATCATCGACTCGTCCACGGAAGTTTTTCCTTCGAGCACAACGCCATCCACCGGAACTTTTTCACCGGGACGCACGCGCAATTTAGCGCCGGCCTGAACGTTTTCTAACGGCACGTCGCGTTCCTCACCATTCTCGACGACGCGCGCATTTTTCGGCGCGAGCTTCAGCAGGGCGCGAATGGCGCTGCCGGTCTTGCTGCGTGCTCGCAATTCCAACACCTGCCCGAGAAGCACTAGAACCACAATCACCGCTGCCGCCTCAAAATAAATTCCAATTTTTCCACCATGCCCGAATGAACTTGGAAACGCGCCCGGCGCAAGCATGACCACCGCGCTGAACAAATAAGCCGTTCCCACACCGATGGCGATCAGCGTGAACATGTTCAACTGGCGCGTGACGAGAGAGCGCCAACCACGTTTAAAAAATGGCCAACCCGACCAGATTACCACTGGCGTCGAGAGGACGAATTGAAGCCAGCGCGACGCGTCACCCATCACCCAGTTTTCGTGACGGAACGATGGAATCAGGTGCGCCATAGCTAACAAAAAAATCGGCACGGCCAGCGCCGCGCCAATCCAAAAGCGCCGCGACATATCGGC
>JBKJOZ010000215.1:0-6016 GCA_046595315.1 Limisphaerales bacterium
ATTTCCAACGTGCAGCCTTCGGACGCGGGTTCGTATGCGGTGCAAGTCATAAATCCCGTCAGCTCGATTCCCAGCAGCAATGTGGTTCTCACTGTTTTATCACCGCCGTCATTTTCAATTCAGCCTGCGAGTCAGAATCGTTTGGTTGGAAGCAACGTCACTTTTTCCGCGACCGCGAATGGTTCGACGCCGATTTTTTATCAATGGTTTTTTAATGATTCCGCGCTGGCCGATGACGGGCGCATCGCTGGAGCCACGACAAATTTTCTAACGATTGCGAACCTTCAGACAAATGATTCCGGCGCGTTTCGAATCGTGGCGTCGAACAGCGTCGGCGTGGTCACGAGCGTTGTTGCGAATTTATTTGTCTCCATCCCGCCAACCTTCGCGGTTCAGCCGACAAACCAAACGCTGGTTGCAGGATCGAGCGCATCGTTTTTTGCAATGGCTGAGGGAACGGAGTCGCTGCGTTATCAATGGTTTCGCAATGGCGTGATGTTATTCGACGATGCGCGGTTGAGCGGGACGACGACAAATTTACTAAGCATTTCTCCAGTGCAAACGGGTGACGCGGGAAATTATACGGTGGTGGTCACGAACCTTGGCGGCGCGGCGACGAGTGCGGTTGCTGTTGCCACAGTGGTCTTGCCGCCGAGCATTACGACACAGCCGCGCGGTTATTCGGTGCCAGTGGGTTTGCCAGTTGCCTTGAGCGCCATCGCCAGCGGCACCGCGCCGCTTTCTTATCAATGGTTATTGAATGGCGCACCTGTTTCCAATGCGACGAGTAACAAACTCAGCATCACTAATTTTGCCGCAAGCCAAGCGGGTAATTATCAACTCGTGGTCACGAATAATTTTGGCGCGATTACCAGTTCAGTTGCGCCGTTGACCATCGGGCCGGTCGCGATTTGGGGGACGTACGGACAGGTAGCAGTTTTTCCTCTCTGGCCGAAGCCGGGACTCAGCAATGTCATCGCGGTGGCGGGTGGCTCGAGTTATAGCCTCGCGCTGCAAGAAGATGGAACCGTCTACGCGTGGGGTATCAGCACGGCAACCAACATTCCAGCGGGACTTTCCAACGTGGTGGGGATCGCGGCAGGACCGAGTCACGCGTTGGCGTTGCGCTCCGATGGAACGGTCGTGGCATGGGGATCGAATTCATCGGGACAAACAAATGTTCCAGTCGGATTGAGCAACGTCGTGGCGCTGGCTGCCGGAACATCGCACAGCGCGGCGCTGTGTTCGGATGGAACGGTTCTGGTCTGGGGCAGCGGATCGACAGGTCAGACAAATGTTCCTGCCGGACTCATGAATGTCGCCGCGATTTCTTCGGGCGGCTCGCAAAATCTGGTGTTGCGAAATCGTTCGGTGCTCAGTTGGGGAAATCCTGTCGCGCTTTTTCCGCCCGCAGGATTGACCAACATTGTCTCCATTGCTTCCGGCGCAATTCACAATGTTGTTCTCACTGACATCGGAACAGTCCGGTGTTGGGCGGACACCGCGCTGACCGCAGTGACGGCGGTTCCTTTTGGCCTGAACAATGTCGTGCAAATTGCGGCCAACCGAGGAGGGGGAAGTGATTTTAGATCAGGATATAGTCTCGCACTAAATTCCGGCGGAATCGTCACAGCATGGGGCTTTGAATTTGGTGGAACCACCGTCGTTCCCGCTGCTTTGAGCAATGTGGTTTCCGTCGCAGCGGGAGATACTCACGCCCTGGCGATTGTCGGCGATGGACGTCCGTTGATTTTGAAACCGCCGGTTGGCGGAACTTTTTACACTGGTAGCGATGTCGTGCTGAAATCAAAAGTTTCAGGAAATGCGCCGCTGACTTTTCGCTGGCGGAAAAATGGGACCCTGATTAACGGCGCAACCAACAGCACGTTAATTTTGTCTTCACCAGTCGTCGATTTTTCAGAATATCAGCTCGTCGTGAGCAACGCGTTTGGCGTCACTCAATCCATTCCTGCGCCAGTTCGGATCATCGACAGCGCGCCCGTCATCACGTTGCCGCCGATCAATCAATTTGCTTACTATGGAAGTCCATTTTCCATCGCCGCGACGGTGGTTGGTTCGGGGCCGGTGCAACTGACGTGGTTGCGCGATGGCGTTGTTTATGGCGCAGCGACCAATGAACTTGTTTTTAGCCGTGCGTTACCCGAACACGGCGGCGCATTTCAACTTGTCGCCAGTAATGCGTTCGGCTCAGTCACCAGCAGCGTGGCGCAAGTCACGTTTAGCCGCATCGCGACGTGGGGTTCGGGTCCGAAGTTGACCAATGCGCCGCTTGATCTGGGGACAGTAAAAGCGGTGGCCTCGGGATATTTTCACGCGTTGGCGATTCGTGCCGATAACACTGTTGCGGCGTGGGGAACCACTTTGAACGGCGCGACAAATGTTCCATCCGGTTTGAGCGATGTAGTTGCAATTTCGGGTGGAAATTATTTCAGCCTCGCCTTGAAAAGTGATGGGACGGTGGCGGCGTGGGGACTCAACTCGTCCGGCCAAACAACAGTTCCGGTCGGATTAAATAACGTGATCGCGATTTCGGCAGGTGGAAGTCATGCGCTCGCGTTGCGTGGCAATGGAACCGTCGCGGCGTGGGGATTAAATTCTTCCGGACAAATTAACGTGCCGGCTGGCTTGAGCAATGTCGTGGCGATTTCCGCCGGGTCAGTCCACAGCTTGGCCTTGAAAAAAGACGGAAGCATGGTCGGGTGGGGAATGTCCGGAACGATTCCGACGACGACAACGACTGTGGCCATCAGTGCTGGATACAAGCAAAGCCTCGCATTGCAGGCAGACGGAACGGTTTTGCAATGGACGACGGACATAAAGTCTCTCTCTGTTCCAAGCGGCCTGAACAATATCGTCGCCATCAGTTGCGGCGGCGGTTTTCAAGGAAGCGCCCAATGTGCCGCGTTAAAATCGGACGGAACAATCGTCGCATGGGCAGAAAGTAACTCCGCAGGCCAAATGAATGTGCCGCCTGAAATTGTGAGCACCATTTTCCTTTCCGCCGGTGGTTCGAGCACGTTGGCCTTTCTCAACGACCGTTCGCCCGCTGTCACGATTCCGCTGTTGGATCGTCATGCCAACGCCGGTTCAACCGTCACATTGCCCGCTATGGCTGTTGGACAAGCGCCACTCAATTATCAATGGCGTTTCAACGGCACCAACATTCCCGGCGCCACCGCTCCAGCCCTTAATTTCGCGGGCGTCACTCGGGCGACCCGTGGAAATTATTCGGCGGTGATCTCCAATTCGTTTGGCATCACCAACACGCGGTCTATGCAACTCGAGGTAAGCAGCCCGTTAAATCTTTCCACGCCGAGACTCGACGCGAATGGCAACGTGTTCTTTTCTGCGCAGGAAATTTCCGGTAACCCGGTTGGCAGTGCGGATGTCGCGTTTTTTGAAGCACAAACCAGCACGAATCTGGTGGATTGGTTGCCGTTACCCGGCGGACTTTCGTTCACCAACGGCAATTTGTTCCTGCGCGATGGCGAAAACACCAATTATCCTGCGCGTTTTTATCGGATTTTGGAGAAATAACCCCAAAAAAACAGGCCGCAAAAATGCCCAAAAGGGGGTGTTGACACCCGCCAACGCCAAAACTAATCTTCGTCCCCCTTAAGTTGGGAGACGGAGACCGCGAAGGTCGCCAGTCAAAATACAGAGAGGAAGTGAATACTTTTGACCGAAATTAAACTTAAAAAAGGTGAGCCAGTTGATAAGGCTCTGCGCCGGTTGAAGAAAAAAATCGATCGCGAAGGCACGATGAAAGAAGTGCGGACGCGCCGACATTTCGAAAAACCGAGCGAACGCAAACGCCGCAAAATGAAAGTTGCGCGTTTTTCAGCGATGCTCAGCGCCCGTTACGCGGACCTGTAATCGTTTGGATTCTCATGGCCGAGTGTGGTTAATAACTGACTGCACTCGGCTTTTTTAATTATGTATTCGTTTTCGACCTGCTGGAATTCGCATCGGCACACCGATGGCCGTGCCATGCTGCGCGAAATCCGCGAACTCGGCTTCGAATACGCTGAATTGAGCCACGGGATTCGCATCAGTCTTCTCCCGGGAATTTTGGAAGCGGTCGATGCCGGCGAAATCAAAATCTCCACGCTCCATAATTTTTGTCCGTTGCCGATGGGCGTCAATCAAGCCGCGCCCAATCTTTATCAATTCTCTTCGCAGGATGAGCGCGAACGCGAAAGCGCGTTTCGGCATTCCATGAAAACCATCGAGACCGCCGCGCGACTCCGCGCACCGGTCGTCGTGTTGCACATGGGTTCCATCGAGATGAAAAATTACACCGACAAACTTCTCGACCTGATCACCGACGGAAAAAAAGAAACGAGCAAGTTCGAGAAAATCAGCGCGGAAATTTTTGAAAAGCGCGAAGAGAAAAAAGCAAAATACGTCGAGCAATCGCAGCAAATGTTGCGGCGCTTGGCCGAACCCGCCGAGGCGCGCGGATTAAAACTCGGCATCGAAAACCGCGAGGCGCTGGAAGAAATCCCCATCGACGCCGATTTCGGCGATTGGTTTCGCGAATTTCCGAGCGCGACCGTGGGCTACTGGCACGACACCGGGCACGCGCAAATTAAAGAAAATCTCGGCTTCATTCATCACGGCTTGCAGTTGGAATCGCTGGCCAGCCGACTCCTTGGTTTTCACATCCATGACGTGGAATTTCCCGGTCGAGATCATCGCAGCCCTGGAACCGGCATGATTGATTTCGCCGCGTTGAAGCCGATGGTGAAACCGGAACACATCAAGGTTTTTGAATTTAGCCCCTCACTGACTCCGCACGAAGCCCGGCTCGGCGTCGAACACATTAAAAATCTTTGGGGAAACGAATGAACGCCCTGCGAAAACTTTGGAAAACCAGTTGGCGCATTGGCCTGTGCCTCCTCCTGCTGGTTTGGATTTTTCATTCCATCTTTCGCACGGAAGCCTCATCCAAATACGGCGCAGGGTGGCAAGAATTGCCGCGTGTCGAGCAGTGGAAACATGCCTGGACCACTGGCCCGGAAGAATTATGGAAAACGATCAGCCTCGTTCATCCGAACGCATTTATTTTGTCGTTGGTTTGCTTTGTCGTGACGGTTCTCCTCGGCGTCGTGCGTTGGCGAATGGTTCTGGAAGTGCAAGGTTTACATCTGCCGTTGCGCCGCGCGACGGGCATTACGTTTGTCGCCCAATTTTTTAATTCATTCCTGCTAGGTTCAACCGGGGGCGATTTGATCAAGGCCTACTACGCCGCGCGCGAAACCCATCACAAAAAAACCGAAGCGGTCACCACGGTTTTCGTAGATCGACTTTTGGGATTGTGGGCGATGCTTCTTTTTGCCGCTCTGATGATGTTGCCGAATTTGCGCCTTCTTTTTTCCCACGAACGACTCGGAGCCTGCGCGGTCGTGATTCTGGCTTTGCTGGCCGCTTGCACCGCCGTGCTCTGGATCGCTTTTTTTGGGGGCATTTCAAAGCGCTTTCCGAAAGCGCGTAGTTATTTGCGTAAAATTCCCAAAGGCGAATTGCTGGAACGCTCGCTTGATTCCTGTCGGCGATTTGGATGCGAACGCGTGTTCATGCTCAAAGCCATTGCCATTTCCATGGCGCTCAATGCCGTCTGCGTCCTCCAAGTCATGGCGCTCGCGCGCGGCTTGAACCTGACGATTTCACCCATCGCACTTTCGGTGATTGTGCCGATTATCATTTGCATATCCGCGCTGCCCATTACTCCCAGCGGATTGGGTGTGCGCGAAAATCTTTTCGTTCTCATGCTGGCCGCGCCCGAGATAAATATTCCTGCCACCTCCGCACTTTCGCTTTCGCTTCTGACTTATGCGGGCGGTTTGTTTTGGAGTTTAATTGGCGGCGTGGTCTACGTCGGGTTGAAGAAAAAAGAACACCTCGAAGAAGTGACCGAGGAAAATAGCGCAGCCGAAAGCACCTGAAATTCAACCAACAGAATTTGAAAAATTCACAAAATTCAAAACCGTTC